>JBGTBQ010000023.1:0-12658 GCA_041749275.1 Pyrinomonadaceae bacterium | reverse complement strand
CCGCTCTCCCCTTGTTCTTTCAAGCCCCGGAGGGGCGGCAGCGCCTACCATGTCGCTCCTCACGGAGCTTCAGCGACCTCGTGTCACGCGATGGGCTATAAACATTCCGCTCCTCACGGAGCTTCGGCACATGGCTTTTTGGACACGCTCTAAAGCCCATTCTTCAAAATCGCCTCCACCAGCCGCGTTGATTTGCGACGGTTTTTGCGGCATAATTGGCGCGGATGCGTGTCGGCGTGCTTGGTCGAAAGCGACTGTTAAGGGTGAGGGTGTCTGGTCGGCTGTTCCAGACGGGCCGGACATACTGAAAGTCCATCAAGACTCTTTTCGCGGTCGCCTCCGGCAGGAAGACCACGCCCAAGACGAACCGATCCCCCAGCACTTCGGGCGAAGGGAACCGGACATTCACATTTTCGATTGGATAAGGGTATGTCGTCCGAAACCGAAATCCCCGACCTCAAATTGAAATCGAGAATCGCACATCTACAACCGAAAATTAGAGATGCTTCAGCCATCATACAATCACTATCTGGACAGAGTCCGCGAGCCACACAGCTACGTGGATATCTTCCTTGTGTTTTTGATGGTGTACGCGCTGCTGAAGCTGATCCGCGGCACGCGCGCCGCGCCGATGGCCGCCGGCATTGGCGCCCTCGCCCTCCTCTACTGGGTCGCCGCCAATTACGATCTGGCGACGCTTGAGTTCGTCTTGAGGCCCGCGCCGATCTACGTCGGCTTTGCCATCATCATCCTCTTCCAGAACGAAATCCGGCAGGCGCTCATCACCTTCGGCAACCGCATCCGTATCCCGCTGCTGCTGCGCCACCGCGGGCAGTTCGGCGAGGGAGTCTACGACGAAATCGTGCTCGCCGCGACCACGCTCGCCTCGACGAAGACGGGCGCCCTCGTCGTCATCGAACGTGCGGCCAGTCTGAACAACGTGATCGAGGGCGGCGTGAAGATGGATGCGGAACTCTCTTACGATCTGCTGGTGACGATCTTCAATCCGACAACGCCGTTGCACGATGGCGCGGTGGTCATCCGCGCGCACCGCGTCGCCGCCGCCGCTTGCTTCCTGCCGCTCACTTTGAACCCGATGCTCTCGAAAGACCTCGGCACGCGACACCGCGCCGCCATTGGCATCACCGAAGACACGGACGCCGTGGCCGTCGTCGTTTCCGAAGAGACAGGACTCATTTCATTTGTACAAGGGGGCCACATCCGGCGGAACCTTGACGCGACGAAGCTGCGCGCCGCCATCCTCGAAGCGCTCGAACCTGCCTCTCACCGCGATGATGAAGTCGAGAAGGCCGAGGCCGAGACGGAAAATACAGAGGTTCGAGGTCAGAGGTTCGAGGTCAGTGAAAACTGATTCTCACTGACCTCGAACCTCTGGCCTCTGACCCTCTGAACCAATGGCATTCCGTAAAGCGAGTAGAAGAAGCACGACGGGCGACGCGCGACGCGTGGTCTCGGAGTGGCTGCGCGAGATTTTCCTCGAAGACCTCGGTCTGAAGCTTCTGGCGCTCGTGATCGCGGTGGGATTGTGGTTCGCCGTGACGGGGCTGCGCGCGCCCGCCACGGTGCGCCTGCGCGGCGTCCCGCTCGAATTCGTCTTACCCGACAACGTCGAGATCAGCAACGAACCTACCGACGAAGTGGATGTGACGCTGGAGGGCAGTCAGGGCCGTCTCACCGAGGTCAATGCGCGCAATCTGGTTGCCCGCGCCAATATCACGCAACTCCGCCCCGGCGAGCGCGTCCTCCGCCTGACGGCTCAAAACGTCACGTTGGATTTGCCCGCGGGCGTGCGTATTGTCGGCATCGAGCCGCGCAGCGTCGCGCTGCGGTTGGAGCCAATCGTCGAGCGGGAAGTCGAGATCGAGGCAAGGTTCGAGGGCAAGGTGCCGGAAGGCTACATACGTGGCGCGGTGCAGATCACACCCGCGCGCGTCCACGTGCGCGGCCCCGAAAGCCATGTGCTGGCCATGGATAAGACGCACACCGAGACCATCTTGCTCGGCGACCAGCGCGAGACGTTCCTGACGCAGACCGTCGTTGACACCGTGGATCGCAAAGTCGTGCCGCTCGAATCGGTCGTCACGGTGCGCGTCGAGATCAGCGAGGAGATAATCGAAAGGCGCTTTGGCGAAGTAACGGTCGTCTCGGCATCCGGCGGGCAGGCGCAGCCCGCCGCCGCCGCCATCACGGTGCGCGGCCCACGCTCCGTGGTCGGCACCCTACGCCCGCAGGATTTTCGTCTCACTCTGGAGCAGACCGCGGACGGCGTGTTGCGCCCACGCCTCACGCTCCCCCCGAACCTCGAAGGCCGCATCGAACTACTTGCCACCAGTCCTGCTGAGTTCACTATCAACCGGTGAGTTCAAAGTCAAAAAATTCTGCCGCCAACTTGGAACTTGGAGAACTTCAAACTCTTAATATTTGCGACGATGAAAAGACTATTCGGCACTGACGGCATACGCGGCGAGGCGGGGCGGTTCCCGCTCGACGCCGCGACGGTGCGCGAGGCGGGGCGCTCGCTCGCCAAACATTTAGCGGACGGAAACGGGCGGGCGCCGTTGATCCTTTCAGGGCGTGACACACGCGAGTCAGGCGCGTGGATCGAAGAAGCATTTCTTGAAGGCGCGCGCGAGGGCGGCGCGGCGTGTGAGTCGGCGGGTGTCATCACGACGCCGGGCGTGGCGTATCTGGCGCGCACGCTCCCGGCGGACGCGGGCGTCGTCATCAGCGCCTCGCACAATCCTTACCATGACAACGGCATCAAGATTTTCGCTCCCACGGGCCGCAAACTCGACGACGCGACCGAGCGCCTGATCGAAGCCGACATCTACGCCGAGAGAAAAAACACGCCGCGTGAAGCGCATGGGGCAAATGAGCCGCGCGCGGAAAACCTCGTAAACGGTGGGCAAGACCGACGACCTTTAGTAACCCTGTCAGCGCGTTACCTCGACTATCTCGCCGTGGAGGTCGCCGCCGGTCTTCGTCTCGAAGGTCTGCGGGTCGTAATTGACTGCGCCAACGGGGCGTCGTTCGCACTCGCGCCCGCGCTCTTCGAACGCCTCGGCGCCCGCATCGTCTCCATCAACGACGCGCCGGACGGACGCAACATCAACCGTGATAGCGGCTCGCTTCACGTCGAGGGTTTGCGGCACAGAGTCATCGCGGAGGGCGCCGAAATCGGCGTCGCTTTCGACGGCGACGCCGACCGCGCCCTGTTCGTTGACGCGCACGGTCGTTTCGTGGATGGCGACGCAACGTTGTGGGTGCTGGCGAAACACCTGTCCGAGCGCGGAGAACTGCCGAGCGGCTCGGTGGTTGCCACCGTGATGAGCAACCTCGGGCTTGAGCTTGCCCTGCGTTCACGCGGCATCGCGTTGCTCCGCACGGACGTGGGCGACAAGTACGTGCTTGAAGAACTGCTGAAGACGGGCGCTGAGTTGGGCGGCGAACAGTCGGGCCACCTCATCTTCCCGCGCGTGAGCCTCGCCGGCGACGGGATGCTCACAACGCTTCGGTTGTTGCGCGTGATGAGGGAGACAGGCGCGCCCTTGCACGAGTTGACCGCGGGCTTCGAGCGCTTCCCGCAGGTCTTGACGAACGTGCGGGTGCGCGAGAAACTGCCGTTCGACGAGGTGGAGGAGATCGCGCGGTGCGCGCGCGAGACGCAGGCGCGCCTCGGCGGGCGTGGCCGCTTGCTATTGCGCTATTCGGGGACGGAGCCGCTGGCGCGCGTGATGATCGAAGGCGAAAGTCAGGACGAAATAGAGACTCTGGCGGCAAGACTGGCCTCCGTGATAGGCGAGAAACTCGGAGCCGCGTGAGAAATTTTTTCTCGCGGCGGAGTGCAAGAGTTACACGCGTTTTCAAAATTAACTCGGCCTCTTCCCGCCAGCATGAAGATTCCCCTTTAAACTCGCAGGTTATCAAGGATATTAAGTATCCTATTGCATGGCATAGGCTTTGCGATGTATATTGCGGGGCAAGAGAGACGGTTGGTGGATCCTCCGTCTCAGTGGTTGCTGGGGTGAGGACAGTAGCCACAAATTAGAATGGGCGTGGCATTCCCCAAGAGTGCCACGCCCGTTCTCTATTTCTGGTCAACTCTCCCATCGCGTCTTTCGCCCACCCTGCCGTCAGACATCGGAATCAAGCCTGCTCCGGTCATGCTACAATCTGCATTTTACTAACCCCAAAAAGCTCACGACTCAATCCGGCAGGCCGGAGTCGTAGCCCGCGGAAGATGAACCCGAGCGACTACCGACGCGACTATGCCGCCTACCACTCCGCTGTCGAGCGCGAGCGGTACAGGCATCATGCCGGTCTCGTCGCGCGAGCCGACTTCGAGCCGACGGAGGAACGCTACGCCGACCTCTGGACGAGTGCGGCGATTGAAGAGTTGCGCCGTGCGCTCGACGAGACGCCGGAGCAGTTCGAGACGGAGCGAGCAGGTTTGCACGCTCTGGCGGGCGCGGCGTGTGACAAGTATCTGAAGACGCGCGCGCGCGCGGTGACGGAGGAGTTGCGTCGCTGTGAAGAGCATGGGTGGGTCAGTTGGGGAGGCGGGCGCGTCGCGGCGGATGATGTCCCCGACCGGATTGCTGGCGAGAGCGATGCCATGCGGCGCGGCGAACTCGCGGCCCGCTGGTTCGACGCCGTGCGACCGTGCGATGACCTGCGCGCCGCGCGCCTTGAAGCTTTGGGCGTCGCGGCGCGCGACCTCGGCTTTGACGGCGTGCGTGCTCTCCGCGAAGAAGTGACGGGCGTTGACCTCGAACGGTTGGCCGCGTCGGCTGATCTCTTTCTTGAACGCACCGCGCCCGCCTATACGATGCGTCTTTCGCGTTGGGCGGCGCGTCACACGCCGCGGGGCGCGGCGGGCGTCTTACAACCCGCCGATGAGTTTTTCTTCGCGCGCGCCGCGCATCTCGACGTTTACTTTCCATCCGATTGGTTTCACGCGGCCTGCGCCGGGACGCTGGCGGGATTGGGTATCCGCGCTGAGGCGGAACGCAAAGTGATGGTTGACGCGAAGTCGCGCCCGCTGAAGAAGGCATGGTCGGCGTGCTTCGCCATCGAACCGCCGGGAGACGTGCGCCTCGTGGTCGGTGCGTCGGCGGGCGGGGCGCAGTGGATGCGAGAGACTGTCCGCGAGGCGGGGCGGGCGCAGCCCTTCGCTTGGTCTTCGCGCGACGCGGCGGTGCGTCATCCGGAATTCATTTACTCGCCGGACAAAGCGACCAACGAAGGGCACGCGCTGTTATTTTCAAATCTGTTCCATGATGCTGTCTGGCTCGGAGCGCAGCGCGGGATGCGCGCGACGGAAGCTGAAGAGGCGGCCCATTTCCTCGCGCTCATCGAGTTGTACGACGCGCGCCGCGAATGCGCTGGCCTGCGCTACTGGTTGGCGCTGCACGGGGGAAATGATATGCGCTCCGAACAGACGCAGGAAACTTACCGGGCGCTGCACGGCGAGGCCACCGGCTTCCGCCGCGCCGCGGCCACGCAACTCTTCGACGCCGAAGAGTCCGCGCGTTCGGCGACGCGCCTGCGAGCGCGTCTCTTCGCGGCGGGCTTCCGCGAGCACCTGCGAGGGCGGCACGGACGGCGCTGGTACGCCGCGCGCGCGGCGGGCGACGAGTTGGTTGATGTGTGGAACACCGCATCGCGCTATTCGGTCGAGGAACTGGCGCGTCTCGTGTGGGGCGGAGAACTCAGCTTCGACTTGCTGGCGGATGAACTGCTCGCGGCCTTGGGCGATTGAGAACGAGGAATCAATGGCTCGTGGGCGCGCTTTCCAACATCTGCGCTTAAAGCATTTGTATGGCTGACGAAAAAGAAGTGTGGAAGGTGGCTGTGCGCCTCAAACGGGGCGAGGGCTATCAGATTGAGATTGGCGCGAGCGCGCTCGACCGTCTGGGCGCCGTCGCGCGCGAAAGCCTGTCGCCGCGCACCAGCCGCGTGGCCGTCGTCTCGAACCGGCGCGTGTTCGGACTCTATGGCGCGCGCGCCGTCGAGAGTCTGCGCGGCGCGGGCTTCACGGTCGCGCACTGGCTGATGGGAGAGGGCGAACGTTTCAAGAATCTGAGGACGGCGGAGCGCGCACTGCGGTTCTTGTCAGAGACGGGGCTGGAAAGGAGCGACGCGGTCGTCGCGCTCGGCGGAGGCGTCGTCGGCGACCTTGCGGGGTTCTCGGCGGCGCTCTATTTGCGGGGCGTCTCTTTCATTCAGGCGCCGACGACGCTGCTCGCGCAGATTGATTCGTCCGTCGGTGGGAAGACCGGCGTCAACACGGAAGCGGGGAAGAACCTCGTCGGCGCCTTCCATCACCCGCGCGCCGTTGTGATTGACACCGAGACGCTGCAAACGCTGCCGCGCCGCGAGTTGACCGCCGGGTGGTGCGAGGCGATCAAGCAGGGGGCGGCGGGCGACCCGGCTTTGTTCCTCCGGACGGTGGAATACCTAGACTATGAACAGCATGGTGAGAAACTCGCGCGGAGACCGGAGGCGCGCGCGCGCCAGTTGGCGCAACTCATCGCCGCGCAGTGCGCCTTCAAGGCGCAGATCGTCGCGGGCGACGAGCGCGAAGATGTCGGGCGGGCGGACGCGCGCTCGCGCCGCATCCTGAACTTCGGCCACACCGTCGGCCACGCGCTCGAAGCTGTGACGCGCTACCGCCGCTTCCGGCATGGCGAGGCGGTCGGCCACGGGATGATCGCCGCCGCCGAGATTTCAAAAAGACTAGGCTTGCTTGCCTCATCGGAGTTAGAATTATTACGAGAAGCGGTGCGACTGGCAGGTCGCCTGCCGCGCGCCGACGATCTTGAGGCGGAGCTAATCCGCCGCGCGCTTCGTGCCGATAAGAAGAGCGTGGGGGGGCGCGTCCAGTGGGTGTTGCTTGAGAAGATAGGCCGTGCGCGCGTCGTGGACGGAAAGGAAGTCTCGGCTCGCGTCCTTCGGGCCGCGCTTCGCTCCGCGCTTCGGACTGCTCGGATTTAAAGCCCCTGACAGAAGGAACCTCGACATGACCCACTCGCAAACAACTCGCCGCGGGTCGGGCGCCCACGGCGAACAGGGCGGCTCGCGCCTGAACTTTCTTATTATCATCTTCGTCATAGCCGTCGGCGCATACTCCACCTACCAGTATGCGCCAACCGCCTACAACGCTTTCCTGTTCAAGGATTTCATGCAGGACATCGTTAACAAAGCGGCCT
The DNA here is from genome assembly GCA_041749275.1 of Pyrinomonadaceae bacterium. Classification (GTDB taxonomy): domain Bacteria; phylum Acidobacteriota; class Blastocatellia; order Pyrinomonadales; family Pyrinomonadaceae; genus JBGTBQ01. The sequence continues at coordinate 5,426 of JBGTBQ010000023.1, read as the reverse complement.
ATCCTCCGGGGCAGACGACCCAGTGGGTCGAATCGCAACTACGGGCCAGTGCCAAAGAGAATGATCTGCCTCCTGAGATGCACATCAACGTGCAGAAACAGAACGGGCAGGTCATGGTACAAGTTCAGTGGTCGAAGCCCATCAAACTGCCGGGCTATGTCTACGATTACAATTTCGACCACACGGCTAAAAGCAGCGGCTTTATCAACCCTCAATGAAGGCTTTGGGCCGGTCTCTTCGCACGGCCCTCGTCGGTTTATCTTGAGCAGTGCTTTGATCTTCAGTCTCGCCAGACGGATAGGCGGGTGTGAGGCAAAGTGATTGAATCGGTCATCCTGCCCTGACAGAGAATCATCGCCGCCGGCATGACAGTAGGAAATTGACAGAGATTTTCCCGCCGTCTAACTGGCATGGACATTGCTCATACTTTTGCGGACGAAAGTCCGCCTTGTGTTTGCGCGACTTGCCCCCTCCGAAGCCTAACCTCAAAGTTCAGAGTCCACCGTGAGATTATGAGTAGGCAGAAGCTCGCCAAACCATATATGTGGGTGGTCGTCGCGTTCGGCGCGGCGGTCGGCCTGTTCTGCGCCTCCCGGTTGGATGTCTCGCGAATAGACTTGTCTTTCATGCTGTTGGCTATCTCGACCGTGACCATCGCTTCGCGGATGGTCGTCCGATTGCCCGGCATCAACGGGCAGATCACGGTCTCGGACACCTTCATCTTCCTGACGATGCTCGTCTATGGCGGAGAGGCGGGCGTGCTGCTGGCGGCTGCCGAAGGCATCTGCTCGTCCATCGGCATCAGTCGGAAGGCGCTCACCTTTGCCTTCAACGCGGCGGTGATGTCCATCTCGACCTTTCTCAGCGTCTGGGCCGTTCGTGTCTTCTTCGGCCCCATCACGGGGCTGGCCGGAGTTGGGGTCTCCTTTGACGCCAACTTTGTCAGCGCCATCTGCGTCATGGCGCTCGTCAAGTACCTCACCAACACGGGCGCGGTCGCGGTGGCGCAGGGGTTGAAGACCGACAAACCGCTCTGGCAGACTTGGACGGACAACTACCTCTGGACTTCGATCACCTACTTCGCGGGCGCGTTCGCCGCGGCCCTCATCGTCAAGGCGGGCAACACCGTCGGCTACTTCGTGGTCGTCGCGGTCGCGCCCGTGGTCGCCATCGTCTACTGGACTTACCGGACTTACACCAAGAACATCGAGATGGTGGCGGTGGCGGCGAAGACCGAACAGACCGAGCGCCATGTCGAGGAGTTGAGCCGCCACATCAGCGAGCAGAACCGCATCAGCCGCGAGCTGGCGGAGAGCCGCGAGCATTTCCGCCGCGCCGCGTTCCATGACGCGCTGACGGGGCTGCCGAATCGGAGTCTCCTGACCGACCGACTGCGACAGGCTATCCAGCACACGGTCGAACGAGAAGACCACCACTACGGCGTGCTGTTTCTCGACATGGATCGCTTCAAGAATATCAACGACTCTCTGGGCCATGTCGCGGGCGACCGTTTCCTCGTGATGATCGCGCGCCGGCTGGAGAATTGCGTGCGACCCGGTGACATGGTGGCGCGGCTGGGCGGCGACGAGTTCGCCATCCTGCTCGACAACCTTGAGGACTTCGAGGATGCCGAGCGCGTCGCCGCGCGCGTGCAGAAGGAGTTGACGCGCCCTTTCAACCTCAACGGCCACGAGGTCTACACCACCGCCAGCATCGGCATCACGCTCTCGACCATCGGCTACGAGCATCCCGAAAACGTGCTCCGCGATGCCGACACGGCGATGTACCGGGCCAAGGAGAACGGCAAGGCTCGCCATGAGGTGTTCGACACGGTGATGCACGCGCGCGCGGTGGCTCTGCTGCAACTGGAGAGCGACCTCCGGCGCGCGGTCGAGCGCGGAGAACTTCGCGTTCACTATCAGCCGATAGTCCGGATCGAAGACGAAAAAATAGCGGGCTTCGAGGCGCTCGTGCGCTGGCAGCACCCGGAACGCGGCCTCGTCCCGCCCGGCGAGTTCATCCCGGTCGCCGAAGAGACGGGCCTCATCGTCGAGATCGGCCAGTGGGTGCTCGAAGAGTCATGTCGCCAGATGCGCGAGTGGCAAAAGCTCTCGCCCGTCTTCCGCCCGCTTACCGTGAGCGTCAACCTTTCATGCAAGCAGTTCGCGCAGCCTGATCTAATCGAGCGCATCAAGCGAACGTTGCGGGAGACAGACCTCGACCCGCGCTGTCTGAAACTGGAGATTACGGAATCGGTGATGATGCAGAGCGCGGAGACCGCCAGCTCCATGCTCAAGCAACTCCGCGCGCTCGGCATCCACGTCGGCATTGACGATTTCGGCACCGGCTACTCTTCGCTCTCCTATCTCCACCGCTTCCCCGTCAACCAGCTCAAGATTGACCGCTACTTCATCGGCAGGATGGGCGCTGGCGATGAGAACTCCGAAATCGTCCGCACGATCATTACGCTCGGCAGCAACCTCGGCATGGAGATTGTCGCCGAGGGCATCGAGACCGTCGAGCAACTCGCGCAACTCCGCGCGCTGAAGTGCGAATACGGGCAAGGATATTTCTTCTCGAAGCCGCTGGAAGGGCAGGGCGCCGAGGCGCTGCTGCTGGCATGGTCGGAGGCCGAAATCGCTGCCTCATTTGCGGCGGAAGGACAACTCAAGGACAACCCAACGGATTTTCAGTTCCTGAATTGAAACGGATTTTGGCCTCTCCACTCTTAACTTGAGCGTTCGGCCCGCGACTGGAATAAGGCGGATGCGGAAATTCGGCTAAACTCAATCCGCGATCCGTTCAAGCACTGACCGCGAGTCCTTGCAGTTGCACCAAACTGGCGGGCGCGGCGGCGAGCCATGTGGTCGGACAGACGCCGCAGCGCGTGCAGGTGTCAACCGACGGGCAGGGCGCGGTCGAGCGGGCGATTTGCGCGCGCTCGTGCTCTTTCTCAAGGAAGGGGCGGCCCATCCCGGCATCCACGATCTCCCACGGCAGAACTTCCCCGTAAGCGCGCGCGCGGCTGGTGTGGAAAGCAGCGTCAACATTCGTCTCGCGCAGGGCCATACCGAGGTCATCGCGGTGCCGCGTCATGGCCTCAATCACGCGCGCGACCGAACGGTCGCCCGAAGAGAAGAGCGCCTGCTCGTGCGCGATGCGCGCCGACATCACGCGCACCTCGACGTTCGGGATGCGCGCCAGATTTTTACTGAGCCACTTCAGCCGCCGCTTCAGCTCGCGCTCCTCGCAAACCGGCTCCCACTGAAAAGGCGTGTTCGGCTTCGGCACGAACCCGTTCAGCGCCGGGATAATTTTGCCCGCGCGCCCAAACTTCCGGCCCGCTTCGAGCATCCGGTCTTTGATTCGCTCGACGAGCACGACCATCTCTTCCAAATCTTCGTCCCGTTCGGTCGGCAGACCCGCCATTAGGTAGAGTTTGACGGTCAGCATCCCGCGGTCGAAGACCGCGCCGCAGATGTCAACGATCTCGTCGTTTGTCAGATTCTTGTTGATGACCTTCCGCAGACGGTCGGAGCCGGTCTCCGGCGCGACCGCGATCTGCTGGTCGCCCGATTCGACGAGCACGTCCAACAACTCTTCTTCGATCTGGTCAAGGCGCAGGGACGACACGGAAATTTTGAACCCCATCCGCCGGAGGCCCTGCAAGATTTCGCTGATCTCCGGGTGGTCGCAGACAGCGGTGGAGACGAGGCCGATCTTATCCGTCTTCGCGCGCCACACTTCGGCTTTAGCGAGGATGTCGCGCGCCGGCACGACGCGCGGCGGCCAGTAGTTATAGCCGGCCCAGCAGAAGCGGCACCCCTGCGAGCACCCACGCGAAATCTCGATGAGAAACCGCTCGCCCATCTCCGCCTCGGGCGCGAAGATGACGGTCGAGGGAGCGAAGACTTCCGATTCTTTCAACTTTGCAACGATGTCGAGGTCGCCGCGACGTATGGCGCGGCGCAAACTCCCTTCCTTCGGGTTCTCCGCCGCGACCATCCGCCCGACGCGCTCCGGCACGCCCTCTTCCTTCGGCCTGTAGGCTTCGACTGTCCCGTCCGCGTTGTACGTCACCTCGTACAGCGAAGGCACGTAGAACCCGCGCCCCACGCGCGCGAGTTTCAAGAGTAAGTCCTCCTTCGTCCCGCCCTCATCGGCATTCTCGAAAATCAGGTCGGCGAGTTTGGGGACGAGAATTTCGCCCTCGCCGACGGCCACGGCGTCCGTGAAATCCGCAATCGGTTCCGGATTGAGGAACGACGCCGCGCCGCCCATCAGGACAACTGGATCATGGTGCGTCCGCTCGCGCGCCCAGACGGGGACGCCGGAGAGCTTCAGCATCCGCGCCATGTTGAGATAATCGGTCTCGAACGAGATGGAGAAGGCGACAAGGTCGAAGTCGCGCACACGCGATTGCGATTCGAGCGAGAGGAGCGCCGCGCCCGACTTTTCATACTCGCGCATCTCCGTCTCATCCGGCAGGAAGACGCGCTCACACGAGATATCCGGGATGTTATTGAAAAGCTCGTAGACTGCCTGAAAACCGAGGTTCGCCATCCCGACGCCGTACACGTTCGGGTAGCACAGCGCGATGCGTAGCTGCGCGCCGCGCTTCAAAATCCAGCCTTCTTCGGTGGCGAGCTTACGCCGGTAACTTTCGATAATTCTTTTCGACATTCGTAAAAGTAGCTGCCTCGTTTAGAGGCGGGCTATGCCCGCCGTTTCAATGCGCGACTTGAACCGGCGGGCATAGCCCGCCTCTAAACGGTCACACACTGCAAAATGCTTCCGCAAAAGCGAGATGGCAGGCTCGAATTTTGCCGATTCAAGCCTGCCATCAGTTTACCACTCGATGCGGGTCGTTCCCTACTGCCGGGTGCCTTCCAGAAATGCTTTGAGTTTGCGCGACCGCGACGGATGGCGCAGTTTGCGGAGCGCCTTCGCCTCGATTTGCCGGATGCGCTCGCGTGTGACGGCGAAGTGCTGGCCGACCTCTTCGAGCGTGTGTTCCGAGCCGGTGTTGCCGAGGCCGAAGCGCATTTTTATCACTTTTTCTTCACGCGGCGTAAGCGTTGCAAGAACTTCGTCGGTGATCTCACGCAGATTGGAGAACGTCACCGATTCCGCTGGATTAAGTATCGAACGATCCTCAATAAAGTCCCCGAGATGCGAATCTTCCTCTTCGCCGATGGGCGTTTCCAGCGAAATTGGTTCCTGCGCGATCTTCAGAACCTTTCGCACCTTTGAAACGGGAATGTCCATCCGTTTTGCGATCTCTTCACTGGACGGTTCGCGGCCGAGTTCCTGTACAAGCAGACGCGATGTGCGGATCAGCTTATTGATCGTTTCGATCATGTGAACAGGGATGCGGATGGTGAGCGCCTGATCGGCGATGGCGCGGGTGATGGCTTGGCGTATCC
>JBGTBQ010000022.1:0-16881 GCA_041749275.1 Pyrinomonadaceae bacterium | reverse complement strand
AGCTTCCTCTGGTTGACTTCATAGTCACACGGCCCCACCCTCATTCTCCCATCGCGCTTTGGCTCGCTTGAGTTGCTCTTGCTCCTGTGTTCGCACCAGCAGATCGGACAACTTACAGCCCAGCGAATCGCACAAGCCATCCAGCATTTCAAGCGACACAACGTCCGTTTCATTTTCCCACAACTGCACCGCCGTATCCGGTGAGATGCCCGAAACCTTTGATAATTGCAAGGCGTTTTTAATCCCGCCTGCCTCCGCTGCTTCTCGTACTCGCAATTTCACCATTACCAAAAATACTCCCATGGAAGACCGGCAGCCCGCCGGAGTCAAATTCGAGGAGACGATCCAGCACATCGTTTAACCGTTGCGGCTCGTTCGTTTCCATCGCGGTTTGCTTTCCTGTTTGATTCATTTAAGTCTTCTCCTTATCCATCAATACCACGGCGTCGCGGCTCAAGCGCGTCCGACTAAATTTATTGCGACAGTGAGAGGGCGATGAATGCCGCCGCCAGTCACACGCAGAATTTCGATGCGATCTTTTTCTCGCCAGTGTAAATAATCTTACTCGTTACGCTTCCACTTAAGCTCGATCTCTATCTCTTCATAACTGTCCCCTCGCTCATACTCAAACTCGATGGTGGCGTAAGGCGGAACGTAGATGCGCTCGCCGCCGATCTGTATCTCGAAAGTTTGCTCCGCCTCCAAAGCGTCGGCTAGGCGACGCAGCTTGGCGATAGTCTCTTTCGCCGCATAAGACCGTTCGACCTCAATCTCTTTCTCCTGCTTCATGTCGCCTCCAAAAGAATTAGCACGTGGTTTACATCACTCCCAAACTACACTCTTTGCCTTGCGCCCACAACCGAACAACCACTCACAAAGCTTAAGTGATAACACTCAATTCACGGCGAATACGTTTTCTTCGACGGCAAGCTGCAAGACTCCATGGGTTCTAGACCTGCCCAAATTCATGCTTTGGATGAAGAGCGGTCCCACGCTCAAAGCGCCAGCCAAACGCATCAAGTATTCCTTGTGATGCGCCCGGTGCGACGATAGTTCTTCAGGATCACGTCCATCGCCTTCTTCTGGTGAGTCACCTTGCCGGACTTCAGCACATAAAGATGCTTCGAGACGCTCACCAGAAGCTGGTGACTCTCATTGACTCTCAGGTATTGTCCCGCGACGGGAATCATCTCGTTTCAGCCGGACGGCAGACGAATGCCACACAAGCGCAGGAATTCGTGCGGCGTGACGATCCGCAGCCCCGTGTGCGCCGCTACCTCCTGAGTAAAGTGTTCGGTGTTGGCCGTCACCAGCCAGTCGGGTCTGGCTTTAATCGCCGTGATCAGCACCGGCACGTCGTTGCCGTGACGGATCAGCTTTCGATGCGCGTCGAACTCGGCGCGGGTAATCCTCCCAGTGCGCTCTGGCGCGAGCAGCTTGAGCGCCAGAGCATAGTCGTCAATCAGGCGCGAGCCTTCCCCTTCATCCCTCGCCAGAACTTTAAGGAGTGCTCGCTCCACCTCTTCCTCGACGTAGGGCGAAAGGACGAGTTTGAAGAGTTCTGCCCGCGCAAGGATGAGAATCGCCCGCGACGCGCTCCACGGAGCGAACAGACCCTCGACGAGCACGTTCGAGTCGGGAAAGACCCGGACGAGCGACGCAGGAGGAGGCGCGCTCACCGCGCGTCCTCGTCCGTCTCACCGAACTCCTCACGCACAATCTCGGCGCGCGCTTCCTCAGCCGCCCTGACGAGATCGTCGGCGCTTGCGCCCGCCCCTTTGAGCGCCGATTCGAGGCGCGCGGTGACTGTAGCCAGCGCGTCATCATGCGGGATGAGGACAAGCGCGTCGCCGATCTCGACCAGCACGAGAGCTGAATCGCGCTCAAGCTGGTGGGCGCGGCGGTACTCGGCGGGGATTGTCAGTTGACCTTTTTCGCTTAGACGGGCGAGCGAGAGCAGTTTTTTGTTCATTACCATAGGTAGGAATTTACTACTTCTGGCTTTTGAGGGCACTCTTTTTCTGCCTCTAAGGGTAATCGGTCAGTTATTGGGGGTAAGTATTGACAACAGGCTCTCAAGAGCGTATTGGGCCATGGCAACGATAAGCCGGAAAATGGGCCATTTGCTGTAACTTAACCCCAGTCTTGGGTTGAACTCGGACTGCTGAATTCAACTAACGCTTGGTGATTGTAAGCCCTTACGGCCCCGTGGAAACACCCACCATGCTGCCGACCAGATAAGTGATGGCGGCGGCGAGTACCCCGATAACCAACATGCGTACCGCACTTAACAACATACTTCGTCCGGTAAAACTCGAAACTATTGCTCCAACGCCGAGCAATGCGGTCGCGCTTAATACTACGCTCGCCGCGAAAGCGGTCTGACTAGCAAAGAGAATGTATGGCACGACAGGGATAATTGCACCTATCACAAATGCGATGAATGAACTCAGGGCTGCTCCCCAAGGAGAGCCTAACTCTTCCGGGTTTAGCCCTAACTCCTCCCTCGCGTGAGTGTCGAGCGCAACGGCAGGGTCAGTCATCATGTGGGATGCCAGCTTTACCGCCGCATCATCCGGCATCCCTTTGCTTTTATAAGTCAGCTCAAGTTCTTTCTGCTCACCTTGTGGGTCTTCGATGAGTTCGTTCCGCTCAAAGGCAATCTGGTTCTCAAACAACTCGCGTTGAGAGCGCATCGAGATGTACTCGCCCGCCGCCATCGAAAACGCTCCTGCCAGCAGACCCGCGACTCCCGCCAACAGCACAAACCGCGAGTCCGTACCCGCACCCGCCACACCCATCACGAGGCTCAGGTTAGACACCAGACCATCGTTGATACCGAACACGGCTGCGCGAAATGTTCCGCTTTGTCCCCCTGAACGATGCCCTTCGGCAGACGCAAGTCCACGTGTTCCGCCGCCCCCCGTCCGCATTTGATCAAATATAGATTGATGCCGCTCTTTCACCGTCTTAACCACAGCGTTGTTACTTCTCATCGCACCCTTCCCGACCTGACTGCCGACGCTTTGGCCCCGACGGGCATGGTCAGATGTTGCTCGAAGAGTTGGGCCGAGGCGACGAGAAAATCCTGCGCCGTGACGATGCCGACCAGTGCCCCGTCCTCGACGACGGGGAGGCACCCGACCCGGTGCGTGCGCATCAGTTCGATGGCTTCGAGCGTCGGCGTCGAGGGCGCGACCGTGACGGGGTCGGTCTTCATGATCTGGCGAATTGCGATGGGCTCGCCGTCGGGCAGGCCCCGCGCCAGCAGTCGCAACAGTGTCCTGTGGGAGAGCAGCCCGACCAGTCGCCCCTGTTCGTCTTCGACCGGCACGTGTCGGATGTGCCGCCAGTCCATCACGCTCGCGGCGAGGTCAATCAACTCGTCGGGTCGCATGGTGAACAGATCGGTCGTCATGAACTGCCCGACCGTCCGGTAACTATCAGACCATTGCTCCGACTCGCCTTGCTCGATGACACGCCAGCGATGCACGGGTTCGCCCGTCTGCTGTAGTTCGTGCATGGCAGAGGCCAACGCGCGGTGGCGCATGTCGCGCGTCCCCTTCTTCCCCATTCCGGCGAGCGAGGAGAGCGCCCACTGAGCGCCGGTCTGCCCCATGCGGACGCGCTCTTCGAGCGTGCCGAGGTAGAGGTCGATGTCCGCCGCGTCAATCTTTTGCTTTTCAAGTCCGGCGCGCGCGAGCGGCATGAGGTGTTCGAGGATGAGCGCGGCGGAGGTGTAGCTCCGCCCGTCAACCCACGTGAACTGCGCCTTCAGGCCGTGGCGCGCGGCGGCCCAGAAGTTTGATCTGGCGTCATCAAACGTCATCCGCCCATCTATCGCACCGTACTCTTCGGGCAGCGCCGACATCAGCCCCGTGAAGAAGGCGGCGTTCGCCATCTCGTCGAGGACGGTCGGCCCCGACGGGAGCACACGGTTCTCGATGCGCAGATGCGCCTTGCCTTCGCTCACGCCGTAGCAGGGACGGTTCCACCACCAGACCGTGCCGTTGTGCAGGCACAGCGCACCGAGGCGAGGCGCCCCACCGAGCGCGAGCACTTCCAGAGAGTCTTCGTCCGTCTCGGCCGTCATGATCGGTCGGAAGCGTGCGATGTCCTCGCGGAAGAGTTCGATGACCGACCCCTCCAGCCAACGCTCGCCGAAGCCGACGCGCGTCGGGAAGCCGCGCGCCTGCTCGGGCCGCGACCGCGCGTCCACCGAGTGCTGAAAGAGGGCGATCCGCGTCTCCTGCCACAGGCGGTTGCCGAGCCAGAGCGGCGAGTTGACCGCCGCCGCCAGCACCGGCGCGGTCACGGCCTGAGCCATGTTATAGAGCGGCACGAACTCCGCGGGGCCGACCTGAAGGTGAACCTGAAAGCTCGTGCTGCTCGCGAGCAGCATGATGTTGTCGGAGGCGACGGTCACCTCTTCGAGCCCCTTGATGTGCACCGAGATTGCGCCACCGCGCAGGCGCATGATGGCTTCGTTCAGTTGCAGGTAGCGCGGGCTGGGCGTGATGCTGCTCAACTGGAGGTCAGACCTTTGCAGCGTCGGCAGTATCCCGGCGAGCAACACGTCCGCGCCGCAGGCGCGCGCGCCCTCGCGCACCAGCCCGATGACGTCCTTGATCTCCTCTTCCATCCGGCGAAAGCAATCGCCTGCGAACAGGCGCGGAGTGAGGTTGGCTTCGAGGTTGAAGCGCGCGATCTCGGTGGTGATGCGAGGGTCTTTTACTTTCTCGATGATCTCGACGGCGACCGGAGCGGGGCGGAACTGAGCATCAACGAGGAACATCTCCTGTTCCGCGCCTATGCGGCGCACGCCGCTCTCGATCCGGCCGGTGTCGAGCATCTGCTCGAGCGCACCGAGGTCTTTGAGCAACGCCTTCGTGAACGCACGCATCTGCCGGTCGTCTACGCCCTGCTCGATTTGATGTTCGCCCATTGCTTGTTCTGACTACGTTCTATGCCCGTATCATGGTCAGCAGCATCTTGAACCTTGTCATCGCCCTCACTGCGTGCGGAATGTTTGCCGGAAGCGTGATCGTCTCACCTTGCCTCACACTGTAAACTTCCCCGGCGATCTCTACCTCCGCCTCGCCGTCCGCCACAAAGACGAGCGCCTCGAAGGGGGCGGTGTGCTCGCTCAGGCCTTCACCCTGGCCGAAGGCGAAAAGCGTGACGGTGCCGCCCTTGCTCTTCAACAACACGCGGCTCACGATTGAGCCGTCTTGGTATTGTACTAGCTCGGCGAGCGGTTTCACTTCTGTGCTCGATGCCTCTACCTGCTCTTTGTCACCCATAGTTGCTCTCTATTACTTGAAGCCGGTCAAAGCTGCTCACTGCTTGACTCCCAGTAGCGCGACTGCGGCGAGGAGCTTGCGATTGCGCCTGAAAGTCCCCCTCATCTCAAACACTCTGCTCCGCGCCTTGCCGTCTCTGAGCACGTTCAGGGCGAACCCTAGCGCCCCGATAACTCCTTCATCTTTGACGAGTCGCCACGGCTCCAACAGACTCATTGATGTCGTCTCGACAGCTTTAACTTCGAAGCCCTCGGATTCGAGCAGCCGCCGCCACTCCGCGACGGTCAGCGGCCTCACGCCGTGATGCACGACGCCCGTGAGGTCTCGCTCGACCTCTCGCCTCGCGTCATCGTCCAGGCCCTCATGCACGAGACACATCTCGTGCATCGCGTAGCGCCCGCCCTGCTTTAGCAGGCGATGGGCTTCGCGGACAATGCCCCGCTTTACCTCTTCGGTCTGCATCGTAAGCATCGCCTCGCCGTAGACGACCGTTGCGGACTCCGCGGGCAGGCCGGTTTCGGAGGCGCTGCCTACCACACCGTTCTGTCCGGGTCTCGTCAGATAGCTCCGACGATCTTCGCCGCCGCCTCGTCACGCTCGACGGCCGTGTAGGAGGACGGCGCGAGCGCGAGCGTCAGACGTGCGGTCGTGCCCATGCCGGGCGCGAACTCTATCACTTCATCTGAGGGCCGGATGGCAAGACGCTTGAGCATCAGGCGCGTTAATTCCATCCCTCCGGGACGCAGGACGCGTTTGCCGAGACGGGCCAGCACCCAGTGGCCCGGCATCTTCTCGGTCTTCAGCCCCTCGCCGGGGCGCGCAAGTGTTGTCGAATCTCCCGTGATTTTTATATCCATAATGGAATGGTTAGACGACTTCTGCCGCCGCCGGCGGCGGAACGTTTACCGCCTTCTTCTCAGGGCGTTGCCACATTAAATCGAGTGCGAAATAGACGAACGCGAGTGCCCCGAGGGCGAATACTGTGTCGCCGATCATCCGCATCCAACGCAGGGTCTGCATCAGGTCCGTCTGCATGAACTCGGAACTCCGCGCCGACCAATAGCCGACTGATACCGATTGATAAGTTTGCAGCAAACCGACCGGCAGCAGGCTCAAGACGATCTCCAACATCAAACCGATGTTGATGGCCCAGAACGCAAACCAGATCGGTCGCTCCTTCCACTTGAGTTCCGGCTTCATCGCCCGCAGACAAAACAGCATCAGTCCGAGTCCGAGCGTGCCGTAGACGCCGTAGAGCGCGCCGTGCGCGTGCACCGCCGTCGTGTTCAAGCCCTGCATGTAGTAGAGCGCAATCGGCGGATTGATCATGAACCCGAATATCCCAGCGCCGACCAGATTCCAGAACGCGACGGCGACAAAGAAATAAACCACCCACTTGTACTGACTGAGCCACGGACGCACTTTGGAACGACGGATGTTCGCCACCGCTTCGTGCCCGACCAAGAGCAGGGGCACGATCTCAAGCGCACTAAACACCGAGCCGAAGGCGAGTGCCACCGTGGGCGTTCCCGAAAAATACAGGTGATGCAGCGTGCCTATAATTCCGCCGCTCAAATAGATCGCGCCCGAAAGCAGTGCCGCCTGCGCGGCGCTCTCGGCACGAATGACGCGCAGCTTGGCGAACAGGAACGCGATGACGACCGTCGCGAACACCTCGAAATATCCTTCGACCCACAGATGCACCACCCACCACCGCCAATACTCGACGACGGACAAGTGCGAGCGCATTCCCCAAAAAAGTCCCGGACTGTAGAACAGAGCGATTCCCGCCGTTGATAAAAAGTAGAGAGTTATCAGAGATCGCGGCGTGCCTTTTCTCCTGAGCGCGGGGATTGCGGCGCGCGCAATCAGGAAAAGCCACAAGAGCAGCCCGACAAAAAGCGCTGCCTGCCAGACTCTGCCTAAATCAACGTATTCGTAGCCCTGGTGTCCGAACCAGAACCAAAGGCTGCCGGGCAGCATGTGCATGACCGACAGCCATTGCCCGGCCATCGAACCCAGGACCACGATTAGTAACGCAACGAACAGCACCTCCACGCCCAACTTTTGATGTTTCGGTTCGTAGCCGCAGATAAATGGTGCGATAAAAAGTCCGGCGGCGAGCCACGCCGTCGCAATCCAGAAAATCCCGATCTGCGTGTGCCAGGTTCGCGTCACTACGTACGGCAGATAGTCGGCCAGCGGAAATCCGAAAAATCCCCCGCCCTCCACGCCGTAGTGCGCGGTCAGCATTCCCATCGCGATCTGCAACAGGAATAGAAGCGTGACGACGAAAAAGTATTTGACTGTCGCTTTTTGCGAAGGCGATATTTGTGCGCCGATTAAAGGGTCACCATCCGGCACATCGTCCGACACGCTCTCCGTTTCGCGCGAGGCGTAATACCAAACCAACCAGCCGATGCCCGCCAACAGCATGATGACGCTGACCCCTGTCCAAACAATGGCGCTGCTGGTCGGCACGTTGCCGACGAGCGGCTCGGACGGAAAATTACTGGTGTAAGAAATTGTGTTGTTCGGGCGATTGGTCGCCGAGGCCCACGAAGTCCAAAAGAAAAAGGAATTCAACCGATGAAGTTTGGCGGGGTCTGCTTGTGCGTTGCGCTGGACGGCGTATGCGGTTTTACCGTTGACGAAAATATCGGTGTAGTGTTTGAGATTATCTTCAAAGGCGCGGGCGCGAACCGGCTCTATAGTGAGCCGGCCCGTCGCCTCGTCATAGTTATTTTTCCGTACCGTGTCTTGCAGACGTTGACGCAGGATCGCTTTTTGTTCTGAAGCCAGATTGTCATAGTCATTTGAGAAATCCTGCCGCGACCATTCGTTCAAGATAAAGACCGCTTCGCGGTGCAGATAATCCGCCGACCAATCGGGCGCGACGTATGAGCCGTGTCCCCAAATCGAGCCGCTCTCCATTCCGCCCATCGCCTGCCAGACGTTCTGCCCGTCGGAGATTTCTTCCGCAGCAATCAGAACCGTGCCATCGGTCGTCACGACTTCGCGCGGAATCGGCGGGGCCTGGCGGAAAATCTCCGTGCCGACCCAGCCTAATATCGCAAACGAAAATACAAATATCGCGATAAAAATTATCCAGAGCTTTTTCATAAAAGTCTGTTCCTTACTCCGTATCCACGTTTCATGGCTTGATGGCCACCTTGATCACGCCTTCAGCGCGCTTGCCGAAGAGGTCATACGCCTCCTTGATGTCATCAAGCGGGAAGGTATGCGTCAGCAATGGCGTGAGATCGACGCGGCGGTGCCTGACCACCTCCATCAGTCGCCTCATCCGCTCCTTGCCGCCGGGGCACAGCGTCGTGACGATGCGGTAATCGCCCAGCCCCGCCGCAAATGCTTCGTAAGGAATCTGCACCTTGCCTGAATAGACGCCGAGGCTGGAGAGCGTGCCGCCCGGTCGCAGACTGCGCAGCGCCGACTCGAAAGTCTCCTGCGTGCCGAGCGCCTCAATCGCAACGTCGGCCCCTCCGCCGGTCAACTTCTTTACTTCCGCGACCACATCCGATTCGCTGTAATCAATCGTCACGTCCGCGCCCATCTCGCGCGCCATCTCAAGGCGATTCCGGTCGCCATCTATCGCGATGATGAGAGACGCGCCCGACAGCTTCGCCCCGGCGGTGGCGCACAATCCGATTGGCCCCTGCGCGAAGACGACCACGGCGTCGCCTATCTTGATTTGTGCAGACTCCGCGCCGCTGAACCCTGTCGAGGCGATGTCGGAGAGGAGGACAACCTGCTCGTCGGTCAACTCGTCCGGAATCCTTGCGAGATTGGCCTGCGCGTATGGCACGAGTAGGTACTCGGCCTGCGCGCCATTGATCGTGTTACCAAAGCGCCAGCCGCCCAGAGCCTCGAAGCCTTCGCCATGACCACACTGCGAAAGCTGTCCCGACAGACACGCGCGGCACTGGCCGCAGGGCGTGATTGCGCCCACGAGTACTCGTTCACCGACCTCATAGCCGGTTACTCCGGGGCCGAGTTCGTCAATCACTCCCACCGGCTCGTGACCGATGACGAGGCTGGGCTTCACCGGATATTCGCCGCGCACGATGTGCAGGTCGGTGCCGCAAATGGTCGTCAGCGTGACGCGAATGACGGCTTCGCCGACTCCCGCGCGCGGACGTTCAACTTCATCAACTCGAATGTCGTTCACCCCGTGGAAAACAGTAGCGCGCATCTTTGCCATCTCACGCCCTCCAGGTATGCGCGTTACGCGCGTACTCTGCTTTCACCACCCCGTAACACTCGCAGGCGGTCGCCTCCAGCCTGTCCCGGTCGACGACGGTCACCCGCCCACGTGTGTAGCGGATCATCTCCTCCTTTTGGAGACGGCCGGTGGCCCTCGTGACCACGGAACGGGTCACGCCGAGCATCATCGCCATGAACTCGTGCTTCATCTCGAACTCGTCCACCGGCGCGTGGTCGTGCGTCATCAACATGGGTGTTGGGGAGTAACGGAACAGAAAACTCGCTTAAGCCGGAACGCCTGACAGCCGGTAGATGGTCGCCACATGGAGATTAAAGGTTCTGGCGATCTCGCTCACGGGTTTTCCTTCGCCGATCAGCCTGCGGGCCAGTTGTTCCTGCTCCGCATTGAGCTTCGGCGGACGCCCGAACCGCACCCCTCTGCTCTTCGCCGCTTTGCGTCCGGCAGCGGTGCGCTCGCGGATGAGATCGCGCTCGAACTCGGCGATGCCGGCAAAGACCGTCATAATCATCTTCCCGGCGTGCGTCGTCGTGTCTGCCCACGGTTCTGAGAGCGATTGGAAGCGAACGCCGGCTTCGCGGATCGTCTCCATTGTTTCCAACAGGTCTCTGGTCGAGCGCGCCAGTCGATCCAACTTCCAGACGACTATCGTGTCATCTTCACGAATCTGGTCCAGCATCCGCAGGAACTCCGGGCGTTGGCGGCTCGCCTCAGACACTTTCTCCCGAAAGATTCTCTTGCAGCCGGCTTGCTTCAGCGCCTGAAGTTGCAAGTCCAGATTTTGCTCCTGCGTCGAGACGCGCGCGTAACCGATCTTCATCATTCAACCCCCGGCGTCGGCTTCGCAAAACTCCTTGCAAAAGCCTGTCCTTTTGCAACATACTTTTGCGAAAGAGAATACCAAGTAAAACGCCGCGTTGGTAGGGCTTCGCAGAACTTAAAGTTTTGCGAGGCCCTTGCCTTCTTCACATTTCACCGAGACTTGGGGAAGAGTAGCGCTTTTCACAAATGTGGGCGTTCTTAAGCGAGTTCCCTGTTCCGTTACTCCCCAACACCCATCATAGGGAGCCTCTCGGGGCCGCCTTCCGCGCCTCAGCGCTACTGAGCCGTCACGGGGAAACTACCCTTGCCGTTGCCGGCGGGGCCTTCGTAAGCGATCTGCGCCTGCCACTCGCCGCCGACCTCGAGCTTGGCGCGGCCCCGGTAGACGCCGGGCGCGGCCGTCGTAGTAAGCGTCGCCGCGTTGTTCATGACCGCCATCGTGCCCATCGCGGGCATGTGGAAGTTGAGCGAAGCCGCCCCGACATCCACGGGCTTGCCCGAGGCGTCCTTGAAGGTGACGGTGAACTCTTCGTCCCCGTGTTTCAAAACCCCTTGAGCGTTCGAGATGCCGACCGTCAGGCCGCCCACCTTGCCGCTCTTGATCTCTTTCGTTTCGGAGCCTGCCGGGCCTGAGCCGCAGGCGGCGGTAAGAAGGACTGCGACGACGCCGACGGCGGCGATTAACTTCCTCATGGGGTGCTCCTCCTGATCTGGTGCATGGTTGATACTCCCGAATACCGAGAGCGGCCCGGCTAATTGCGAAAGCCGTCTGTTGAGACAAACTTCCTCCCGGCTGAAAGTGGTCGTGGTCTGCGTTGGGTAAGAAGGGGTGGCCGGGGCGCGGCTGAAACCAAAGGCTCCCCGCCGCGTGCGTTTAAGTCCGCACTAATCCCTTCCCCGCTTTCTCCGGTCGGAGGCGAAGCGGGCAGACACACTTCGGCCTACAGGGGGATCAGATCAGGAATGCGAGATTGAGCAGGTAAACCGGCGGTGATTCGTTCGTGTGAGACAGGCGAACGCAACGACCCACGTGCGGGATCGTAAACGCAGAGGCTGCCGGAGTTGCCGGGTGTGATGTAGGGGTCTGCGGCGCGGAGATTTTGGTTTCGGAGGCGGGGCCGGACGTGCCCGTGTTCTGACAGTTGACCGCGCAGCACAGGCGGGCGGCATGGACTTCAGGCGTGTTGCCGTGTGAGCGGGCGTGCTCACAGCAATCCATCATCCCCATGGACCCTTCCATGGCACACTCATGCCCGCCGGAGTGCAGCGGCGCGCCCGAGGCCACGCCAGCGCCGACCGCCAGCAGGAGGAGTAATGATGTAAGCCGTTTCAGCATAACCGCTTCTTAAATCGTGACTGACCGCCTTGTCCCCGCCGAACTAGGGCAACCTTTATAACCAGCAGTGCAATGCACATGCCGAGCGAAAATCATTTTCAGTGTTGAATAAAGATAGGCAGTCTTTATCTCTGTCGCCGACTCTCGCCGTGTAACAGACTTCTAACTTTAGGGGAGTTAATCACAAGAAAGGATACTTGTCTGTGCGCTGACACACATATCCGGAATTCCCCATCTTTGTTCATCATTGAAAATTGACCCTCTACTCATATTACCGGCGAGGTTGAAATAAAGGTGCGGACTTTGCCCCTGTAGGTGTGGGAAAAGCCGCGGCGCCAAATGACAAATCGCGTGCGTACTCACCTGAAGGCGCTCACGTCGGCGGTCGCCGTGCGGACCTGCGAGGGCTTACCGAACTGCGTCCACGCGAAATGCACGGTATCGCCGAGGCGGGCCATGCGGGGGAAGCCGCTCGAGCGCGAGACGTCTGATTTGGCGATGATCGCCACGGGGCCGAGCGCGCCTTCGGGGCCGACGCGGCGCACCTTGTTGGACGTACAGGAGGGAAGCTGCGATAAGAGGCAATAAGCTTCAGTTCATCTGACCGGAAAGCTTCGCATCGCTTCCTCATATTCACCAGCCACGTCCGGCAATGCCAGATCACGGTAGATCGCCAGACTTTTCTCTTCCGAATGACCGCTGAGAAGTTGTAGCTTCGGACTGATGATCCCTTTCTTCGTCAGATAGGTAATGATTTGATGACGGAAGAGGTGCGGATAAACTCTCTTTTCAATGCCCGCCTCAACCGCATACTGCTTGACGATCTGCCGGATGCGTCTGGTCGAATATGGTTGAAAGCGATTTGACTCGAAGAGGTAGCCGGCGCCTTTTTCACGTTGACTTTCGATGTAATGCGCCAACTCACCGCGAAAACTTTTCGGAAACAGCACGTAACGATCCTTCTTACCTTTTCCTTGTTCGATTCGCAGTTGATAACCGTTCACATCTACATCTTTGAGGCGCACGCCTGAGAGTTCGGCATTACGTACGCCGGTGAAGATCAGCAACTTGATCATCACCATATGGACGGGCTGGCGCGCGTGCCAGACGGCCTCGTAAAACGACACCAACTCATCATCGGTGAGTAACTCCGGCAAGCGTTTCTCGACTTTGCCGGGCTTGACGCGCAGCAGTTCGCGCGTGTGCTGGAAGACCTTCTTGAGATACTGGTAATCGGGATGCCGCGGGCGCAACACGCGCACCAGCTTCTTTGCCATCTCTTTCGGCGGGGTCTGTCGCGGCAGCGCCTTTTTTACTGTCGCTCGCTTGGCCGTCATGCCGCCTCCGCCAAGAACGACGGGCGTTCCAAGTCGAGTTCAAAAAGTCCATATGGGTTGACGTGCTCGTAGAAGAGCGGCGTCAACGCGCGCAAGTCCTCGACGCTTAAACTCTCCATCAAGTTCCGCCGCTCGATGGTCTGTTCGACGAGCAACGTGTTGATGAGCATCAGACAGTTCTGGAGGAGCTGCAACGCGAGCGTGGACATCTCCTGCTGCTCACGGCTGTTCGTCGCCAAGATGCCGTGCCGCCCGTAACAGATAAAATCGTTCGCCCCGTTCCACCGCTCGACGACGTTGAGTCCTTCATGCACTTCATGGCGCATCGCCAGACTCGATAAGTAATCGCACAGGTAGATCGTCTTTTCGACTTTGCCCAACTCGGCCAGAGCCTTGGAGGTCGGGTGCGTCGTGTTGTATGAGTTGAAGCGTTTGAGAATGGCTTCCGGGGTGGCCGTCGCCGTCTTGAGCGCGACGGCGTGTTTGACCATCTCGTCATATTGCTGCTTGATGATGTCCCACCGAATGGGGCGCGTCAGCACGCCCGCCAAGTTCGGAAAGTCCGCGCTCATCCCGCCGTCAGGCAGATACAGCCTTTCATATTTGATCCGTTTCAAGCGTGGCATCAGGCGCAAGCCGCCGAGCAGATGACAAAAGGCGAAAGCGACTTCCGACTGCCCGTGCGAATCGACGAAGTTCTTCTCTACCCGCATCTCCGTATCATGCCGGATCAAGCCTTCGATCATCGCGGCGACTTCCGATTGCGAGAAGCTCCGCAGTTGCGAGTAGATGCAGACGGCGTTCGTCTCGACGTGCCAATAGACCAGCACGCCGTAGCCTTTGTAGCGGGAGCGCCACTCGGTCATTAAGTTCTGACTCCAACTCTCGAAGCGTTTCCCGTCCGACGCGCACGCTTGCCCTTCGCCCCACAGGCGCGGGTTTCGTAAGGCCAGTATTTTGTTGACGACCGCGCCATTGGCATTTCGCAGGGCTTCGATGGAGAAGTAATTTTTGCGAACGTAGAGCAGTTCGTCATAACTGTATTGATGGTTGGCGCACGAGATGCGGCGCACGCCGGTGTTCGTGCCTTCGGCAAACAAGTCGAGGATAATCAGCGGACGCAGCGCCTCGCGCGAGCGCATTTCCTTGGTGCCGGAATGCGTAAAGTGTTTGGTGAAGTGCGCCAGTCTGTCCGCTTCGACAAAGACATCGAGCAGATCGAGCATGCCATAGCGCTCGCTAATCGCGTCTTTAATCAGGCCGATGCTCTGCGGTTCGGCCTGCGCTTCGAGGCGCGCGACGGCGAACAGCCCGCGCTCGTCCTTGCCTTGCGGGTGAGAGATGCGGACGTGCTGATTGCGCGGCAAGTTTTGATTGAACTTTGTCAGCCCCGTCAAGAGCCGCGCACGCAACGCCTCAATAAAGGGCTGCGCCTGAAGCGGCTGATGGACCGTCGCATACAAAGCCGTGCGCCTTCCCTCGTCGCTCCACTGCGGCGGCATGTCCTGACTCGGATTGCGGAACGCATCACCGCCTTCGACCCACACTTCTTTGCATTTCAAAGCGCGCTCAAGTTTTTGCAGGACGCACAGCTCATAGTATTTTCGATGGATCTTGCGCTCGCCGTCGCTCTCTTCGATGACGGTCTCTCGCCAACGGCGCGTGACGACGCCTTCAATCGGAACATCTTCGGGAAAATATTGGTGCTTCGACTTGAGGTGCCGCTTGATGACGGCGAGCGCGTCAATCACCGGCTGAAAACGATTGTCACTGCGAAAGACCAGATTCTCCAACACCAGCGGGAGCATCCGGCGGTAGTGACGGGCGTACTTGTTCCGCATCAGATATTGATGGATCAACCTGTACTGCGGGCCGCTCGTCTTGAACTCGGCGACCAAGTGCTGAAAGACATCTTCTTTGACTCGCGGGAAGATGACTTCGCGCACCGTGCCTTCGGGGTTGGTTACGACGGCCTCGGCGACGCGAAAGAGAATCTGCATCTTGCCTTCGACGCGCTTGATGTCGCGCAATAGCTCGCGGTCGAGTTGCTTTTCGGTCTGCGCGTCAATGCGATGGATCATCTCGATCATCATGCGCGTAATGTCATCGGTGACTTCGCTCGCCCGCAGGTGGATGACACATGACATCAGCGCATAACGAATCTGGTCGGGATGCTCGCGCATCTCAGTCGCTCGTTCATTGCGCGCACGCCGCTTCAGAATATGCAGCGCCTTTGGCGGAACATCCGCTAGGTCATCCGGCTGGATGCCGACAGCACGCAGACTTTGGAGCTTTGTCATCTCCTTCTTTAGATTATCCACGCCGGGAGCGGAGGGGTCGGCTTTCAACTTCTCAAAACCGGAAACGGCTTCTCCATCGGCGACAACTAATAGTTGGTCAAGCGCCGCGCGCACACTTGGAGAAAGGCGAGAGCTAATGAGTAGGTAGAGGTTTTGAAAGAAGCCGTTCAACGCGCCATTCGTAATACGCCGCAGTTCTTTCTCTGCCGGCAGTTCGATCTGCAAGTCCCGGAGTCGTTCGTAAGCCAGTTCGAGCAAATCTTCTTCGGTGTGGGCGGCTCGCGCCCCTTCATCGCGCAGCCACTGCTCCAACTCTTCTTTGTCTTGCGCGGTCGGAAATCGCCAGCCGAGATATTTACGGATCAACGCCAGATGATAGCGGCGTGTGCGCTCGTCCGTCGGGTACTCGGCGCTGATGTCCCACAACAAATCGAGTTGTTTGGCAACGAACTCTTTAATCTCTGGTGGAACATCGGCAAGATGATCGGGAAAGTATCCGAGGCAGGAGAGCGATTTGAGTAAGACGGCTGCGCCGTGCCGATTAACATCGCCGCGTAACTGTGAAATCAACGACCGCTCGTGCGGAGTCAGCAGAAAGTGTGCGACCAACTCTTCATGAGCATATAATGCTTTGAAGCGGGGGTAATCGCCTTTCACTCGCGTCTCCTCAACGTCGAAGAGGAATTTCCCTAAATAGACAGAACCGGAAATTATGCGACCGGAAACTCGCTCATCCGAGCGGTTGGACGGGGATATTAACAGCAAAGTGCCAGTGCGGAAAGGAAAAGCGGAAATAATCTTCGCGCGATTATTGTGGTTGATTCGGTGGTGGCTTATTGCCTCTTATCGCAGCTTCCCTCCTGTACGTCCTATACAACCGCCCTCAGAGAATTTCTCAGCGAGAAACAGTCCGCGCACATCACCGAGCGCTTGAATCAGGTCTATGAAGCGGAATCTTCAGCGCTTGACCCAATGCTTGTGCGCCTGCAAGCATCTTCGCTGCCCCGCGAGGAGTGGTAGTGCAGCGCGGTGACATCTGGTGGGCGAACTTGCCCGAACCCATCGGGTCTGGCCCCGGTTATCGTCGTCCGGTGCTGGTGCTGCAAGCTGACGCTTTTACTCAAAGCCGGATCAGCACGGTCGTGGTGCTGGTCATTACAAAGAACGTTGGGTTAGCGAAAGCGCCGGGCAATGTGCTGCTTCAGGCGCGGACGAGCGGTCTCGACATCGACTCAGTAGTTAATGTCTCGCAAATACTGACGCTCGATAAGAGCCTGCTCACCGAATACGTCGCCAGCATCCCAGCAGCAAAGCTGGCTCAAATCGAAGCCGGAGTCCGCCTCGTGCTTGGTTTATAAGCGTTTTGGGCCTGCCCCGGCGCAGTATATCGCATCTGAGTATTGCTGAAAACTTTCATTATCGGAAATGCCCTGTGAGACTATAAACAACGTTTTTTAACTTGAGAAAGGTATAAACTAGCGGGTGTGAAACATCTCCGTGTAACATTTTTGAGAGGCCGATTTTGAAGGAGGGTCGGGACGGA
>JBGTBQ010000021.1:0-4326 GCA_041749275.1 Pyrinomonadaceae bacterium | reverse complement strand
GCGGCGACGCACGCCCGCTCGACCGCCTCGCGCACGGCGACCACCGCATCCCGCACGCCCACGCGCAGAGGGTTCGATGGCCCCGCCGTCCCCTCGCCGAGCACTTGCTGTTTTCCGTTTAGGATCACGGCGCGCGTCTTTGTGCCGCCGCCGTCCACGCCCACTACGAGGCCGCGTCCGCGAAGGCTTGAGTTTTTTGACGAGGCTCGGAATTTGACTGGCTCGCGCCTGACCTTCATTGAGGGACTCCGGCGGACGCCAGATTGCGACGCCGCCTCGCGTGCTTGAAAAAAGTGGTTCAATTGTAGCGACCCCTCGCGTATAATGAAAACTAAAAGATTTTATTCGCACGATAACCATACTTGATACCGGAGCGACAACTTCCACGATGGAGATACGTCAACTGAGAGCCTTCACCGCGATTGCCGAGATGCGGACTTTCACCGCCGCCGCCCAACGCGTCCACGTCACGCAAGCAGCTATCAGCATGCAGATTCGACAGCTCGAATTGGAAGTTGGCATCCCGCTCTTTATCCGCACGCCGCGCCGCGTCGTGCTGACCGAAGCAGGCGAAAAGCTGTTGGAGCGGGCACTGTTAATCCTGCGCGAGCATGACGCCGCGCTTGCCGAGATAGCCGAACTGGCGGGCGCCGACCGGGGCCGTCTGCGCGTCGGGAGTTCGTCCGCCTCAGTGAGCGCGGATCTGTTGCCGCGCCTTCTCTCTGAGTTGCGGAGCATTCACTCACACGTGGAAATCTCGGTCACGTCGGGGACGAGCGAGGTGTTGGTGAAGCACCTTCTCGCGGGCGACATTGACGTAGCCTTCGTCTCATTGCCTGTTGAGGCAAAGAACATCGAGTCCGAGGTGTTGAGGGATGACCAGATCGTCGCCATTGCCTCGCCCCGCCACCCACTCGCCAAACAGAAGGTCGTCAGCGCCTTCGCGCTCGCCGGTGAAAAGCTGATCCTCGGCGAGCGCGGCGGGAACATGCGGCGGCTGATTGACGAGTTCTTCGCGGAGGCTGGCCTGAAGCCTACGGTGGCGATGGAGTTGAGCCGTCAGGGCGCGATAAAAAACATGGTCGCGGCGGATATGGGGGTCGGCATCGTGCCGCTCTCGACGGCGCGCGAGGAGGTGGAGCAGGGCCGTCTCGTCCGCTGGTGGATCGAGGGCGCGCGCATCAACTGGGAGTTGGGTCTGGCGCGCCTCAGTGGCGGCTACGTCTCGCCTGTCTGCCAGACGTTTTTAAGACTGTGCCGCGAGCATTTCGCGGCGGAGGCTAACGGCGAGACGCGCAAGACGCCCCGCGCCCGGAACTCGGAGAACAAGGCCAAGAGCGCACGGAAAAGTCGAGCGCAAAATCGCCGGTAATAAGATAGGGGCCATCGCGGCAAGCCCGGGACATGAGTTGTGAAAAGAGTTGAGAGATGGATGGTGGACGGAATGCCGCCCATCAGGAATCAATGAAGGAAGGTTGAGTCCGCAGACGATGCGCCTTCACCCTCCGCGTGCGACGCCGAAATCCTACTCAACTCAGAGACAGTCCGCGCGAGTTCTTCGATCAGAGGCGACGTGCCATGCGCGCGAAAGGCTTCGACAAGCGCGCCGTAATACCAGAGGGCGCCTTTTTTGCCGCCGTTGAATCGCTCCCACACTTTATCTCCCTCGGTGCGGTAGTCAATCAAAATAGAACGAGCATTATGTAGCTTATCCGCGGCGGAGACGAGTAGCACCGCTCCGTCGTTCGCATGTCTGATGTGCTCGACGTATTTCTCCTTCCGCTCGCGCCACGGAGGCTTCGGTATGGTCTCAGCGTCGGTGCAACCGCTGACGATGTCCGCCACGCGCTCGCCAAAGCGGCGGCGGATTTCCCGGCGTGTCGGGTCGCCGCCCTGATCTTCAATCGCATCATGCAGGAGCGCGGCGATGGCCGTATCCTCGTCCGCCCCGTGTTCAAGCGCGATGCCGGCGACCGCCATCAGGTGAGAGATGTAAGGGATGTCGGTCCCCTTTCGCACCTGCCGCGCGTGTAGCCCGGCTGCGTAAGCAAGGGCTTCTTCAAATTTTCCGGAGAGTAGCATCTCGGTAATTTAATCCGTGTATCGCTTCATCAACTCATCCCAACGCCCTTGAGCTTTCAAAATCAGTTCACACACTTCGCGGACAGCGCCGAAGCCGCCCGGAAGATGTGTCACGTAGTGCGCGGCGGCGCGCGTCTCTTCGGTCGCATCGGCGACCGCCGCGGCGAAACCGGAACGGCGCATCAGCGGGATGTCAACCACGTCGTCTCCGATGAACGCCGTCTCATTCTCGCTCACTCCCGCCGCGGCGAGCACTTCGTCGTACTGTTCGATCTTGTTCCATGAACCCTGCCGGACGAACTCGACGCGGAGGTCGGCGGCGCGGCGCACCACCGCCGCCGAAGTGCGTCCCGAAATGATGCCGGAGCGAAGGCCCGCGCGGTGCAACAGCACAAGGCCATGCCCATCGCGCGTGTGAAAACTCTTCTGCTCTTCACCCTCGCCGATGAGCGTGATGCGCCCGTCCGTCAACACTCCATCGCAGTCCATCAGCAAGAGTTTGACGCGCGCGGCGCGGCGCGCAACTTCAGTTGATGAGGGATGAGGCGTGAGGGATGAAACCGCATCGTCACCCGTGAGTTTTTCTTCATCCCTCATCCCTCATCCCTCATCCCTTCTCTGCTCTATCGCACCTCGAAATACTGTATCTCCGACAGCTTCCATCCGCTCTGTGTGCGCGCGAAGACGAGGACGGCGGTGCCCGCCGCGTCGCGTCCGAGCGCCCGCGTGGTGATGGACACGTCCGCGGCGGCGCGGTTCGCGCCATGTGTTTCGGTTCGCAGCACGCGGGTCTGCCAGACTTCGGGTTGTGTGCCGATGATGCCCCTCGCAAAAGCGCTCAACTCGCCGGGGACGATGGCCGCGTCTATCTCGGCCTTCCGGCCCGTGCGTATCGCCGCGTCGAGCTGAGTGATAGCAGTCTTGATCTGTTCATCAATCGGCGGCGCGGCGCCGGCAGCCGCCTCGGCCTTGATGCGCGCGGCGCGTGCCGCGACCGTCGAGGCGTACTCTGCATCAGTCCGCACGGCCTCGTCGAAACGCTTGACTGCCTCCGCCGCGCGGTTGCGTCGAAGCGCAATCTCGCCGAGACCGATGTTCGCCCAAGCAAGCGTCACTGGACTCGGCAAGGGAGATTCGAGCACGGCGCGGAACTCTTTCTCGGCCTCGTCGAGACGGTTCTGTTCGAGCACGGCGCGTCCGAGCACGACCCGCGCGTCCTCGGACAACGGAGTGCGCGCGAGGGCGGTGCGCGCGGTTGCTTCGGCGCGCGCGAATTCGCCCCGCGCGATCTGCGCGCGCGCTTCCGCGACCGCTTCATCGGGGCCGGGCGTGCGCGGCGCGACATCGTTCCCGTAATCGAGCTGCGGGTAGAATTTTTCCGGGTCAACTTCGACGCGGACGATCTTCGCCGTCGTCTGAAACACCGCTTCGCCAAAGTCCTTCGCGGGCACGCGCGCCTTCGTATTCAAACGCTGTCCCGTGTCGGTCGTCGCCTGCACCGCCACCTCCACGGTGAGCGATCCCATGTTGCGGAGCGCGGCCACTTGTTCGCCGCCGCGCGGCTGTGGCAAACCGACGAGCAGGTCTGTATCAGTCGGCTTGTCGAGCAGACCCGCGAGCAAGGCAGTCAGGTTTTCGCCGCCGCCTTCGGCGAACGCCGCACGCAACGAGCCGAGAGAGACGTTCCCCGCGCGGTCTTTTGCCAACTCGCGTCTAAGGACGCTCAGGAAGAAGTCTCGCCCGACCGTGTTCATCACGATGCGCCAGACGAGCGCGCCCTTATTGGCAGCCGAGTTGAAGTAAGTATCCTGCGCGGGTGAGGTCTCCGCGAGTGGAGCATCACGCCGCGCGACGGACGCGTAGAGAAGCGCCATCCGAAGCCGCTCTTTGTCGGCCACATCCTTACCGTATTGCTGTTCGAGAAAGAGCGTGGCGAGAAAGCGCGGCAGCCCTTCGCGCACGGTGCCGGCGCCCGCGCCCTCGATACCCTTCGCGCCGCCGACCCAGAGCCGCGCCACCGCCTCGGCAATCTGCAAGGCCGTGATTGAGTCCGTCTTCGAGCGGCGGAAAGCCGCTTGGTCGAGCAGGAGCGTCCCCGCCATCTCGAAGCCCGCGCCGCGCCTTACGCCGACGAGCCGCACTTGTGTCTCCGGCGCCGGCCCCAGCAACCCCGCGTAGAACGTGCGCGCGGAGGCGGCGAGAGCGACGAGCGCTTCGGCCCGCTGCCGTTCCTCGGCGCCGGCG
>JBGTBQ010000020.1:0-5872 GCA_041749275.1 Pyrinomonadaceae bacterium | reverse complement strand
CGCCACCACCAAAATCGCTCCGTCCATCTGCGCCGCACCCGTAATCATGTTCTTCACATAATCGGCGTGCCCCGGACAGTCCACGTGCGCGTAGTGCCGGTTCGGCGTCTCGTACTCGACGTGCGCCGTGGCGATGGTGATGCCTCTGGCCTTCTCTTCCGGCGCGTTGTCAATCGAATCAAATGCTCGCACCGTGATCTTCGGGTTGTGCTTGGCTAACACTTTCGTGATCGCCGCCGTCAACGTCGTCTTCCCGTGATCCACGTGCCCGATGGTCCCGATGTTTACGTGCGGCTTCGACCGGTCGAATTTCTCTTTTGACATAATCTGAGATCGCCTCTTGAAGAAAGATTTGTCGGGTTGAAATGTTTACCTTATCAAGCCCGAGACGGGATTTGAACCCGTGACCTCCTCCTTACCAAGGAGGCGCTCTACCCCTGAGCTACTCGGGCGCGCGGCTCGAAATCCTGCCCTTCGTCGCAAAGAGTGGAGCGGGAGACGAGGCTCGAACTCGCGACCCTCAGCTTGGAAGGCTGATGCTCTACCAACTGAGCTACTCCCGCCCGTTTTAAGGGCGGAGGAATATAAGGACAAATAATCTCTCATCATCCCTCATCCTTCATCCCTTGTAAGAGGTGGTGCAGGGGGTAGGATTCGAACCTACGTAAGGCGTTAGCCTGCCGGGTTTACAGCCCGGTGCCATTAACCACTCGACCACCCCTGCCCGAATTATCAAAAAAATGACAAGCCGGTGAAGGGACTTGAACCCCCGACCCTCTGATTACAAATCAGATGCTCTACCAACTGAGCTACACCGGCCTGCTACGGTAGGAAACACACGTCTACCGGCAAAACGTGGATACTAACAACACAACCACGAAAACGCAAGCCGCGCCGTTGCCTGTGCTGGGAGCAATCAGTATAGCGCATCAGGGCAATCGCTTTCGCGGGTTTTCGACCTCTGAAGGAAAAACGAGGGATTTGTAACGCCTGTTATTCAGTGAACTTTGGATACCTGAATTTTGCTTGGTGTCGCCGTTGCTCAACAAATTGGGAGAATGGAATTCTCCTAACAGATCGTACCTCCCGCAACGATTTTCCGACTTGTTTTCCTTGACAACCCTCGCTGGGCGCGAGCACAATCTCGGCTCGCTTCTTGTCCGGCATTTCTACGCCATCAGTTCCAACCACGATGCGCGACCGTCATGACAGGTGCACAAACCGTAAACGAGACTTTTCTACCAGACCTCAAGTTACCGCGGCGCGGCAAAGTACGCGACGTTTACGAGATTGACGACCGACACCTGTTAATCGTTGCAACTGATCGCATCTCCGCCTTCGACTGCATTCTTCCGACGCGGATCGCGCACAAAGGCCAAGTCCTCACGGCCCTCTCACGCTTCTGGTTCGAGCGACTCTCGCACCTCACGCCGCACCATCTGTTGACGACTGAAATCGCCGAAATGCCGGCGTCGGTGCAACAGTACGAAGAATTGCTGCGTGGTCGCTCGATGCTCGTGCAACGCACTGAAGTCTTCCCTGTCGAGTGCGTCGTGCGCGGCTATCTCTCCGGGTCCGGCTGGAAGGACTACCAACGTATGGGCGAAGTGTGCGGGCATCGCCTGCCGGTTGACCTGCTCGAATCCGACAAATTCACGGAACCGATCTTCACGCCCGCGACGAAAGCCGAAGAAGGGCATGACGAAAATATCAGCGAAGCGCGCATGGCTGACATCGTCGGCGCGGAAGTGACTGAACAACTGCGCGACACGTCGCTCTCACTCTACCGCGAGGCCGAAAGTTATGCGCGCACCCGCGGCATCATCATCGCCGACACGAAGTTCGAGTTCGGGCGCGACCTTGAAGGCCGCCTCGTCCTGATTGACGAGGCGCTCACGCCCGACTCCTCACGCTTCTGGCCCGCTGACCGCTATAGTCCGGGCGGCCCACAGGCTTCTTTCGACAAGCAGTTCGTGCGCGACTATCTTGAAACGCTACACTGGGACAAGAGACCGCCCGCGCCCCCGCTTCCACCCGACGTGGCGGAGGCAACCACGGCACGCTACCTCGAAGCTTTTCGCTTGCTCACGGGGAAAAGTCTGAAGTCTGAGGTCTGAAGCCTGAAGTCCGGCGAAGACGCTTTGTCTTTACTCCGGACTTCAGGCTTCAGACTCCAAGCTCGTAAATTGAAGATGACTATTTTCGACCTGTTCGTGCTCGCGGTTATCGGGGCGTCGGTCGTGGCGGGGGCGATGCGCGGGCTTGTGCGGGCGCTGATCGTCGGCGTCGCGCTCATCGCGGGTCTGATTGTAGCCGCCCGCATGTACGAGGCTGCCGGCTCGCTGCTCAACGGGTTCGGTCTCGTCGCGCCGGGCGCGGCGGCGCATGCGGGTGGTTTCCTGTTGATTGTGTGCGTGGCTCTGATAGCGGGCTTCGCGGCGGGTCGTCTGGCGCGGGCTGGTTTGCGGCAGGTGCGTCTCGAGTGGTTCGACCGCGCGCTCGGCGCCGGGTTCGGCTTCGTACGCGGCGTCGCGGTCTGCTCCGCTTTTTACCTTGCCTTGACGGCCTTTCCGGTACGCGTCAATTCGGTCGCGGAAGCACGCACGGCGCCAGCGCTGGCCGAGGGCGCGCGAGTGATCTCGCTCTGCACCTCCGCGGAAGTTCGCGAGCGATTCATGGCCGAGTACAGACGCTTATTCGCTTCTACTTTTCTTCCGGGTTAACCGCCGTGAGATTTAGCAACCAGTAATTGTGACGGAGTGACTTATGCAGATGCGAACACGCCTCGAAGCACTGATTGACGAGATGCTCGACGGACAGATCATGCTTGACGAGGCGCTCGCCGAATTCGAAAAGCTTTATATCCAAAAGGCACTGGCGCGCAACAAAGAGCATCTCTCACGTACCGCCGCCTCGCTCGGCATCCACCGCAACACGCTCTCCAAGCGCGTCTCGACCTACCGCACACAGGAGCGCGCCGCCCGCACCACCCCGCGTAAACGCCCTCCACGCCGTAGCCGTTAACCGCTTCCGTCTTTTTCAATAGACTACTTTAGGCTTTTAGGCTCAACCAGTTGACAAACCAGTCCAGCTTGCTTTATTTTTAGCACTCCGCCAAACGGAGTGCCAGAGATTGTTGATTTTGCCTTTAAAAGCGAGGGATAGTGCGTTCAAGTTGATGGCACACCCGGCGAGAGAGTGCTAAGGAAGTTTCATGCAATCAAAAGACACTCACCAACCAATCCAGTGGTGAATACTCGAAAGGAGAGACATGACTACGAACATCAAACCTCTACACGACCGTGTGATCGTGCGTCGCATTGAAGAAGGCGAACAGGTGCGCGGCGGGATCATCATCCCCGACTCCGCGAAAGAGAAGCCGCAAGAGGGCGAAGTGATCGCCGCCGGCGAGGGCAAACGCAAAGACGACGGGACGCGCCAGACGCTCGACGTGCAGGCGGGCGACCGCGTGCTCTTCGGCAAGTACAGCGGCTCGGAGATCAAGCTTGACGGCGAGGAGCTGCTCATCATGCGCGAGGACGAAATCCTCGGCATCATCGAGCGCGCCGGCGCGGCGAGCGGCAAAAAGGGCGGCAAGTAGTCCACTGAGACTCCTGCCGCTTTTTCTCTTAAAGATTCAGTAACCGGAGTTAAGGAGAAGAGACTGTTATGGCAAAGCAAGTGGTACACGGTGAGGAGTCGCGCGCGGCAATCCTGCGCGGCGTCAACCAGCTCGCCGACGCGGTGAAGATCACGCTCGGCCCGAAGGGGCGCAACGTCGTCCTCGATAAGAAATACGGCAGCCCGACGATCACGAAGGACGGCGTGACGGTGGCGAAAGAGATTGAACTCAAAGATTCCATGGAGAACATGGGCGCGCAGATGGTGCGCGAAGTCGCCTCGAAGACTTCGGACGTGGCGGGCGACGGGACGACGACGGCGACCGTGCTTGCACAGGCGATTTTCCGCGAGGGCGTGAAGACGGTCGCGGCGGGCGCGAACCCGATGGCGCTGAAGCGCGGCATTGACAAGGCGGTCGAGCGCGCGGTGAAAGAGATCAAGCGGATGTCAAAGGATGTTAAAGGCGACATGATCGCGCAGGTCGGCACCATCTCGGCGAACGGCGACAGCACCATCGGTGAGATGATCGCCAAGGCGATGGAGACGGTCGGGCGTGACGGCGTTATCACGGTCGAAGAGTCGCGCACGATGGAAACCGAGCTTGACGTGGTTGATGGCATGCAGTTCGACCGCGGCTATCTCTCGCCCTACTTCGTCACCGATCCGGAGCGCATGGAAGCGGCGCTCGATAACCCGTTCATCCTCATCAACGAGAAGAAGATCAGTTCGATGAAAGACCTGCTCCCGCTCTTGGAGCAGATTGCGAAGATGGGCAAGCCCCTCCTGATTATTGCGGAGGATGTCGAAGGCGAAGCGCTCGCTACGCTCGTCGTCAACAAGCTGCGCGGCACGCTGAACGTCGCGGCGGTGAAGGCTCCCGGCTTCGGTGACCGTCGTAAAGCGATGCTCGAAGACATTGCCATCCTGACCGGCGGTAAAGTCATCACCGAGGACCTCGGCATCAAGTTGGAGAACGTGCAGGTTGCCGACCTTGGTCGCGCCAAGAAGGTGACGATTGACAAGGACAACACCACCATCGTTGACGGCGCAGGCAAGGACTCGGACGTGCAGGGTCGCGTCAAAACCCTCAAGGCGCAGATCGAGGACACGACCTCTGACTACGACCGCGAGAAGCTGCAAGAGCGTCTTGCAAAACTCCTCGGCGGCGTCGCCGTCATCAAGGTCGGCGCGGCGACGGAGACGGAGCTGAAGGAGAAGAAGGCTCGCGTTGAGGATGCCATGCATGCGACGCGCGCGGCGGTCGAGGAGGGTATCGTCCCCGGCGGCGGCGTGGCGCTGGTGCGCGCAGCGAAGGTGCTCGACAAGTTCCGCGCGAACGAAGAGGGCGAAGGCGATCAGGACGAGCAGATCGGCGTCACCATCGTCCGCCGCGCGCTCGAAGAGCCGCTCCGCCAGATCGTGCAGAACGCGGGTAAAGAAGGCGCGGTCATCGTCGGCAAAGTGCTCGAAAACGACAACGAAAACTTCGGATTCAACGCGTCGAGCGAAAAATTCGAAGATTTGGTTGCCGCAGGCGTCATCGACCCTGCAAAAGTAACGCGCACCGCGCTTCAGAATGCGGCATCGATCGCGGGCTTAATGCTCACGACCGAAGCGATGATCGCCGACATCCAGGACGATAAAGGCGGCGACCACGGAATGGGCGGCGGAATGCCGGGCGGCATGGGCGGTATGGGAATGGGAATGTAATCTGAGATTTTATATTTCAGATTTCAGATTTCCAATTAAAAAAAGGCTTCGATTCATAATGAATCGAAGCCTTTTTCTTTGGTATGCAGCACCTATAAACCACGCCAAGACCGCTTTGATCTAACTGACTGCACAAAAACAAAGTCGCTGTTTCGCCCTCACGTCCATTGATTTGTTCGATGGCGCGTTTATTTTCAGCGACGTATTTCTCGATGTGCTTCAGCGTAGATTTTTAGAGCTGCGCTCATTAACGCTCTCGACTCTTCGCCTTGCGCTTGATACCAGTCAACGACTTCTTTTTCGACGCTCACCGTAACGGCGACTTTGCCGCGCGGCATCCGTAGACGGGCGTTTGCAAAAAACTTCTCGTCAAGCGGCGGAATGTCCGAAGTATCTATCTCTTCGTCCGTCATTGCTTCAAGTTTCGCCCAGTTGGTTTGCGATGTGTTCTTCAAGTTTTTCTCGCTCATATTTTAATGCTTTGCGTAAAGAGATAACGCGAATTGTTTCTTCGTCCGGTTCAGTGAAAACGATAGCAACG
>JBGTBQ010000019.1:0-10175 GCA_041749275.1 Pyrinomonadaceae bacterium | reverse complement strand
TTTCGGGGCGTGCATAAGCAGTACCTGCATCTCTATGTGGCGACTTACGAGGCGATGACCAACGCCAAGCGGATCACGGCTGAGTTGATTCAGCGGATGTGCTGCCCACGCCCCTCAGCGCAAACTGGCTACACATGAGCCGAAAATTTTTAACCTCTATGCAAAATTTAGTGTATATTATCGCGCGCCGGACACACATTGACCGCGCCGCCCCGTGATCCTCATGGCAGCCAAGACAGTTTGAATTGTCCGCCCCGACTAGAACAGGGACAACAAGCTTTGCAGCAGGTTGAGCGCGATCTCCGTCACGGTGCCCGCTTCCGGTTCTGACTCAGCCACGCCGGTATGGATGTCGCCTTGCTGGGTCGGCGAATCTGTGACGCCGGTGTGAATGTTGCCTTGCTGGGCCGGCGGCGGATTCGTGATCCCGGTGTGCATGTCGCCGGCGAACGCGGGAGTCGTGAGGACGAGAGCCAACACGACGGACGCGCAGAGGGTTCGTAAGTTACGCATAGTTTGTCTCCTGAAAGTTGAGTTGAGCTGAAAGCAAAAAATTGTAGTTGTGGCCGGCTCCTAAAAGCCAGCCGACATCACCAGATGGACTCATTGAGGCGCATCTTAACACTTAGCCTGTTAGATGCGCCTTTCGTGTATCTGTCCGCAACCCTACTTGCGAACAGATAGAAAGGCAAACCCTCACATGGAATTAGAGGCTCGACTACTGTGCCAGATTAACGATGACGCCCTGAGTTGCACCGAGCGGGCATTGCTCAGGTGCGAATACGCTAAGAGGCTTGAGGAATCAGGAAGCTACCACGCGGCCCGCGAGGCGTTGGGTGACCTCTGGCAGCAGATCGGGGAGCGGCCACAAACCGAAGGGCTAGACGACCGCGCGGCGGCGGAGTTGCTTTTGCGCGTCGGCGTGTTGGTCGGATGGATAGGCAGCACGCGCCAAGTCGAGGGCGCGCAGGAGAGAGCCAAGAACCTCATTAGCGAGAGCGTCAGGAGCTTTGAAGCCTTACAGGAGCGGGTGAAGGCAGCGGAAGCTTTAACCGACCTCGCATACTGCTACTGGCGTGAAGGCGCGCTCGACGACGCGCGGGTGATTTTGGGAACCGCGCGCTCACATCTCACCGAACAAGACACCTACCAGATGGCGGTGACGCTACTGCGCTCCGCGATTGTCGAGAGCACCGCCACCCGCTACAACGACTCCCTTCGCATTTTGATGGAGGCCGAGCCATTTGTTGAGGCGAGCGGGGGAGATGCTCTCAGAGGCAAATTACACAACGAGCGTGCCACCGCGTTAAAAAACTTAGGGGCGGCGGAGCGCCGGGAGGATTACACAGACCGCGCCCTCGTCGAGTTTGCAGCCGCAAGCCACTACTTCGAGCAGGTCGGTCATAATCGTTACCGCGCGTGTGTCGAAAACAACTTGGGATCGCTTTTCTCGCTGGTTGGCAAATACGCTGAAGCACACGAGCACCTTAACACCGCGCGCCGCCTGCTGGTCAATCTTAAAAGTCTCCACGTCGCCCAAGTTGATGAAACTCGCGCTAAGGTTTTACTTGCCGAAGGCCGCAACATCGAAGCCGAGCGAATCGCGCGCATGGCGGTTGAAGCACTCCAAAAGGGCGGAGAGCAGCAGCTATTGGCGGAAGCCCTAACCACACAGGGAACGGCGCTCGCACGCTTAGGCCGCCACCAGCACGCCCGGCTGATGCTCCAACAAGCAGTTGTCATAGCCGAGCAGGCGGGCGACCGCGAAGGCGCGGGTCATGCTCTACTCGCGGCCATTGAGGAAATAGGCGATCTGTTCTCCGCCCGCGACCTCTCCGAGATGTATCAGCGAGCCGCTGACCTGCTTTCTAAATCGCAGTACCCGGAGACCCGTGACCGCTTGAATAAGTGCGCGCTCATCGTGCTACGCAGAGCCGATACCATCCTCGCGCCGGCGACAGAGGACAAAGGTCATCGAGAATTTAAGTCGCGCACGAGTTGGCGAAACTTCGACTTTTGGGCCGAGATAGAACGCTATGAGGCGTATTGGATCGAGCGCGCGTTGAGGGAGGCGGAAGGGGTACTGACCCGCGCGGCGCGTCTGTTAGGGTTTCCACACCATAACAGCTTGCGGGCGCTTCTAACTTCACGCCATCAAGCTTTGCAGCACCTACGGACGAACACGCGCGCCGGCAGTATCACCGCGAAGCCGCGTAAACGTCGCACCGCCCGAATCAGCAGCCCGCGCAACACTCAAAAGTGCATCCTCCCCAAAGCCACGCAAGCCGCCGTCATTCTGCACGTCGAAGATCATAAGATCGTGGCCGAAGCAGTAAAAGACACTTTGGAAATGGCAGGCTTTCGCGTGGTGACGTGCGTTAATGGAGTGGTCGCACTGACGAGGATAGCGAGCAACGCCCGTTATGACCTTCTGATGTTCGACAACCATCTGCCCGGCATCAACGGCCTTGAGCTGGTGCGCTATGCCCGACAAATCCCCCACCGGCAACAGACGCCGATCATCATGTTTTCCGCGGGCGAGCACGAGCTGGAGGCCCGCGAGGCCGGCGCGGATGTGTTTCTGAGAAAGCCACGGGACGTGGGCGCAATCGTTGACACCATCGAGAGGCTATTAAGGAAAGAATAGCTAACGGGTGCGCGCCCCTCATGCCGGCGCGTATCCAGCGAGGCACGCCTGCGGGGGGCGCGGGTGTGCCGGTCGAGGCCGCCGAAACGGGCAGAGCGACGGCCTCAAGCCGGGATGAGCGCGAAGGGTGAGGCGCGCATCATCCCACGCGGGCACGGTCGGCACTTAGCTTGAGGGGAGCGGGTGCCGACCTGTGCCGCAACGAGGCCGCTACGTTGTTGAAAAGGTGGGCGGCGTAGCGGCCTCAAAATTCAAGTCGCGGGGTGTGGGCGTGGCCGCGAATCTACGCACACCCTGTTGGCGCGGGCGGTTGAGCGAGGCAACATTACGTCGAAGACGACTTCAACGGCGACGGTCATCATGGCTTTGCCGTCATCCTGATAAGAAAGATCGGCAGAGGCTACAATTATGCCGTGGTTATTCTAGGTCGGTTTTCACCCTCTGACTCCGCGGCGAGAAATCACGGCACGGCTTTTCGGACGATTGAAAGCGTGTTGCCACTTTGTTTCGCGCACCGCGAGAAATTGATATGAGAAAGTATATCGATGAGAGTTGGGATTTTCGCCGCTCGAACACGAAAACTTATACCCATTGTTTTCATTCGTATCCGGCGATGATGATTCCGCAAGTTGCCGGGCGGTTGCTTGAAAAATACGGGCGTAATGCGCGGCGCGTGCTTGACCCGTTTTGCGGCACGGGTACTTCTCTGGTCGAGGCGAATTTGCGCGGTGTTTCGGCGTTTGGGGTTGACCTGAATCCGCTTGCGTGTTTGATTGCAAAGGCGAAAACAACTGTCATCAATTTGCAGACACTAGATTTATACCTGAAAAACTTTAACGACTTTTTGTTTGCCGCGAGATTTAACGACGTGAAAGCTGAAATCGAATTGCCCGTTTTTCCGAACCTTGATTTTTGGTTTGGCGCGTCCGTTCAGCAAGATTTGGCAATCGTCAAAAAATATATTGCCGCAATTACTGAAATCGACGTGCGGAATTTTTTCAAAGTCGCTTTTAGTGAAACTGTGCGCGAAGTGTCGTGGACGCGCAATAGCGAATTTAAGTTATACCGAATGAACGACAAACAGCTTGAGCGTTTTCAACCTGACGTTTTCGGCACGATAGAAGCAAAACTCGCTCGCAATCGAAAAGGTTTGAAAACCTTTACTGAAGATCGAAAGCCTTCTGAAACGATAGTTGTTCGCAATAGTTCGAGTGAAACGCTTTTTGATTCTGACTTCGATTTAATTTTGACTTCGCCGCCTTACGGCGATTCGCGCACAACGGTTGCTTACGGACAATTTTCTAGGTTATCGAATCAGTGGCTTGACTTTAAAGATGTTAAGTCGCTCGATAATAATTTGCTTGGTGGTAAGACCAGCAAAGAACTGTTTAGCTTTGAATCAAAGGTTTTGCGAGAAACGCTTGAGAAGGTTTCCGAGAAGGACGAGAAACGCGCTTTAGAAGTATCAAGTTTCTACGTCGATTATAGAAAGTCAATTAAAAATGTTGCTCAGGTGGTCGGAAAAAAAGGTTTCGCCTGTTTTGTCGTCGGCAATCGTAAAGTGAAAGGCGTGAGTTTGCCGACTGACAAAATTACGATTGATTTTTTCGCGGAAAATAATTTTCGTCACGTCGAAACAATCGTTCGCAATATCCCCAACAAGCGAATGCCTTATAAGAATAGCCCGACAAATGTAGCCGGCGCAAAAGATAATACGATGACACAAGAGTTTATCGTGGTTCTTCAAGAAAGTTCGCTGTGCTAGGTAAGGCGCAACACAACAAGCTAACTGAGGCGGTCGTGTCATTCGACCGGATTGCTCGACTGCGCGCCTCTCATCAATCTTCCTTCGATGATGCTGAATGCTTTTCGCTCGCAGCCGGTCAATTCCGGCGTTGGGCTGCTTGGGTCATAAGGTAACCCGAGTCTTGAGTCGAACTAAGCCGGGATGATACCGACATGAGACAGGCTGTAGTCCAACATCTTCAACTGAAGCGTCGTCCACAAGCCTTGCCACGAGCGAGAAAAGACCCGCGTCGCGGCGCGACACCACGCGGCAGTGAAATCGGGCTGACTGTGATTGGATTGTCGCCATTGCGCCAACCTCGGATGGTGGTCAAAGAAATCAGCCATCGTCACGTACAGAATTGTCAGATGTTCTTTTATACTGAGCACGGGTCGCCACCTCCTGAAAGGGAATGAATTTGCTTGGTCGCAGCAGTCCCTAAGCACACAGGGCGTCGCTGTTATGTAAAAGTTGACGGCCTAGCCGGTACGCCATACAATCCGAGTGAAATTCAAGAGTGCTTTCCGTTTTAATTGGCCGATCGCTGAGAAGCGGATAATGCTTTTCTTTTAACGCCAGTGCAAGAAGTAGGTCTCCTGACTGTTATGCGATCATTCCGAAATTCTCTGGTCAGTTTGGCGTCGGCGCTCTGCTGTGCTTTCGTCCTCGCCTCTTCGGCCAGCGCGCAGCAGCGCCCGCTCATCACCGAAGACGTGGACGTGCTCGCGCCCGGCACGCTTCGCATCGAGGCGGGGATTGATTTCCTGCAAGGGGCGAAGTTTCCCGCGTCGGGGCTGACCGGCGACCTGACGCGCGTCGGCGTCATCGGCATCAACATCGGTCTGTCGCCGAACGTCGAATTCCAGATCGAAGGCGTGGCGCAGAACTTCCTCAGCATCAACACCGTCAACCCGAACCCGGCCATCCCGAATACCTTCGCGCCCGGCAGCAACTCGACGAACGACACGGGCGACTTCACGCTCGCCACGAAAATAAAGATTCGCAACGAGACGCGGCACGCTCCGAGCCTCGGCTTCCGCTTCGGCGTCGAGTTGCCGAATTCAAATGAGGGGCGCGGCATCGGACTCAACCAGACGAATGCCTTCGGCACGATTCTCGTCGGCAAGAAGTTCGGGCACAACGGACGCCTCAACACGTTCGGCAACATCGGCCTCGGCATCATCTCCGCGCCGACCGACCGCTTCACGCAGAACGACATGCTGCTCTACGGCCTCGCGGGCATCTTTCGGGTCAACAAACAGATTGATCTCGCGGGCGAGGTCAACGGGCGCGCCAACACACGCACGGGCCGCGCGCCGCTCGGCACCGAACCGCTCTCCGAGGCGCGTCTCGGCCTACGCGTCCGCACCTCCGGCCTCCGCTTCGATTTTGCCGGCATCGCCGGCCTGACCGAATTCAGCCCCCGCTCCGGCGTCACCTTCGGCGTCACTTACGACACGCCCACGGTCTTCGCGCCCGCAAAGTAAAAACAGTGATGGATGACAAGTGACGAGTGACGAGTTAAATTACTTTTGCTCGTCACTCATCTTTTGTCACGCGTCACTGCTTTTGTATGTTCGACTGGCTTGCCGAAGTCGCCAAGTATCTCCACGATTTCATCAGAGACGTTCCGATTTACGTCGCGGCGCCGGCGATGGTGTTCATCGGCGCGCTCGACTCGTCGCTCCTGAGCCTGCCTGAGATCAACGACTATCTCGTCGTCGCGCGCTGTTACAGCGACCCGAAGGCCGTTTTTTACTTTCCGCTCTTCGCGGCTGCCGGGTCGGTCATCGGCTGCAACCTGCTCTATTACATCATGCGGCGCGGCGGGCAGGCCGTGATGAGACGGCGCTTCAGCC
The DNA here is from genome assembly GCA_041749275.1 of Pyrinomonadaceae bacterium. Classification (GTDB taxonomy): domain Bacteria; phylum Acidobacteriota; class Blastocatellia; order Pyrinomonadales; family Pyrinomonadaceae; genus JBGTBQ01. The sequence goes on along the minus strand of JBGTBQ010000019.1, from coordinate 3,883 downwards.
CCGACTCAATCATGCGCGTCGAGCGCGCCTACGCGCGATTCGGTTTTCTCGCGCTGGCGATTCCCGCGCTCTTGCCGCCGCCGATGCCGTTCAAGATTTTCGTGGCAACCGCCGGGGCGCTCGAATATCCGCGCTGGCGTTTTATGCTCACGATCATGATTGCGCGGAGTCTGCGCTATTACGTCGAGGGCGTGCTGGCGGTCTTTTACGGCGAGCAGGTGATTGATTTTCTCAGGCACAACGGGCTGGTGATTTTGAGCGTCGTCGCGGCGCTCGTCATCACGGGTGTCGCCGTGTACCTCGTCTGGAATCGTTTCAGCTCGACGCGCAACAGCTTGGAGGAAGAGAAGTCACAAGTCACAAGTCAGAAATCAGAAGGCGGCAGTCAGAGCGATGAATGAAAGACGGCTCGCTTTTTTTTTATCGTTCATCTTTCTTTGTTCTGACCTCTCTCGATTTGAAGGGGATAGCGAAACGCAGTGAAATGGCTCTTGCGAAAAATCACGAATGGTCTCAACCACGTCACGCAATTTCTGGTTGCTTTCGGTCCGTTGGGGCTGTTCGCTATCGCGCTGCTCGACTCGGCGTTGATTCCGCTGCCGGGCGGGCCGGACGCGGTGATGCTCCTGCTCTCGACCCAGCGCCCCGCGTGGATGCCCTTCTACGCGCTGGCGGGCACAGCCGGTTCGGTGATCGGGTGCATCATTCTTTACTACATCTCGCGCCGTGCGGGCCGGCGTGCGCTGGAGCGTTTCCCGCCGTCGAAGCAGGCGCGCGTCAAGGAACTGGTTGACCGCTACGACGTGCTCTCGGTGCTCGTCGCGTCAGTTTTACCGCCGCCGTTTCCGTTTAAATTGTTCGTCATCACGGCGGGCGTCTTTCGTCTGAGCATCGTGCGGTTCGCCGTGGCCGTCGCCGTCGGGCGCGCGTTCCGTTTCCTGCTCGAAGGCTTTATCGCCGTGCGCTACGGCGAGCGTGCGAAAGAGGTGCTGGCGCAAAACTATCCGACGGTGGGATTGGTCGTGGCGGCGCTGATTGTCGTTGGATTCATCATCCGCAACCTGCTCAAGCGGAGAAAAACAGAGGGCTAGAGGTGGTGAAAGGCAAAGCCGTCGCTCGTTCCTACGGAGCTTTTGAAACGGCCTCTAATCGCTGACCGTTGACCGCTGTTTTTCTGTACCGTCGCGCGCTGGCGATGTCGCGGACGCCTTCGCCGCCGAGCAGTTCGAGCAGGAGGAGGAAGATTTCGGCGGTGGCGCGCGCGTCGTTGCCGGCGCGGTGGCGGCGGGGGAAGTTGATGGCGAAGTGCTGGGCGAGATAGTGGAGACGGTGGCTGGTCAGTTCCGGCACGGCGCGACGCGAGAGCGCAACCGTGCAGAGATGCGAATTGCACATTCTTCTGCCGGGGAAGATGAGCGACAGTTCATGGTTGATGAAGCGCATGTCGAACGGCGCGTTATGGGCGACGAGGACGGCGCGGTCGGCGAAATCGAGCCATGCCGGGGCGACCTCGGCGAAGATGGGGGCGTCAGTAACCATCGCGTCCGAGATGCCCGTGAGATGCGAGATGAAGGGAGGAATCGGCATCAGAGGGTTGACGAGAGTTTGGAATTCGTCAACGATGCGACCGCCGCGCACGCGGCACGCGCCGATCTCCATGATCCGGCACGGCGGCGTCTTTGGCCCCGTCGTCTCCACGTCGAAGACGACATAGTCGGCGTCGGCGAGCGCGCGTAGATCGTCGTCCTCCCACAACAGCTCGATGTCGTTCGTGCCGTCGTCAACGCGCAGACGCCAGTCGTCTTTGATTAACTCCGCGATAAGCGTCACGGCGAGCGTGGGGTCGAGTTCGGGAAGTTGCAGAACCATGTCGGCGATCTCGACCGCCGATGCGCGCCCGCCCTGCCGGCGCAAAAGTTGTATCGCCTCGTGGATGAGCGTAGAGTCGGGGACGAGGTTACGGAAGGTCTCCATCGCAGCGCATTGTAACACGCACGGTTTTAAAGGGAAGGATGAGAGATGCGACAGGACGAAGTGATCGCAAGGTTCAAACGCACGGGCGCGCTCCTCGAAGGTCACTTCATCCTGACGAGCGGGTTGCACAGTCCGAACTATCTGCAATGCGCGCTCGTCCTGCAATATCCCGCCGAGGCCGAGGCGTTCGGGCGTGCAATTGCCGAACGTTTCGCCGGTCAGAAGATAGAGACCGCAGCCGCCCCCGCCATCGGCGGCATCATCATCGGCTGGGAAGTGGCGCGCGCCCTCGGCGTCCGCTCCATCTGGACGGAACGTGAGAACGGCGCGATGACGCTCCGGCGCGGCTTTACCGTCCGCTCCGGCGAGCCGGTCGTCGTCGTCGAAGATGTCATCACAACCGGAGGCTCGACGCGAGAAACGATTGACGCGCTCCGCGACGCGGGCGCGAACGTCGTCGGCGCGGCCTCAATCATAGACCGTTCCGGTGGCCGCGCCGATGTCAGCGTCCCAAGAGTTGCGCTCGCCACCCTCGATGTGCCCGCCGTCGCGCCTGACGCCTGCCCGCTCTGCGCGCAGGGAATTCCGGCGATCAAACCGGGGAGCCGAAAGCAAGGATGAGGGATGAGGGATGAGGGATGAAGGATGAAGGATGAGGGATGAGGGATGAGGGATGAGGGATGAGGGATGAGGGATGAGGGATGAGGGATGAAGGATGAGGGATGAGGGATGAGGGATGAGGGATGAAGGATGAAAGATGAAGTGAACACGGAAGCAACATTTTCATCCCTCATCCCTCATCCTTCATCCCTTTCAAACTACCGCCTGACGATTCAGTACGATGGCACGGAGTTCCACGGTTGGCAGTGGCAGAAGGGTTGGCGGACCGTGCAGGGAGAGTTGGAATATGCGCTCTCTCTCATCGAAGACGAGAAGGTCGTCGTGCATGGGGCGGGGCGGACGGACGCGGGCGTACATGCGTTGGGGCAGGTGGCGAACGTGAAGCTGCGGCGCGAGCTGTCGCCGGACAGGTTGTGCACGGCGATCAATGGAAACGTCGGCAAGGACGTTCGTATTGTCGAGGCCGAGGTCGTGCCCGAAGATTTTCACGCGCGGCTTTCGGCGCGGGGCAAGACCTATCGCTACCGCATCTTCAACGGGCGCATCCAATCCCCGTTCCATGTGCGATACACCTTGCACGAGGCGCGGCGCCTGAACCTTGAGGCGATGACAAGGGCCGCGGAACTGTTCGTCGGCGAACGTGACTGGACTGCTTTTTCAGCGGCGCAAGCGGACATCAAGACCCGTGTCCGGCGTGTCATACGGCTTGACATCTCGGAGCGTTGCAGCGAGCACGGACAGGGTCGCGTGATTGAGATCAATGCCGCCGCCGAAGGGTTCCTGCGCTACATGGTGCGCTCGATTGCGGGCGCGCTGCTGGCCGTCGGGCGCGGCGAGTTAGAGAGCGGAGACATCGCGCGCGCTATCGAGACGGGCGAGAGGCCATTGGCGATTGTAACCGCCCCCGCGCATGGTCTGACGCTCGTCGAGGTTGACTATTGAAGCTCAAGGTTTCGATGGAGATGGATAGCATTAGTCAGTGAATCCGCTTCGCGGACTCGTTATCGTCCGCATCCGAAGACCCATTTTGAACATAGCCGCGCCCCCCACTCAGGGTCATGGATTTTGTACTTTAAACTCGTTTGCGTTTAAGATGCAGCGGGTCGGATAGGCATACCGCGAAGGGAAAAGAGCCTTTGGCGCTCACTGATTTTACTGAAGTTGTCGAGAGAGGGTCGCGCGACGAGTCGCTGCTCGCCCGCGTTGACTGGGAGCATCTGCCGGGACACGTCGCCATCATCATGGCCGGCAACGGTCGCAGGGCGGCGCAGCGCGGGCAGCCGCGCGT
>JBGTBQ010000018.1:0-7405 GCA_041749275.1 Pyrinomonadaceae bacterium | reverse complement strand
CGCACCGCCGCCGTCGGGATGTTGGCGACCAACCCGCCATCCACCAACTGCCGCCCCTGCTCGTCCGTGACGGGGATATACCAACCGGGGACGGCGCAACTGGCGCGGATGGCGAACGCCACGTCGCCGTGGTCGCGCATGATGACGGCGGCGCCCGTGTGCAGGTCGGTGGCGACCGCCGCGAAAGGCGTGGGCAGTTCCTCGAAGCGAGAGACGGGGAAGAGCGCGCGGATGTAATCTTCCATGCGCGCGTTTGACTGCGCGCCGAGGCGCGAGAGCGTCATCCGACCGAGGTCGCGCCAACGCAACTTCCCGCCGATCTCCTCGATCTGCTCGACCGACAACCCCGCGGCGAAGGCGCCGCCGACCAGCGCCCCGGCACTCGTCCCCGCCACGCAGTCCACCGGGATGCCCTGCTCTCTAAAGACCTTCAACACGCCAACGTGCGCCGCGCCACGAGCCGCGCCGCCCGACAGCGCCAACCCCAGACGCGGCCTCTTACTTCCCCTTTGCAATAACCTTTCCAACATACGGAAAAAGCAGGCAGTAGGCGGAACGGAAAGCTCGAATTTCAAAGTTGAGCTTTCAAATTCTCAAATTGCTTTTACTGCTTACTGCCTACTGCTTACTGTTTATCCTTCCCGCGAGGTCGCGGAGGGCAGCGAGGGTGTGAGCCGGCAGTTTGAAAGTGGTCGTGCCCACTTTCGCCGCGGCGCTCTTCGACCCGGCGAGTTTGGCGAGCGTCCGGGGCGTGACGGTCGCCGCCAGCGATTCGGTGCAGACGCCGCTTTCTTCTATCTCTCGCTGCACCCAAAGGACGCCTTCCGCTTTCGGGACATAGACCGTCACGGTCTCCATCGTCGTCAAGGTCGCCGTGGTTGAAGAGTCGGGCTGAAATTTCAATTCGAGCGGCGCGCCGTCGAGGAGAAGGTGCAGACTGGTCTGGGGCGGAAAACGGCACTTGGGCGAATGCGAGAAGAGAATCAGATTGACAAACTCCGGCGTGGGCGCGCGTTCGCTCTGTTTGAAACTCGCCGCGAGTGAGAGTTGAGACTTCGCGGCTGCGTACTCCACCAACAGCAGCATCGCCTCCAGCCTGACGGTAGTCGTGCCGTCTTCGGCGTTGTGCTCGACGAGGATCGTGCCGCCGTGCTTTGCGGGAAGCGTCACCGCGGGCGGGCGCGGACTCTTCTGCGCCGGCGTCACAACGGCGACGTGTAAAAGTAGGGCGGAAGATAGAACGAGTAGGGGAAGGCGTCTCATCCACGTGCTCCTCTCTGTGATGCAGATGGCAGAACCGTTCACCATCCCTTGATCGAGTAGACACGAATTCGCGGCGCGGCGTTGGTCGCCCCTCATGTGGGCGAGGTGCGGCGGCGCGCGTCCAATGCCGCGCCGATTATAGCACCGGATAAAGAGGCTGGAGACTGGTTCAAAGCCCCCGCTGTTTTTATCAGCCTCTATTCAATAATTGTAATCTCGGCGGACGCCCGCGCATCCTCTAAAAAATCGTCGGTGTCGGATTCGATCTTGCTGTCAATCAACTCCCGCTCGATCTCCTTGGAGACCTCTTCGACGCGGGGCACGATGCGACCGGGCGACTGGCGGCGAAAGCGCGGCGCGTAAACGTCGCGGTAGTAGGACTCCACCTCCTGCTGCGTGACGACGGTGAAGGAACGAAAGCGAAAGTTTATGTACTTGTTGATGCGGACGCGGGCCTCGATGATCTCGCGCAGACGCGCGGAGGATTCGCCCAGACCCACGCGGTTGAGCCGCTCGTAAAAAGCCGACTGTGACGGGAAGAAGCCGATGAGTCGCGCCAACTCGTCCTCGACCTCTTTCGCGGTCGGCGCGACCGTCGGCAGCTTCTCGGCCTCCTGCGCGATGAGCCGCTGGTTGATGACGAGGTCGAGCGCGCGGTTCAAGTCCTCTTGCCGCGGGCTGTCGAGCGGCACGCGAGGCTCAAGCGCGAGTTGCCACAGCATGTCGGTGCTGGTGATTAACTCCCTGCCGTTGATGACAGCCACCATCCGGTCAACCACCTCGCCGCCGCGCGGCGTCGGCGTGCGCGCTTGACCGTGCACGACCGCCGCCAGCGCCATCAAGGCCAGAATCGAAAACAGCCTTCTTCTCATACTCCACCTTCAATCAACATTAGACTACTTGCAAAAGTCGCGGTCGGAGCCGGACAGGTCAGTACCGCCCGCGGTAGCGGGCGGGTGGTAACGTGGCTAGAACCCGCCCGCTACCGCGGGCGGTACTGACCTGTCTCACTTTTGCAAGCCCGCTCATGTTCCAAAAAGTTGCCAAACCTCGAAGCGCCGACTCTTATCCTGCGCCCAACTTTACGTTTTTACAATTCCCGCCTTCTTCGTCGAACGGACGCTCGTTGCCGCTTCCCACAACAGCAGACCCGCGCGGTAAAGCGCGCACGCCGCGAGCGTGAAGAGAAAGTAATGAATCGCCAGCACGTAGCGATACTCGGTATGCAACGCCGACTGCACGCACATGTAATAAACGGGCACGACGAGCAGAAGGACGAGCGCGCGCCGTCGGCCCGCGCGCAGGAGCATGACGAGGCCGATGAGTGCGAGCGGGAGCATGAGGGCCGTGACGAAAAGTTTTTGCAGCCCCCCCACGACGAGGCGCGGGTAGCGCGTCCAGAGGAGCGAGGCCGGGCCGAGGTGATAGAGTTTCACTTCCCCGACACGAACGACCGGGCGCGGTGGGTCTGAAGGGGCGTTCGATAGGACGAGCCTGACACTGCCTGCTTCAGTGCTAGCGAAAGGCAACCGGATAACACTCACCGGCTGCTCCCCGGCGGTCTTCCCCTCCTGCGTTTCGATGATGGTAGAAGCATAAGGCGCGTCGTCGTCGCCGTCTCGCGTTACCGCCAAACTCATCCGCCCGCTCTCGACCTTGACCGGCACGCTGAAGAGATAGTCCGCGCCGCTCTCTACGAGCACGCGCGCGGAGGCGAACTGAGGCGCTGTCTTCGAGTCGTCGCCCACGAGTTTGAGCACTCCGCCCGGCGCTTGTGAAAGCCCGGCGCGGGGTGACAGCAACTCGCCGCCCTCCAATAACTCTGACGGACTTTGCGCCCACAGGGTTTGCGCCGCGCCCGCTTCGTCGAGCGCGTGCGTGACGGGCGGGCGCGGCGAAACCGTGCGCGCGCGTTCGAGCCTGAGCATCGAGACCGCGCGCCGCGCCATCACGCACGCGAACCAGAGCGGGTGCGCGACGATGACCGACAACCCTCGACGCAGACGCGCTCGCTCGCGTTCGACCGCATCCGGCCCGAACAGAGTCTCCGCGTAGTCGGGCCGCGCGGCGGCCTCCGCCTCCTGTCGCATGATGGCAAGGTCCGTGCTTGGAATCCCGAACCGGCCTTCCTCATCGTAATCGCCGATGCCTTCGAGGAGCGTCTGCCCCGCGCCGAGCGAGAGCGGGATGAAGGTGCGAAAGACGAGTGCGTTCCGAAACGTCAGCGGCGCGACGACGAGCACCGCGCCCGCGACGAGCGCCGCCGCGTAGCGCACCCTCTTCCCGCGCTCGAACAACAGTAGCACCGCCCCTGCGAGCAAGGGGGCGAGCAGCAGCGCGTTCGCCCGCAGCCAGCACGAGAGACCGATTGACGCTCCGGCCAGCACGACCGTCATCAACCGCGGACGGCGCACGGCGCGCGCGACACAGTAAACGGCGAGCAGCACGAGCAGCGCCGCGAGCGTGTCGGGCAGCGGGAGCACCGAGTTCCACGTGAACTGCGGCGCGAGCGCAACGAGCAACCCGGCGAGCAACCCGACGCCGCCAGACAGCAGCTCCGTCGCCAGCAGGAACACGAGCGCCGGAGCCAGCGCGTCCGCCGCGATCTGGACGAACCGCGCCGCCGTTTCCCGCCCGCCCGACAGTCGCGCGATGACCGCGAGGAATATGGGATAGCCCGGCGGGTGCCCCAGCGTGTCGGGGTCAGCGAGCGGCGAGGACGCGCTGAAGAACGCTCCGACGCCGCCCTCTTTGATGAGCCGCGCGCTGTGCCGGTAGTTCTCCGCGACAGCCGACTGGACGCGCGCCGCCTCGAAGCGCGCGTCGTGCCACGCGAGGAGCCGCACGCCGAAGGCGACGAGAAAGATCAAGGCAAAGCAGACGAGTCGTCTCGCGCGGTCGGCCTTCTCATCTCGTGCGTCTGCTCGTCGCATCTCAGTTCAATTTTTGGTTGAGGATACGGGGCGTTGGACTTCACCACAGAGACACAGAGGACACAGAGGGGGCACAGAGGAATTCAACTCTCTGTGCTTCCTCCGTGTCCTCTGTGTCTCTGTGGTGAATCATGCCTTCCATACTCTCAACCAGCGTGCACTTTAAAACGTCTGCCCGAAGCGGAAGTGTAGTTGACTGTTCTTGAGCCGGTGCGTCGCCGTGCCGCCGCCGTTCTGTGGAATAACGAACTCAGGCGGGTTTAGCAGATACCCGTAGTCAACCCCCAGCGCGCCGAACGGCGTCTTGAAGCGGAAGCCGAGGCCGACGGTGTGCGCCCACTTGGCGCGGAAGTTTGGGTTCGCGGCGGGGTCGTCGCGTCCGCCGAAGATGTCGCGGATGCTCTCGAAGACGTTGCCGCCGTCGTAGAACGGCACGGCCTGAAGGTCGCGCGTGAGGCCGACGCGCGCTTCGAGATTCACAATCGCCATCGCGTTCCCCCCGATGGGCACGGTGAACGGGTTGAGCGTGATTAGTTCGCCCTGCTGGTTGCGGAACTCGCCGCAGGGCGCGGGGCTGACGATGGGGAGGCGCGGCGGCACGGCGCCGAACGTGCAATTCGGAACGACGACGCGCGGCCCCGCTTCTTCAAAGCCGAAGCCGCGCAAGGTCGTCGAGCCGCCGGAGAAGAACCTTTCGCTGATGGGGAGCCGGCGGTCGGCCTCGTCAATCACGCCGTCTTCGTTGCGGTCGGTCGGGTTGATGATCTTGGCGAGACCGAGTTGCACGCTCGCCGCAAACACGGTCTCGCGCACGCGGTTCAGTTTGTAATAACGACGGTAGGTCGTCAGCAACTTATTGAACGAGAGGTTCCCGCCCAAAGGTTTCAGCGCGAGCGCGTAGTCAACGGTGACGAAGTCGCCGCGCGTCGGGTCGAACTGGCGGTCACGTGTGTCGCGCGCGAACGAGGCGCCGAAGCGCGAAAGCCTGACCACCTGATCGGGCCGCAGGACGGGCACGATGAGCAGGCTTCCAATGTTGAAGAGACGCACGTCTTCATAGTTGTAGCGCAGGAAGATCGTGCTGCGCTTTCTGACCGCGCCCGTCGGGCTGAGTTCGAGTTCGAGGTCGCGCTGCGTTTCAAGATTGAAGGTGAGGCGGTTGATCGAAGGCTCTTTGACGTTCGCGCCGAACTCGTCAAGGAGATTGCCTTCCGCGTCGAAGCGCTGGACGATCCCCTGATTGCCGCGGTCAATGGTCGAGCGGAAGAAGCGCGTCACCGAAGTATCGCGCTGGTACTGCAACGAGGCCGTCAGGGGCGCGAAATCCTTCTCGCCGTAACGCCGGAAGCGCGGGTCGAAATACTCGAAGCGGACGAGCTGCTGGCGGCGGCTGAAGCGCGAGCGGAAAGCGCCCTGCCGGAGCTGGCCGAAGAGGTTCGTGTTGCGAATCTCGAAACCGCCGAGCGGGCCGTTGTCGGTCGAGAAGCCGATGATGTAATCGGTCGTGATGCGCTTGCGCTCCTCCACGTCAATGATGACATCGCGCTGCTTGAAGCCGCCCGACGTTTCGCCCGCCGGCTCGGTGCGGATGAGCACCTGCCGGAAGGCGTCGGTCGTGTTGAGCAGAATGCGCTCGCTCTCGGCCAACTCGTCACCGCGGAGCACCCGGTTCTCGCGCAGTGGGACGGCGTCGGTGATGGCCTTACGCTTCGTCAGTACGTTGCCGTTGACGAAGATGCGGTGGACGAAGACCTTGTCCGCCTCGGCGACGTTGTAGATGAGCCGCACGCGCTCGTCGCCGCTGGCGCGGTCGGGCGGCAGCTCGACCACGTCGAGGTCAACGTCGGCGTCGAGATAGCCGTTGCGCGAATAGAAACCGCGGATGCGCTCGGCGTCCGACCTCCCCTGCGTGCGCGAATAGGCGCCGCCTTCGACGAGGCAGGCGTCCTCCGGCGTCTGTTCGGGCGGGCAACGCTCGTCGCGCAGCTTCCGCGCGGTGTAAATCTGGTTGCCGCGCACCTCGATGGAGGCGACGCGCGTGAGCGTCCCCTCCTCGACGGCGAAAGTGATGATGAGGTTGTCGCCCGCGACCGAGACGCCCTGCCGGACGGTGACGTTCGCCTTCCGGTGGCCGAGGTCGCGCATCCGCGCTTCGATCGTGCGCCGGTCGCGTTCGAGCGCATCCGCGCTCGTATAGCCGCGGCCCAGTAAATTACCGATGAAAGGGACGAGGCCGAGCACGTTGGCCTCGCGGCTCCGAAGGTCGTCAACTACATCCTCGATGGAAAGCTTCTCCGTGCCCTCGATGCGGATGTCGGTCAACTCGAAGCGGCGACCCCGCTCGACCTTGTACACGACGCGGACGTTGCGACCCGTCAAGTCATCGGGGTTGAGCAGTTCGCAGGTGTCAACTTCTTCGTCGCCGGCTCCGAGCGGCGCGGCGTTGTCGGGCGCAGTGAATGGCGGCTGGACGGCGCAGGCCGCCGTGACATCGGCGAAGAAATAGCCCTCCTCCTGAAGACGGTTCTCCAAACGTCGCGCGCCCTCGACGATGGCTGAATAATCAAGCGTCCCCTCACGCAGGATAGGCAGCAACTCGCGCCTCCGCTTGTCGCTCAAGCCTTCGTAACCTTCAATCTCCACCGTCGCCATCGGCCCGACAGCGCCCGCCACCGTGACGGTGATGCGGTTGGTCGCGGAATCGAGCCGCACGTCCGGCTCGTCTATGAGCGGCGCGAGACGGTCTTCGGCGATGACGGCCTGACGGATGCGCGCGATGTCCTCGCCGAGTGCTTCGAGCGTGAAGCGCGTATTGGGTTGAAGCTTGAGGGCGGGCCGCAGGCGCGCTTCGTCGAAGCCTTTGATCTCGATGTTGAAGGCGTCGAGCAGCGTCGGCGGCCCCGGCTCGACGCGAAAGATGACGTTGGCGCGCGTGCGCGTCGGGTCGAGTCGCTGCTCCGGCGTGACCTCGGCGCGGTAGAAGCCGCGGTCGCGCAGATAGACTTGGATGAGATCGGCGTTCTGGTCGAGCGCCTGCTGCGTCAGCCGCCGGCCCGGTTCGAGCAGGTTGATGCGCGCGCGCAATTCGTCTTCGCTGATGCCCGTTCCCGCCGTCACGCCGACCTCGAACTCGACGCCGCCGAGGAGCACTCGCGGCCTGACGACGAAGAGCAGCGCGACGCGCGGACGCTCATCGGCGCCCGCCGGCC
>JBGTBQ010000017.1:0-10386 GCA_041749275.1 Pyrinomonadaceae bacterium | reverse complement strand
TCAACTTCAGCGCTCTGACCTGTCTGCCCGGCGGCGGGACGGCGGGCAGCGGCGCCTCTTCGGCCTGCGGCGCAGCCGCGATGGGCGCTTGCTCCGCTTCGGGCGCTACGCTTTGCGTTTCCGCCGTCATCATAATTTGTGTGTCATCGGGTTCGGTTGGGGCCGGGGCGGTGGCGGTCGCGCCTCCGTTCGGCGCTTGCGCGGGGTGCTCGGCACGCGCCGCCGGGGCCAGTTTCTTGACGAGGCGCGCGGCGGTGGCGGGCTTCGCGGTAATCGTCTCTTCTTCGCCGGCGGGCGCTTCCTGTTCGGGCTGGGCGTAGACTTCGGGCACGGGCGCTTCCGCCGGTGGGGGAGCCTCGGCCTCTGGAGCCGGCGCTTCCTCTTCGACGTGGCGCGCGGCCTTCTTGACGACGCGCACGGCGCGCGGAGCGCTCACTTCCTTTTTGGGGAAATAACGGTTGCGGATCTTCTCGGCCAGCTCTTTGGAGATCGTGTTCGACGCGACGCTCACATCAACACCCTCGCGGCGCACGTCTTCGAGGATGCGCTTCGACTCCTGCTTCAACTCTTTGGCGAGATCATAGATACGGACCTTGGAATGGACGGTCATGCACTCCTTCTTCGACGCATATCCAAAAACGGCGTCGCGCGCTGTCAGGGTTAAGCAGCCGTGCGGCCTTCCCTCAACCCCGTGAGCGGCGACTCGTGAGCGCCGACGAAGGGTCAGGGCGGGCAGGCGGCGAGCGCGCCCCCGAACGGGGGGCGCGCCGTAGTGCCGCGGCTGCGTCTATTCGTTGCCGGAAGCATCGTTTTTCATCTGCTCATTCTCGGCAACCTTTTCAACACCCGCCGGCTCGCCCTCGCCTTGAGGCGCGGGGGCCGACGAAACTTGTACTTCCGGGGCGGACGCCTCGCCGCCCAGATCGGCGCTCGGCGAGAAGGACGAATCTTCCTCGCCCTCTTCTTCATCCGCGACGGTCGTCGCTTCGGAGACTACTTCATCAGTCAACGTCTCGATCTCTTCGTCGGAGAGCGTCTCCATCTCGTTGATGACCGCTTCATCGCGCCCGGTGTTCTCTTCGATGAAAGCTCCGGTGCTCTCCATCGCGCCGGCCTCGGCGGAGGTGATGTCGGGGGCGGGCGTGATGGTGTCGGGTCTGAGATCGCGGCCCGCGCCTTGAAGCAGGAGCGTATCCTCCGTCATCGGTTCCGCCTCGGTAATAGCGACCGGGTCGGCGGACTCTTCGGCGAGGATTGTCTCTTCGGCCCGGAACGGCGTGCCTTGCTCGACCGCTTCGTCATACCCCTCGGCGGTCATCGCCTCGGAAGGCTCGACCTCACCGGCGGAGATTGATTCGTCAAACTCGGCGGAGACGGCGTGCTGTTCGACGGGCTGCGACTCTTCGTCATCAGCCGATTCAACAGTGCCGGCTGCCGCCACACCCGCTTCAGAAGATTCTTCTCCGCTCCCGGCCTCCGCGCCCGCCTCTTCCGCACCTTCTTCATCGGGCTGGCCGCTGGCGGCGGCGATGACGGCCTGCGCCGAAGAAATAATCCCTTCCGCCTGATCGAGACTGATGTCGAGGTACTCGACGAGGTCATCAACCGAGGCGTTCGCCAGCGACTCGATGTCGCTGATGCCGTGCTCGGCGAGGGTCGCGGTCATCGCCGGGTTCATGCTGCCGAGCCGTTCGAGCGGAACGGCCTCGCCCGACGCGATCATCGCGCCCATCTGCTCGGCCACCTCGCGCTTCAACTCTTCTTCGCTGCGGATGTCTATGTTCCACCCGACGAGCTTCGTGGCGAGGCGCACGTTCTGGCCGCGCTTGCCGATGGCTAGGCTGAGTTGGTCTTCGTTGACGATGACCTCCATCTGGCGACGCTCGATGTCGGTGATGCGAACCTGATTGACTTTGGCGGGCGAGAGCGCGTTCGCGGCGAAGACCGAAGGCTCGTCCGACCATTCGATGATGTCAATCTTTTCGCCGCGCAGTTCGCGGATGATAGCCTGTACGCGCGAACCCTTCATGCCGACGCAGGCGCCCACCGGGTCAACGTCGCGCTCGATGGAGGCGACGGCGATCTTGGCGCGCTCGCCCGGTTCGCGCACCGCCGACTTGATGACGACCGTGCCGTCATAAATTTCCGGCACTTCCATCTCGAACAGGCGGCGGATGAGTTCGGGGCTGGTGCGCGAGGTGATGACCTGCGGCCCCTTCGATTCCTTCGACACGTCGTCAATGACGACGCGGATGCGCTCGCCCTGATTCCACTGCTCGCCGCGCGATTGCTGATTACGGGGCAGTAAGGATTCGACCGTGCCGAGGTCAACGATGATGTCGCCGCGCTCGAAGCGCTTGATGTAGCCGTTGACGAGGTCGCCGACCTTGTCAATATATTGTTCGTAGATTTGGGCGCGCTCGGCGTCGCGCACCTTCTGGAAGAGAATCTGTTTGGCGGTCTGCGCGGCGATGCGCCCCATCTCCTCGGTCGGCATCGGGAGCTGCAATTCGTCGCCCACCTCGACCTCGTCGCCCGCCATCTCGCGCGCCTCATCGAGCGAAAGCTCTTTGCCGGGATTCTCAACCTCTTCGACGATGACCTTGGAGGCGAAAATCTCAAGCCCGGTCTCGGAGTTCCATTCGACCTGAATCTCCTCGCCCGACTTGAATTGCTTGCGCGCGGCAGCCTTCACGGCCTCCTTCATCGCCTCGATGACGATGTCGCGGTCAATGCCTTTCTCCTTGCAGAGAGCGTCTATGCTTTGCCCGATGGATGCACTCATAAATTTTTGTGTTCAGTGGCCGGCATCAGCATCAGCACTCTTCAGTTGCCGCCGGCCCGCGCCCCTGCTATTCAGTTGTCTGCTCTTCAGTTGTCTCGCGGCCTATTCGCTGTGCGCCGCTTTCTTCCGCCGCTCGCGCTCTTCGGCGAGACGGAACTCCTCTTCCACGTCTATCTCAAGATTCGCCTTTGCAATCACATCGAGCGGGACGAGAACGCGCCCGCTCGTCTTGTCGTCGAAGGCGACGTGGTCGCCCTCGACACCGAGGATGCGCCCGCGGAAGTTGCGTTGGCCGCCGACGGGCTGGCGCGTCTTCAATTTCGCCAACTGGCCGGCGAAGCGCTCGTAGTCCTCGCGCCGGTAAAGACCGCGTTCGAGACCGGGGGACGAAACTTCAAGTGTATACGCCGAATGGATGAAGTCCTCCACGTCGAGGACGGCGCCGACGTGCAGGCTCACCCCGGCGCAGTCTTCGTGGGTGACGCCTTCCGGCTTGTCAATAAAGATGCGGACTATCGGCGAACGTGCGCCGCCGGCTACTTCGACGTGGACGAGTTCGAGGCCGCGTTCCTCAGCCGCGCGTTCCGCGATCTCGCGCACGCGCCCTTCCACCGAACTCGCCTCCATCTTCCGGCCCCGCCTCCCTTTCAAAAACTCGCTCTCGCGCAAAAGAAAAAGTGGGCGCGAACCCACTAGGACAACGCCCCGGCGCTCCGAGCAAGAGGCGGATTATACGGGAATGGGGCGGGCGAGGCAAGCAACGGGAAGGTCAGCCGCGAGCGGTGACAGGTGGGCAGTTTCAGCCCGGTTTGCAGACTCTTTGATGCCCGATGCTTCCCCTGCACGACTCACTGTAGTTTCGCTTTGACGATTTCGCTCACCGCACGGCCATCCACCGACTTTCCGGCGAGCCGGCTTTGCGTGGCCTTCATCACCGCGCCCATTTCCTTCATGGACGAGGCTCCGGTCTCGTTGATGGCGGCGGCGACGGCCTCTTCAATCTCCTCGCGCGTGGCTGACCGAGGGAGATATTCCTCAATGACGAGGATCTCCGCGCGCTCCTTATCGGCCAACTCCGCGCGCCCCGCCTTCTCATACTGCTCGACCGAATCACGCCGCTGCTTGACGAGCGATTGCAGAGCCTTCATCAACTCCTCATCGCTCAACTCGCCGCCCTTCTCGATCTCGCGGTTCATCACGGCGGCCTTCACCATCCTCAGCGTCGAGGTGCGCGCCGCGTCCCGCGCCTTCATCGCGGTGGTCATGTCGGTGACGATACGTTCCTTCAAACTCATGTTCGGGTGTCCCTGTCCTTTCTTTGTGACTGCGGAAAGAATAAACAAGGACGGGCGTAAAAGAAATCGCGGAAAGCCGATCTATCGTTTCGCCCCGCGCGCGAGGTGCGCCTTGGCCGGTTGCCTATCATTGATTCTGGCGCAACTTCCGCGCCTTCTGTAGAATGTCCCAAGTTTACGGCAGGCGGCGTCAACGCTCCGGGTATCGAGCGCCCAGCTTCATTCACAATTCACGGCATTTCCTGAAGCGGCGGGATGATTCCCACACCCGTTAGCAAATTGATCCGAAATTCAGAATGAATTGCCCACAGTGCAGGCAGGTTTTACGCGACGGTGCGCGCTTCTGCGACGGCTGCGGGCTGGCGGTCGCCGCTTTCGATGCGCCAACCGTAAAGGGTGAGGCGCAGATTAGCGCGGAAACTATCCGCGACCATGACCCGCTCGTCGGGCAAGTGCTCGACGGCAAGTACGAACTCGTCGCGCGCCTCGGCGAGGGCGGGATGGGCGCGGTCTACCGGGGGCAGCGCGTCCACATCGGCGACGAGGTGGCCGTCAAAGTGCTGCTGCAAAAGTTCGTCGCCGACGACGCCTCGGTTGAGCGCTTTCGCCGCGAAGCACGCGCCGCTGGAGTGCGCCGGACCTCCGCTACTTCAATTTCGGTTTCCGTGTTGTGGCGGTTGCGCGGACGTGAGCGTGCACACTTTATCCTTTGCCCTTTAGCGAGCGCGTGAGCGCGAGCGGCTGTATGCCGTATAATCGCCGTCGAAAGGAGCGAGCAAATGAGCCGCGACACGACCGAAGCGCCGGAGGCCGTTGACATGGTTTTAGGCCAGCCGCCTGCTCCGCGCCGGATGACGTTCGAGGAGTATCTCGCGTCGGGCGACGAGCCGCAGATGTCCGAGTGGGTGGACGGGGAGGTGATCTTTATGTCGCCAGCGTCGGCGAAGCATCAACGCCTCAGCGGCTTCTTGATTCGCACGCTGGGGTTTTACGTCGAAGCGCATCAGCTCGGCGAAGTGCTCCACGCCCCTTTCCCTATGAAGCTGACGGAACTGAAGCGCGGGCGCGAGCCTGATGTGCTGTTCGTCAGCCGCGAGCGAGCGCATCTAGTTAAGCCGACTTATCTTGACGGCCCGGCTGATTTGGCGGTGGAGATTGTTTCGCCGGAATCGGTCAAGCGCGACCGGGAAGTGAAGTTTGCGGAATATGAAGCGGCGGGCGTCAGGGAGTATTGGCTGATTGACCCCGAACGAGAGACGGCGGAGTTTTACGAACTCGGCGCGGACGGGCGTTACCGCGCGGCGGCGATTGATGCGGACGGGATTTACCGCTCGCGGGTGATCGAAGGCTTCTTCGTGCGCGTTGCGGGCTTCTGGCAGACGCCCGCGCCGACGCTCGACGCGCTCGGCGAACTCAAGCTTATTTGAAGGATGCACATAAAACGGGAGCAGGCCGAGCGGCCTTACGCCGCGTAGCGGCGTCTGACTTTAGCCGGGCGTTTCAACGCCCGGTCAGCTTATTGATCGGCGGCTTTGGAGGCGAGATTCGATGCTGGCGCAAACAGAGATTTACATGGACGCGATTGAACACCTCCCGCCGGGCGCGACGCTGCGGCTGAGTGATGTCTCGTGGGACGAGTACGAGGAGCTGCTGGCTCAGATAGGAGACAATCGGCCCGGCTACCGCGTGAGCTACGACCGTGGGAGGTTAGAGATTATGAGTCCGCGCGCTGATCATGAAAAACCGAAGGACTTTATTTTAAGCTTGGCGCGAATCCTCTCGGAAGAGACGGACACAACGCTTGAGACGTGTGGCTCGACCACTTATCGCCTTCGGAAAAAATTACAAGGCGCGGAACCGGACACCAGTTTTTACGTGCAGAATGCCGCGCGTATTATCGGCAAGCAATTGATTGATCTGGAGACAGACCCGCCGCCGGATGTCGTTGTCGAGATTGACACAACCAACGAATCGTCAGGGAAGTTTTCGATTTACGCAGGGCTGGGCGTGCCGGAAATCTGGCTTTACGACGGACGGAAGATTCTGTTTTATCAACTTGGAGAACAGGCTTACGCGGAAGTCTCACACAGTTCGGCTTTCCCCTCGCTCTCCGCCGAAGTGCTGACGGAATTTTTGGAGCGCAGCAAGACGGAGGGGCAGACCTCCGCCCTCAAAGCTTTCCGCCAGTGGGCGCAAACGCAAGCGTCAAACGCTAAAGAGTAAGTCTCACCACGCCAGCCAAGCCTTTTCATCTGACATGTCCATTCGAGCGCGCGAGGTGCGCTTTGAGGAAGCGGCCCGTGTGCGATGCGGGCACGGCCATGATCTCTTCGGGTGTGCCGGTGGCGACGACGTGGCCGCCGGCCTCGCCGCCTTCGGGGCCGAGGTCAATAAGTTGGTCGGCGGTCTTGATGACATCGAGGTTGTGCTCGATGACGAGGAGCGAGCCGCCCGCTTCGATGAGCGTGCGGAAGGCGGCGAGCAGTTTGTTGATGTCGTCGAAATGGAGGCCGGTGGTCGGCTCGTCGAAGATGTAGAGCGTGCGCGCGCCGGCGCGGCGCGAGAGATGCGCGGCCAACTTCACGCGCTGCGCCTCGCCGCCCGAAAGCGTCGTCGCGGACTGGCCGAGGCGGAGATAGCCGAGGCCGACATCATCGAGCACGCGGAGGCGGTTGGCGATCTTCGCGGTGTCGCGGAAGAAGGCCATCGCTTCGCGCACGGTGATGCCGAGCACGTCGTTGATGTTTTTGCCGCGATAGCGCACGTCGAGAATCTGCGGCTTGAAGCGCGTGCCCTTGCACTCTTCGCAGACCAGCTCCACGTCGGCTAAGAATTGCATCTCGACCGTGACGGTGCCGTCGCCTTCGCACACGTCGCAGCGCCCGCCGGGCACGTTGAAGGAGAAGTGCGACGGGTCGAAGCCTTTCGCTTGCGCGTCGCGCGTCTGTGAGAATATTTCGCGCACGGCGTCGTAAACCTTGATGTAGGTGACCGGGTTCGAGCGCGGCGTGCGACCGATGGGCGACTGGTCAACGAGAATCACGTCGTCAACGTGCTGCGCGCCCGCGAGTTCTTGAAAAGCGCCGACGTGCCCCTGCCATTCGCCGCGTTGTTTTTTCAGACCGGCATAGATGACATCGTGGACGAGCGTTGACTTGCCCGACCCCGACACGCCCGTGATGCAGACGAACATCTCCAGCGGGATGTCGAGGTCAATGTTCTTCAGATTGTGTTCGCTCGCGCCGCGCACCGCGAGCCGCTTCTTCTTCGGCGCGCGGCGCTGCTTCGGCTCCCTGATCTCCTGTTCACCGCGCAGATATTTGCCCGTCAATGTCGCGCCTTCCTTGAGCAACCCGTCGAAATCGCCCTCGTAGACCACCTTGCCGCCCAACTCGCCCGCCGCCGGGCCGATGTCGAGAATGTGATCGGCGGCGCGCATCATCTCCTCGTCGTGTTCGACGACAAGCACGGTGTTGCCGATGTCGCGCAGGTTGTGCAGGAGTTTGATGAGCCGCTCGCTGTCGCGCGGGTGCAACCCGATGCTTGGCTCGTCCAAAACATAAAGAGCGCCGACTAAGGATGAGCCGAGGTTGGTGGCGAGTTGGATGCGTTGCGCCTCGCCGCCGGAAAGCGTCGAGGCGAGGCGGTCGAGCGTCAGATAGTCGAGTCCGACATCAACGAGAAACTTCAGGCGGCGACGAATCTCGTGGAGCACCTTGTCGGCGATGGCCGTCTGCTCCGGCGTCAGATCGAGCTGGTCGAAGAAGCGCGTGGCATCCTTGATCGAACGCGCGCAGACTTCCGGCAGCGTCTCCGCGCCGACGCGCACGTCGCGCGCCTCCTGACGCAGACGCCCGCCGCCGCAGTCGGGGCAGCGCGTGTAGCCACGATATTTGGAGAGGAAGACGCGGACGTGCAGCTTGTATTTCTTCGTCTCCATCCACTCGAAGAAACCGCGCACGCCCGTCCACTTGCCTTTGCCCTCGACGATGGCGCGCTGTTGCGGTCGCGTCAATTCGCTGAAGGGCGCGTCCATCGGAATCTCTTCCTGACGCGCGAAGCGGAGCAGTTCCGTGCGCGCCCATTCGTGCTGCGGCTTCGTCCACGGCTCGATGGCGCCCTCGGCGAGCGAGAGGTTCGGGTTCGGGATGACGAGGTCGAGGTCGAGGCCGATGGTGTTGCCAAAGCCCTGACAGGTCGGGCACGCGCCGAACGGACTGTTGAAGCTGAACAGGCGCGGCTCCGGCTGCGCGTAGACCGTGCCGTCGTATTTGCACTCGAAACGCTCGGAGAAGCGCAGGACGCGCGGCTCGTCTTCCGCGGTCTCGATGATGGATTGACCGTGCCCTTCGGTGAAGCAGGTCTCGACAGAGTCAACGAGGCGCTCGCGCACGTCGGGACGCGCAACGAGGCGGTCAACGAGGACGAAGACGCCGTCGAAGTCGGGCAGCACGTAATCATCGGGCGAGCGCAGTTCAATCACCCTGCCGCGCGTGTAGAGCCGCGTGAAGCCGCGCTGCATCAGGCTCATCACATGCGCCGTGACGACCTGACGGGGCGAGGGAGCCGCGGCACGGAGAGACGCGGAGACGGGGTGACGGGGCGCGACGGAACTGCCTCGACCGTTATCTTTAGTCCGCGCCTTGTCCGCACGTCTCCGCGTCTCCCCAGCGCCCCGTCTCCCCGTCTCCAAAAGTCCCGCGTCGGCGGGGAAAAGGACGTAAAAGCGCGTGTCTTCGGGCAGCGTCTCCAAAACTTCCTGCGCCGAGGATTCAGGCGAATCGTGATGCACCTCGCGCCCGCAGACGCGGCAGATGGTCGTGCCGACGCGCGCGTAAAGCAGGCGCAGGTAGTCGTAGATTTCCGTCTGCGTGCCGACGGTCGAGCGCGGGTTGCGCGTCGAGTTCTTCTGCCGGATGGCGATGGCGGGCGGGATGCCGCGCACCTCGTCCACGTCCGGCTTGTCCATCCGTTCGAGAAACTGGCGCGCGTAAGCCGAGAGCGACTCCACATAGCGCCTTTGCCCTTCCGCGTAAATCGTGTCGAAAGCGAGCGAGGACTTTCCGGATCCGCTGACACCGGTGACCACTGTGAGTTGGTTGATCGGAATCGAGAACGAGATATTCTTAAGATTGTTGACGCGAGCCCCGCGAACTGTGATTGCTTGTTCCGCCATAACTGAAACCCAGCCGCACTCGGCAGAAGCGAATCGCGGCTTAATCTGAAACTTCGAATAATATCGCGATTCGCGGCGGATGCGAAATGGGAAGAAAACGGATCAGTCTGGCGGTTAGTCGAGCGGGCACTTCCCGGGGCCGGGGATCTTGCTCGTCACAGGCGGACAGGGATAGTACTGAGTGTATTGCTGAACCTGCTGGGCGACCGCAGTGCTGCTCAGAAGTTCGACCAGCTTCAACGCTTCATCCAGACCTGACGAAATGCCGCCTCCCGTCACGCGGTTGCGGTCGACCACAAAACGCGGATAACCCTCGACCACATTGATGGAGGAGTATTGCTTGAGGCAGTTAATAAAGGCCCAGTGAGTTGTCGCGTTGTAACCATCCAGGAGTCCGGCTTTTGCGAGGAGCATTGCTCCTTCGCAAACCGACGCAACGTAGCGAGCAGTCTTACTGCGCGTGATGAGGAAGTTGAGATACGTGCGGCGCTTGTCGTTCATCAGCCTGGTGAGCGCGGAGGGATCGCCTCCGGGGACCCAAAGCACGTCTAACTTTGGAACTTCAGCAAAAAGCTTCTGCGGTTTCATCGTGAGTCCGTCTCGCGTGGTGACGCCGCGCGACTTCTCCGCGATCAGATAGACCTCGGCCTTAAGCCCCGGGTCAAACTGTTTCATGCTGCTGAAGATTTCGTAAGGAGCGGCGACGTCGAGCAGATCGACCTTCTCATAGATTGGAATGCCAATGATCATGTTCGGTTCCCCTAGAGTTCAGAGTTATCGATAAGTCCTGTGCCGCGGCGACGCAGTGAGGTCAGTACCACACTGCGGTAGCGGGTGGGGCTTCCTCCATGCCGACACCGAACCCCACCCGCTATTGCAGGTGGTACTGACATGCGCCCCGTGGTTCCTAACGACATTCCCCCAACCCTAAAAGGCCGCCATCACGAAATTAGAGCGCTTGGATTGCGTGAATTCGCCGGGCTTCGGCGTGACGATGAGCGGCTTGATCCGTTTCGGCTGGCAGGATTTGCCAAGCTTTTTGTGGCTTCATATGCCCAGATCGAGCCGCTGCTGACCCCGGAAACAAAGGCGCATTTGATCGGTGACGGCAAGGATGCGTGGTCGGGCGG
>JBGTBQ010000016.1:0-2067 GCA_041749275.1 Pyrinomonadaceae bacterium | reverse complement strand
CGCGCCGCGCGCGCGACCGAGCAGTTCCTCCGCTCTCCGCCACGGCTGCGCGCTCAACACGGGCAGGCGCGCGAGCGCCTCGAACTCACGCCAGCGCTCGCCGCCCGTGAGCGTCTGAAGCGCTTCCTGCTCACCGCCCGTCATCGTTTTATCATGAAGGGCGGCGTAATGCTCGACGTACAGCGTGTGGAATTCGTGCCACGAGACGCGGAGGCGCTCGCGCCGCTCGCGTTCGAGCAGACCGCCGGGATCGGCGGTGAGTTGAAGCGGCTCGCGCCGCGCCGTCTCGATCCGCTCGATGCCCGTCGGCTCGGCGGTGGCGAGGTAGACGCGCACGCGCGCGGACGGCCCGAAGTCGTTGATGTAATCGCGCAAGTCCGCGAGATGGCGCGCGGCGGAGGCGAGTTTGCCCGGCGACCGGTCGAAGGCTTCGCTCGCGAGCACCAGCCCTTCTTCGAGCGAACTCTTCCCGGCGAGCGCCGCCTCGATGGCCTCCGACGCCGCGCCGAACCGGCGGCTTACCAGCCTCCCCAAATCCCACACGCGCGTATTCAATGCGCCGTCGGGCAGCGCTTCGATCTTTCTGTCAATCTCCAGCTCGCGCCATTCGTGGAGCCACTCCGACAGCGCCTCGCAGATGTCCTCGCGCCCATCGAGATCGGTGATCGAGCGGAGCGACGTGTGCTCCGTCAGATAGCGCGCCCACTCGGTCAACTCTTCGGGGTCGTAGTGCACGGACTCTTCGACGGTCGCCGTCGCGCCCTCCGGGGTGGGAGCGGTTGCCTGCTCTTCGACGACGTTCGTCCGGGCGGCGTCATCCGCGACTTTCGCCTCGCGCGCGCGCGGCTCCGCATCCGCGACTGGCGCGTCTATCAGCCCTTCGATTTCGAGAACATGCACGAGATCGGAGGCCGAGACCGAACCGGCGGTCATCCGCGTGGAGCCGTCGCCTTCGCGCATGACGGCGGACGTTTCCGACCCGTCGAGCTGAAAGCGGTAGTGCGCCCCGCCGCCGTCGGCGCGGACGCTGACATGCATACTGCCGGGCAGCGCCGCGCCCGTGAAGGCTTCCAGCGTCTCGTTGATCTGCCCCGCCGCCTGCGCGTCGTCGTCCGGCAGGAGCAGCGCCGCGCACAACTCGCGCGCCGTCGCACCGCGCCCGTCGAGCGACAGGATGAAAAGACTCTTCAGCAGCAAACGCGCCTGATAGCGCTGCATGACGGGCAGCCGCTCGACGCTCTCCGTCAGCAGGTGGTCATATGACGAGAAGGCGTCGCGCAACTCCCCCGACTTACGCAGGTCGCTTTCGACGCCGTCGAACAACTCGTCCAGCAGGACGAGCGAGAGCGCCGGGCGCGAGACGGCATGGCACGCCGCCTGTGAGACGAAGGGGAGGAAGGAGAAGTGCGGCACGTAGAGACGCACCGCCGCCGACACGTCGCCGATGAGCGGGTGGACGGGGTAGAGCAGCGCGAAACGCGACTCGCTCCAGTTAAAGCCGGAGACGGTCGCGCGCAGAGAGGCGTAGATTTCGTTGAGCGCGGCCCGCGCCTGCGGCTTTTTGCAGAGCACATGCTGGTCGGCGACGTGGTAGAGGTGCTCCGTGTCGAGATAATCAATCCGGTAGGTGCCCGACAACACCACGTTCGCGCCGTCGGCGCCCGCGATATCGTCGTCGAGCGCGAGCGCCACGAAGGCGCTCGTCCCGCGCGTCGCTTCGGCCATCTCACCGAGAAGCGGCCCGTCATCGCGGCTCACGCGCGACGGGCGCGTCGAGGCCGTGTCTACCAGCACGACCAGCGTTGCGTCGTCCGCGCGCGCGGCGGCGGCGGCCATCATCTCGCGCGGGTTTCCCTTCCACTCAGCTTCACTCCCGCCGAACTCGCGCGCGAAGGCGGCTTCCATCTCCTCCGCCAGCATCTCGCGCATCCCGCGCTCGACCCGCACGACCCGGTAACGACGGCCAGCCAGCCGCCGCGCGCTCGACGCGACGTGCGCGTCCGCCACCGACTCAGCCAACTTCTCCGAGCACATCGCGCCGAACACCGCCAGCGTGTGGCTCTTGCC
>JBGTBQ010000015.1:0-53037 GCA_041749275.1 Pyrinomonadaceae bacterium | reverse complement strand
GAGCAGAACAGCTCGGAGCAGATCGAGGACATCATGTCGATGCTCAACGAGATGGGCATCCAGGTCGTCGAGAGCGAGGAGAGCGAGAGCGACGAGGCCGCTCCCGCCAAGGCCGAGAAGGCCGAGGGCGAGGAGGAGAAGGAGAGCGACGAGCCCTCCGGCAACGTCGACGAGGCCAACCTCGGCCGCACCGATGACCCGGTGCGCATGTACCTGCGCGAGATGGGCACGGTCGAGCTGCTCTCGCGCGAGGGCGAGATCGCCATCGCCAAGCGCATCGAGGCCGGCCGCGACATGATGATCGGCGGCCTGTGCGAGAGCCCGCTGACCTTCCGCGCCATCATCGCCTGGCACGAGGCGCTGAAGGGCGGCCGCATGCTGCTGCGCGACATCATCGACCTCGAGGCCACCCAGGGCGGCCCCAAGGAAGCCGCTGGCGAAGCGGCGGACACTGTCGCCGAGACGTTCGAGCCGGCCGACGAGGTCGACGACGGCGAGGAGGGCGAGGGTCCCGGCCTGTCGCTGTCCGCGCTCGAGGAGAAGCTGAAGCCGGAGGTGCTGGAAACCTTCGAGGGGATCGAGGAGCTCGCCAAGAAGCTCTACAAGGTGCAGGCCAAGCGGCTCGACGCGATCACCTCGGGCGAGGAGATCGGCGCCCGCTCCGAGAAGACCTACGAGAAGCAGCGCGAGGAGGTGGTCGCCAAGGTCGCCCAGGTCCGCCTGCACAACAACCGCATCGAGGAGCTGGTGATCCAGCTCAAGCAGATCAGCCAGCGCATGAACGCGCTCGACGGCCAGATGCTGCGCATGGCCGAGAACGCCAAGATACCCCGGCCGGAGTTCCTGCGGGAGTACCAGGGCCGCGAGCTCGATCCCAACTGGATGGACCACGTGGCCCGGCTGCCCGGCAAGGGTTGGAAGCTCTTCGTCTCCAAGCACGCTCCGGCGGTGATGGAGGTGCGCACGCATATCGGCGCCGTGGCGCAGGACGCCGGGCTGCCGATCGCAGAGTTCCGCCGGGTCTACGCGACGGTGAGCCGCGGCGAGCGCGACAGCGCGCGGGCCAAGAAGGAGATGATCGAGGCCAACCTCCGTCTCGTGATCTCGATCGCCAAGAAGTACACCAACCGCGGCCTGCAGTTCCTGGACCTGATCCAGGAAGGCAACATCGGGCTGATGAAGGCGGTGGACAAGTTCGAGTACCGCCGCGGCTACAAGTTCAGCACCTACGCGACCTGGTGGATCCGCCAGGCGATCACCCGCAGCATCGCCGATCAGGCCCGCACGATCCGCATCCCCGTGCACATGATCGAGACGATCAACAAGCTGGTCCGCACCAGCCGGCAAATGCTGCACGAGATCGGCCGTGAGCCCGCGCCCGAGGAGCTCGCCGAGAAGCTCGGCATGCCGCTCGAGAAGGTCCGCAAGGTCCTCAAGATCGCCAAGGAGCCGATCAGCCTCGAAACGCCGATCGGCGACGAGGAGGATTCGCACCTCGGCGACTTCATCGAGGACAAGTCGCGCGTGAGTCCGGCGGACTCGGTCGTGACGACGAATCTCCGGCAGGTGACGGATGAGGTGCTGGCGACCCTCAGCCCGCGCGAAGAGGTCGTCATCAAGCTCCGCTACGGCCTCGGCCCGCAGGGCGAGGAGCACACGCTCGAAGAGGTCGGTAAGAACTTTGACGTGACGCGCGAGCGTATTCGCCAAATCGAGGCGAAGGCGCTCCGTAAACTCCGCCATCCTTCGCGTGCGCGTTTGCTCAAGCCCTTCAACGAAGGCTTGCAGTAAGGCGCGGAGCGTCGGCGTCGGAATCTTCCGCGTCGCGTGTCGCTTCCAATTTGAAAGCGGGATTCGAGCCGTCGAATCCCGCTTTCCTTTTCATCTCGCTGCGCCGTTATTTTCTCCCCGGCAGCGGAATTGCCCAAGCCCCCACGTTTCCGCATTCGGCTGGAAAAATGTTAATCTCGATGGAACTATTGAATTCCGGCTCAAGGGGATAAGTTAATCGTGACTGTTGCCGAGGTTGAGCAAAAACCGCCGTCTGATTTTGAACTGGCGCGGAAGTCCGCGGCGGGCGATTCGCAGGCATTCGGCGAGTTGTACCACCGGCATTTCCGCCGTGTCTACGCGCTCACCCTGCGTATGATGGGCAATCCGGTCGAGGCGGAGGACATGACGCAGGAAGTGTTCCTCCATCTCTTCAACAAGATCGGTTCCTTCCGCGGCGATTCCGCCTTCACGACTTGGCTCCACCGCATGACGGTCAATCAGGTGCTGATGCACTTCCGCAAGCGCAGCACGCGCTCAGAACTCCTGACCGACGAGGGAGAGACGCCGGTCCAAATCGTTCGCGGCACGGAGAACCCGGACGCCATGCCGGTGATAGACCGCATCGCGCTCGAAAGGGCGATGGCGCAACTGCCGAGGGGCTATCGCACGGTTTTCGTCCTTCACGACGTGGAAGGCTACGAGCATTATGAGGTCGCGGAGATTCTCGGCATCGCCGAGGGCACGTCGAAATCTCAGTTACACAAAGCTCGTCTCAAGCTCAGGCAATTAATCCGGCAGCAGTCAGCATCTAAATAATCTCCGGTTCGCCCGAACCGGAAGACCTAAAACGACCTTAAAGGAAGCGTCAATGGATTGCGACAAGAGTCTCGAACTGCTCAGTGAGTACCGAGCCGGCGTGCTTGACGAATCGGAGTCGGTCTTCATCCGTACACATCTGGAAATCTGTGTGGGCTGTCTGGATGTTTTCAAAGACCTTGATTCGATCATTAGGATGGCGGTCCTCATGCGTGAAGAGAACGGCATTGCCTATCCGGACGAGCAAGCGTTGTGGGCGCGTCTGGAATTAAGCAAAGGGATAGTTCACTGAACGCCGAATCATCAACCTGCCGCCTCGTTTGAATCACACGACGCGCACGAGCAAGCGCCGCCCACATTGTGGGCAGCGCTTTTTCTTCCAACACCCTGACAGAAGACCAAACCCGGCGAAGAGTTCAGGCAGCTTTGCGACGCGGTTGAGTGGCGCGCGTGGGTTTTAGCCCAAGCCGCTCGCGCAAACCGGGGCAAGCGTCCAGTTCTCTGGCGGGGATGCAGTGCGCGCAGACCCATTTGCCGTCGAGGTCGCGCATATAAAGCGACCCGGTTGTCTTGCGACAGACCTCGCACCGAAAACCTTTGCTCATCAAATCTCTCCTCTCGAATTTTATGCCGCGCGAGTCTGGAACTGCCGACGGGGGTCGTAACCGTATCGCAGATAACACTGCCCGATGAACTTGAGCACGGCCACGACATGTTTGCACTCGAAGCCGGGTTCAGCGTTGCCACGGAAAACGAAGTCGGCGCAGGTGCAGGCTAAACTTTTAGTCTCCGGGTCGCGGAACAGGTGGTAGCCCTCCTCCGCGCCCGACTCTGACCGGGCGATCCAGCCATATGGCTCGGCCTCACACACGCGCACCCGCTCGGCCCGCGCCGAGCGCTGCTCGGCGGGCGTCAAGTCGTGAATCTTCGCTGTCTTTGACATGCGGCAAGTATAACAGAATGCGTGCGAATATGAAACAAAGTTTCATTCGTGAAACATTGGTGTGCAAACATCCCGTGTCTGACGGCAATCCCACTCTATTGGCGACATGGGTAGCCCGAGTGTGGAGATCGGGAACTTTGTGCGATGGGCGCGTCGTTCCGTTGAGCGTGGTGGTGCCAGCAGTCAGCGTCAAGGACCAAGGAGTCAAGGACTCTCCGACGTTGCCACACTTGCACAACAATTGTGCGGTCGTGCGCCTGCTCTCTTCCAGCCGCGGCACTTGTGCTTGGAAGCGGTTTATGCCAACGCACCAGCGCATCGAGTTGTTTTGACCTCACACTACCGAAGGCATGCATGAAAAAAAGGGCGTCATGGTTGACGCCCTTTTGCGGTGTGAATGATGAGCCGTGCAGGACTCGAACCTGCGACCCGCTGGTTAAGAGCCAGCTGCTCTACCAACTGAGCTAACGGCCCGCAAAACTGAATTGATTATACGGCGCGAAGAAACGATGTCAAGAAGCGGTCACTGTGCCCCGCGCCGCTCGCCGCGACGACGCAAGGGGGAAGGATGAAAATAGCTTGGAAGCCACGTTTTCATCCCTTCGCCTTCGTCATTGAATTTCCGCTCTACGTCATCGCCCCAACCGCTCGGACGACAATTGCTTGTCCACGGCGGGCCGCTTCTGGTTGTTGGCGATCTCCGAGGCGAGGATGAAGATAGTGCGGGTGACCTTCTCCATCTTCTGGTAGTCAATCTTGTCGGGGCTGTCCGAAGGGCGATGATAATCTTCGTGGAGGCCGTCGAAGTAGAAGATGATCGGGATGCCCTTCTTCGCGTAGTTGTAGTGGTCGCTTCGGTAGAAGAGTTGCTCCGAGTCGGACGGGTCGTCGTAGTGGTAATTAAACTTCAGGTTGAGGTACGAATTGTTGACGCCCTCGCTCCAACTCGCCAACTCCGTGCTCATCATCTTCGAGCCGATGACGTAAATCTCGTTCGGCCCCGACAGCATCTCGTTCTTGGGGTTCTTGTCGCCCTCGGCCTTGCTGCGCCCGATCATATCTATGTTGAGTTGGGTGACGATGGACTCGAGCGGGACGGTCGGATACGTAGTGAAGTATTCCGAACCCCAGAGTCCTTTCTCCTCGCCCGCGTGCCAGATAAAGATGATGGAGCGTTTGGGAGGTTTAGCCTTCGAGAAGGCTTCGGCCATGGCAAGAAGCGCGGTCGTCCCCGAACCGTCGTCGTCCGCGCCGTTGTAGATAGTGTCGCCTGTGGCGTCGGGGCGGCCCACGCCGACGTGGTCATAGTGCGCGCCGACGGCGACATACTCGTTTTTAAGTTTCTTATCTTTGCCTTCGACCACGGCGACCACGTTCTGCGTTGTCGCCGTCGTTATCTTCAGCCCCACCGAGAAGCGGAGGCGCTTCGCGGGCGCGAGCGCGAAGCCTTTTAGCGGAGCGCCGGTCATTGCCTTCTGGAGCACCTGCGCGCCGGTCGCCTGCTCACCCGCGAAGATTGCGTCGAGCAGCGTGCCGGTCGGGTAGATCGAGACCGGCGCGGCGATGTGCTTGGCTCCGCCCGCACCCGCGTCATCGGCCTCTTCCGCGAAGCGAGCCATCTGATAATCGGGGCGGCTGCCTATGTAAGAGGCAAAGCGCAAGACGCGCTCGAAGTTGCGGGGCACGATGACCAAACCCTTCGCGCCGTTGCGACGCGCGTAGCTGGCGGGGTCTTCCCAGTCGCCGGCGGGGAGCGCCTTCATGTCGGCGGCGGTCATGCCCGGTGGCGTGTTCAAGCCACCCCCCGCGACGATCATGATCTTATCTTTCACCTCCAGCCCTTCGTAGGCATTGATGTTCTTCGATTTAATCACCCATCCGTGACCGACGTAGACGAGTTGCCCCTCGACTTCGCCGTTGGTCGTCCCAGCGGGAAAGAAGTCGTTGCCGACGTTGAAGGCGCGGCCCGCCATCTCGGCGCGTGTCTTCTCGCGGTCAATCTCCGTCTTGCGAAGCTCGATGGTCTGGAAATAGGAGTCCTTGTCGCCGGCGGGCTTTAGATTCAACTTAGCGAGGCGGTCGGCGATATACTTCGCCGTCTTGTCGAGTCCTTCCGAGGGCGTGTCGCGTCCGGCCATCTCGTCCGAGGCGATGTAGTACAGCACCTCTTTCATCTTCGCCGCCGTGATCTCTTCGGCCTCTTTACGCGCGGTGGCGAAAGAGGCGGAGGGGATAGACGCCTTCGCGGCGGCGGTAGTCGCGCGCTGCGTCTGCTGCGCGCGCGGCGGCGCGACGGGCAGCGCCATGAACAGGACGGCCAGCACAAGACCGTATAACTTCAGATTTCGCATGAGTCCTCCGAACCGTTTAACTTGCACGTGAAAATGCAGCTTGCTTTCGATGATAGACGGAATGTGTAACGTTTGCCAGTTGAGAAAGACAGCCGAGATAAGCGAGCGCATTTACGCGAATCGGTATGCTTGACCCGCCATTTTGCACAACTTGAACTCATGTGCGAGAATCACCCTTGCGCGCCCGTAGCTCAGTTGGATAGAGCGCGAGCCTCCGGAGCTCGAGGCCACAGGTTCGAATCCTGTCGGGCGTATTCATTCCTTCGCATTTCCCAATGCACAAGCAAGCAAACCTTTAGCGCGCGAGGTGATAACGTGTTGAGAAGTTCTTTCGTCTGCCTGCTGCTCCTCTCCTTCGTCCTTAACTTTCAATCTCTACCGCTCGCGCAGGATGCCGCGAATAAAGACAAACCGGCGGCGGAAGCGCAGAAGAAGTTCGAGCCGTGGGATGTCGAGGGTGACCACGGCCCGACGACGATGATCGAGTTCGACACGGACGAGGGGACGTGGATGAGCTGCGACGTGTCGCCGGACGGGCAGCGCATCGTCTTCGATATGCTGGGCGACCTCTACGTGATGCCGATCACGGGCGGCGCGGCGCGGCTCATCGCGGGCGGCGTCTCTTGGGAGGTGCAGCCGCGTTGGTCGCCGGATGGGAAGTGGATCGCCTTCACCTCCGACCGCGACGGCATCGAGAACCTTTGGGTGTCGGACGCCGACGGCAAAAACCGCCGGCAGGTGACCAAAGAGATGACGCGGCAGGTGAACACGCCTTCGTGGACGCCCGACGGCCAGTACCTCGTCGCGCGCAAGCACCTGACGGACACGCGCTCGGCGGGCGCGGGCGAAATCTGGATGTACCACGTCAACGGCGGCGGCAAGGGCGTGCAGCTCACGGAGAAGCCGAACTGGACGGCGAACATCGGCGAGCCGGTCGTCGAGCCGAAAGGACGCTTCCTCTACTTCGTCGCCAGCACCGCTTTCGACTACAACAAGAACGTCTACGACAACATCTACTGGATCGAACGCTACGACATGGAGAAAGGCCGGCGCTCGGTCTTCGTGCGCGGCGCGGGCGGCTCGATTCGTCCGGTCATCTCGCCCGACGGCAAGCACCTCTCTTTCATCCGTCGCGTCGGTTTAAAGACCGTCCTCTTCCTGCGCGAGATTGAGACGGGACGTGAGTGGCCCATCTACGACGGACTCACGCACGACCAGCAGGAGACGTGGGCGCTCTTTGGCACCTATCCCGGCTACGCATGGACGCCGGACGGCAAGTCAATCGTCATCACGGCGATGGGCAAGTTCGTCCGCGTCAACGTCGAGAGCAAACAAGCCGCGCCGATACCCTTTACGGCGCATGTCGCGCAGAAGGTGAGCGACGCCGTGCGCTCGCCCATCAAGGTCGCGCCGGAGAAGGAACGCGCGCGGCTCCTGCGCTGGGCCGAACGAAACGGCGAACGCATCATCTACAGCGCGCTCGGCAAGATTTACGTCAAAGAGGGCGACGCCGCCCCGCGCCGTCTGCTCGACTCGAAGTATCTGGAATATGCTCCGAGCTTCAGCGCTGACGGGAAGATGATTACTTATGTCACGTGGAGCGACGACGAGAAGGGCGCGGTCTGGACGGCGAACGCGGATGGGACGAATCAGACGAAGATCACCACGACGCCCGATCAGTATGCCAACCCTGTCTTCTCGCGCGATGGGACGAAGATCGCCTACCTCAAGGGGCGCGGCAGCATCAACCATGAGGAGAATCTAGCCGGCGAAGCAACTTTTGAAATCCATTACTGGGCGGCGGGCCACCACAATTACGTGATGGACTTGCAGAGCCGCGGGCCGAATTTGCGGATGCCCGTCCTCAGCTTCGACCCGGCGGGCGAGCGCATCTACTTCATGGAAGCGGGCGGCGGCCCCGGCCCCAGCCCGACCGCGCCCACGCAGTTCATCACTTTTCTTTCCAGCGTGAGGCTCGACGGCGAGGACACGAAGCGCCACATCGAAGGCACATACGTCACCGAAATAATTCCTTCACCGGATCACAACTGGGTCGCCTTCCGCGAACTGCACAAGCTCTACGTCGCGCCGTTCCCGAAGGTCGGGAAGACCGTCAAACTCAGTTCGACCGAAACGAACGTGCCCGTCAAGCCCATCTCGCCGCAGGCGGGCAACTGGCTTGCATGGTCGCCCGACAGCAAGTCGGTGCAGTGGACGCTCGGCGAAAATTTTTACGAGCAGAGCCTCGACAACCTTTTCAAACAATTGGCGAAGGACGAGAAGCCGCCCGCGCCGCGCCAAACCGTCATCGGCTTCGACTTCGAGACGGCACGCCCGCGCGGACTCGTCGCCCTCACGAACGCGCGCATTATCACGTTGCGCGGCGATGAAGTGATTGAGAAGGGCAGCATTCTCATCGAGGACAACCGCATCAAGGCCGTCGGCGCGCGGATACAGATTCCCTCGGACGCGCGGCGGATTGACATGGCGGGCAAGACCATCATGCCCGGCCTCGTGGACGTGCACGCGCACATGGGCTATGACACGCTCGACATCATCCCCGAAAAGCAGTGGCCCTACTGGGCGAACCTCGCCTACGGCGTGACGACGACGCACGACCCCTCGGCCTCGACGCAGACCGTCTTCGCGCAGAGCGAGATGGTCAAGGCGGGCGTGATGGCGGGGCCGCGCATCTTCTCGACGGGCTACATTCTCTACGGCGCGGAGAACCCGGAAAAGACGGTCGTCAACTCCTACGACGACGCGCGCGCGCATCTCGAACGCCTGAAGGCGGTCGGCGCCTTCTCCGTCAAGAGCTACAACCAGCCGCGCCGCGACCAGCGCCAACGCATCATCAAAGCCGCGCGCGACCTCCAGATGATGGTCGTCCCCGAAGGCGGCTCGACCTACCACTTCAACATGAACCACATCCTCGACGGCCACACCGGCGTCGAGCACGCCATCCCCATCGCGCCGCTCTACAAGGACGCGTTGACGCTCTTCGCAAAAAGTAAATCAGGCTACACGCCGACGCTCGTCGTCGGCTACGGCGGCATCTGGGGCGAGAACTACTGGTATCAGCACACGAACGTCTACGAGAACGCGAAGCTCCTCCGGTTCACGCCGCGCAAGGTCATCGAGCCGCGCGCGCGCCGCCGGATGCTCGTCGGCGAAGACGACTTCTATCACTTCGAACTGGCGAAGACCGTCAAGGACTTAGTGCGCGCGGGTGGCAGGGCGCAGCTCGGCGCGCACGGTCAGCTACAGGGACTCGGCGTGCATTGGGAGCTGTGGATGTTGGAACAGGGAGGCTTGACGCCGCTCGAAGCCATCCGCGCCGCGACGCTCCACGGCGCGGAGTACCTCGGCCTCGGCGGCGACATCGGCTCGATTGAAGTGGGCAAGCTCGCCGACCTGATGGTGATGACGAAGAACCCGCTCGCCAACATCCGTCACAGTGAATCAATCAGCCACGTGATGATTAACGGCGTGCTCTACTCGACCGATAACATGGATGAAGTCTACCCGCGCGCCGCGCCCCGGACGCCCTTCTACTGGGAGCGGCGCGACGGCGCGCCCACGAGCGCCACGGATCGTTGAGACGGCAAGGAAGGGAACTTCCTGAGCGACCGCGCGTGTAAGTCGGCACGATGCGGAAGCTATTGCAAAGCGATTACGTCAGCGATCCCGGATTCGGGCGGGCGCGGCACGAGCAGCCGCTTCAGGAGGCATCGGCGCCGTTCCAGCTTCAGTCCCGAACATCTGCTCTGACGAACAGAACTTTTATCTCACACGAGTCGGCCCCTCGCCCGCGCTGCGGGCTAGCGTATGCAGCCGGCTACGCGGGCCTGATCTACCTGTTCCGTTTCTCTTTCGCCCCGTTCGTCTTCGGGTTCCCGGGATACTTCGGCGGCTTGGCGCCTTTGTATATCTTCATCTGGGGAATGGCAGCTCCCGTCGCGTTGGGTTTAGCGTTCGCCGCGGCTATCACCATAGACAGGACGCCGGAGGAGACAGGCAGGCTGCCCGCGCTATTGGGGCTGGTCGTGGGTCTCGGAGGGACGTTTGGGTGGCTGGTTGAAGCTGCCCGAATGTTGAATTATTTTGATTGAAGGCAGGCTCCTCGCGGCGATGGTCGAGTGAGCTACCCCACCAATGCGATCACCAACCTGTAGAGCAGAAATGACGCCGCCGCAATCGCCGCCGCCGCCGGAATCGTCAACACCCAAGCCCACACGATGCGGCCCGCGACGCCCCACTTCACCGCCGACAGACGCCGCGTCGCGCCGACGCCGACAATCGCGCCCGTGATCGTGTGCGTGGTCGAGACGGGGATGCCGCCGAGGGTGACGCCGATGATCGAGAGGGCGGCGGCGCTCTCGGCGCTGAAGCCGCCGACAGGTTTCAGCTTCGTAATGCGCGAACCC
The DNA here is from genome assembly GCA_041749275.1 of Pyrinomonadaceae bacterium. Classification (GTDB taxonomy): domain Bacteria; phylum Acidobacteriota; class Blastocatellia; order Pyrinomonadales; family Pyrinomonadaceae; genus JBGTBQ01. The sequence goes on along the minus strand of JBGTBQ010000015.1, from coordinate 42,727 downwards.
ATCGTGTGGACGATGCGCCAGCCGCCCGACAGCGTCCCCAGCCCGATGGCCGCGTGACAGATGAGCACCACCCACAAGGGGATGTCTTTCGTCGCGGTCGCGTCGAGATTGGAGGCGACGAGTACCCCCGCGATGATGCCCATCGTCTTCTGCGCGTCGTTGCCGCCGTGGCCGAGGCTGAAGAGCGCGGCGGAGACGAGCTGACCCTTGCGGAAAACTTTATCCACGCGGTGCGGCGACCAGTGGCGGAAAATCCACATCACCGCGACCATAATCAGGAACCCCAACAGCGCCCCGACGAGCGGCGAGAGGATGATAAAGACGAGCGTCTTCGTCCACCCGCCCGGCAGAATCGCGCCGAAGCCGTGAGCCGCCACCGCCGCTCCCGCGTAACCGCCGATGAGCGCGTGCGACGAACTCGAAGGGATGCCGTAGTACCACGTAATCAGGTTCCAGACTATCGCCCCAATCAGCCCGCACAGCAGCACCCACAATTGCCAGTCGTTGGGGATGGCCTTGATGTCAACCATGTCCTTGCCGATGGTCTTCGCCACGGCCTCGCCCAGCACCACGAACGCGATGAAGTTGAAGAACGCCGCCCAGACGACCGCCGCGCCGGGGCTTAAGACGCGCGTGGAGACCACGGTCGCAATCGAGTTGGCTGCATCGTGAAAACCGTTGATGTAGTCGAAGACGAGCGCGATGACGATGATGATGACGACGAAAGTCAGGGTGGCAGTCATGGCACGAGGGATGAGGGATGAGGGATGAGGGATGAAAAAGAAAAACTCAACGCCGGTTGAATAGCCTTATTTCATCCCTCATCCCTCATCCCTCATCCCTTCCTTTCATGCGTGTTTAATAATGATGCTCTCGATGATGTGAGCGACGGATTCGCAGCGATCAACCGCCGCTTCCATCTTTTCGTAGATATCTTTCCACTTGATGACGTAGAACGGGTCGGAGGAGTCTCTGAACAGGGCGGCGATGGCCGCGTGGTAAACGTCGTCGCCCTCGTTCTCCAGACGGTGCATCTCGACGAGCCGCGGGGCGATACTGGCGGGGCGTTCGAGCGTCGAGACAACCTCGTGGAGCTGGACGGCCATGCGCTGTATCACGTCGCCGAAGCGGCGCGCGTAGTCGGTGCTCTCGCGGACGTTGTAGATGAGCATGGCGCGCGCCGCGTCGTCAATCAAATCAACCACGTCGTCGAGCGCGCTCGACAGCAGATAAATATCTTCGCGGTCAAAGGGTGTGATGAAGGACGAGTTGAGTTTGGTGGAGATGGTGTGCGTCAACTCGTCACAGGCGTGCTCGATGGACTTGATGCCGGCGACGTGGCCTGCGTAGTCGCCGCTCCGGTCTTCGAGCAACTCAACGAGCGCCCGCGCCGCGTCGTAGATGTAGGAGGTCATCTGGCGGAACAGCGCGAAATACTGCTCTTCCTTCGGAATCAGGCTGAAGCGTGCCATGTACGAGGCGTCTCCGCGTCTGGGATTCTAAAAATAAGCAGAGCCGAACTATAGTCGAATGGGATGAGGTTGTCTATACGCCGTCTGAACGCGAGATGGATAGACGGTGAGCCGCAAGCCGCGTCGCCGAGGGGCGGCAGTCGCGGCGGGTTGTCCGGTGAAGGCGCCGCGTCGTATGCTTTCGCGTTGAAACGTCTCTGCTTCAAGCTTGCGAACAGGTCAGTTGCCGCGGGCGGTACTGACCTCTTTTCCTGAAGAGCATGGAAAACAACTACTTCGAGCAGGTCGTGTGCCTGCTCAACATGGAAGCCGGGGCCATCACCGAAACCGCCGCGCGGCTCGACGCGCGCGAGGTCGAGCGCGCCATCGAGCTGCTCGCCGCTTGCCGGGGCAAGGTCGTCGTGATTGGCGTCGGCAAGTCGGGTCAGATCGCGCAGAAAATCGCGGCGACCCTGACCAGCACGGGCACCTTCGGCGTCTTCCTGCACCCTTCGGACGCGCTGCACGGCGGCGTCGGCATCGTCACGGGCGACGATGTTCTACTGATCCTCAGCAACAGCGGCGAGACCGCCGAGATCGTGGAGCTGCTCCCGCACCTGCAACATCGAGGAGCGCCGCTCATCGCCATCGTCGGGAATCTCTCTTCGACGCTCGCGCGCCGCGCGGATGTAATGCTCGATGCTTCGGTCGAGCAGGAGGCGTGCCCTTTGGGACTTGCGCCGACGACGAGCACGACCGTAGCGCTCGCGGTCGGCGACGCGCTGGCGATGACGTTGATGCAGGTCAAGCAACTGACGCCCGAAGATTTCGCGCTCAATCATCCGGGCGGGCGGCTCGGCAAGCGGCTCACGCTCAAAGTCTCTGACCTCATGCACGGCGGCGCGGAGAATCCGACGGTGAAGGCCGAGGCCACTCTGCTCGAAGTCGTGCAGGCGATTAGCCGCGGCGGACTCGGCGCGGTCAACGTGGTGGACGCGCGCGGGCATCTCACCGGCGTTATCACGGACGGCGACGTGCGGCGTTCGTTGCAGAAGGTGAAGACGGCTGACCTCGACAAGCTGAGGGGCGGCGAGATGATGACGCCGAACCCGGTCGTCGTCTCGCCCGACATGCTGGCGCACGCGGCGCTCCGACTGATGGAAGACCGCCCATCGCAAATCTCCGTCCTCCCCGTCGTCGAAGAAGACGGGCGCTGCGCGGGACTTTTGCGCGTGCATGACATCATCAGAAGCGGGCTTTAGGAAGGGATGAAGGATGAAGGATGAGGGATGAGGGAAGAATTTAGCCAGTGGCTTTAACATCATCCCTCATCCTTCATCCCTCATCCTTTATCTGTTAGCTATGGAGGTTGAATGAAGTTCATCGAGTGGCGAGGGGTGAGGGCGCTGGCCGTGGTTGTTACGGTCTGGGTGTTTGTGTGTGCGGGGGCGATATCGGGGACGGTCGTTGCGTCGGCGGGCGTCGAGGCGCGTAAGGAGCGCGTGACGCCTGCCGGCGAAGTCGTCGTCGTGCTGAACGAGCAACTACTTAGCTCCATCCTCGAAGCGATTGCGGCGCAGCCCGCGCCGCCGACCTACAAGCTGTCGCGCGGCGGCGAACAGGGCGGCAAAACTTGCGCGGACGAGGTGTCGCTGCTGCCGGAGTCGAAGGGCACGCGCACGTCTGTCCGCTTCGTTGACGGACGCATCACGGCGCCGGTCGCCTTCCGCGGCACCTACGAACCGCCGTTGTTCGGCTGCATCAACTTCGAGGGCTGGGCCGACACTGCCTTCGACCTCGAATTCGACGCGGCGAAGCAGACGCTCAACGCGCGCCTCCGCATCCGCGAGTTGAATCTGAAGAACGTGCCGTCGGTGATGGGCGGCGGGCTGACGGGACTCGTGCAGGACGCGATTGACAGCCGCGTGAACCCGGTCGAGATTCTGCGCGCGGAGCAACTCGGCGCGAACCTGCCCGCCGCGCGCGGGGCCTTGCGCCTGCGCGCGAAGGAGGTGCGTCACGAAGTCGCGGGCAAAGAGTTGCGGCTGCGAATCATTTACGAGATTGTGCGGACGGATTGATCGGTAAACAGTAAGCGGATAAAGAAAGAGGCTTGAGTTTCAAAGCTCAAGCCTCTTTCTTTCTTCCACTGTTTACCGCGCGCCGCTCACCACTTACTTTCTTTCACCTTGCGGCGGCGAGGATGCTGGCGCCGACCGGCATGTCAACGATCTCCCACGCCGCATCGGTGCGGAGGAGTTTCGACATGAGCGCGGCGTGGAGGATGTGGCCGCTGCGCTCGGCGGTGACGAGGCCGAGGGGCGGCATACCGAGGAGCGCAAGGTCGCCGACGATGTCGAGAATCTTGTGGCGCACGAACTCATCGCGCCAGCGCAGGGGCGTCTCGTTGAGCATCCCGCCGGGCGTGAGCACGATGGCGTTGTCGAGTGAGCCGCCGCGAATCAGGTTGGCTTGCCGGAGCGCCTCGATCTCTTCCGTGAAGCCGAAGGTGCGCGCGGGCGAAATCTCGCGCACGAAGCTCTCTGTGTCGAGCGCGTCGAAGCGCATGTGCTGGACGCCGACGAGCGGATGTTTGAAGTCAATCGTGCAGTCTATCTCGTAGCCTTCATGCGGCTCGACCGAGATGCGACGCTCCCCCTGTTCGACCACGACGCGTTCGCGCACGCGCAAGGCCCGACGCGTCGCCGGTTGCTCGGCCACCCCCGCGCGCTCGATCAGATGGACGAAGATTTCCGACGAGCCGTCCATGATGGGCAGCTCAAGGTTGTCAACTTCGATGTAGCAATTGTCCACGCCGCACCCGCGCAGGGCCGAGAGCAAGTGCTCGACCGTGTTGAGCATGACGCCCGTCCGCATCAGCGTCGTCGCATAACTGCAATGCGAGATGCACTCGACCGAGGCGGGAATCTCGAAGTCGTCGAGGTCTGTTCGGAGAAAAACGTAGCCGGTGTCGGGCGGCGCCGGAACCAGCCGGAGGTGGACTGGAACCGCCGTGTGCAAACCGAGGCCGGTCGTCTCGACGGGCGTGGCGAGTGTCGTCTGTTTTATCAAAACGAGGCCATGAACCTTTCGCTTTCAGCGCGCCGTATAGACCGCGCAATTGTTGAGAACGTTCAAAACAGGGGCAAAGCCTGTGCCGCGGCGCGGGTGCATTATCTAATATACTTTTCATGGCGCACGGCATGAAGTTGTGGCGAATATGCGACACGCTGCGAGCACGTAGTGGCATCCATGCCACCCATCGTCATTGCCGTAAATTCGATGGCGCGACTGCCGGGACGAAGTGGATGACACAGCCCAAGACTTTTGTCATAGTAGATGAGGCCACGATGCGATGAGCGCTTTGCGCCGCCGCTTTGACCACCTCATCGAAAAGCCGCCGAAGATTGATGACGCAGGGCGGAGCGACGAGGGGACGGGGAGGCGGGGAGAATTTTGACGACGCGGCTGCGGTCTTCCTATCGCCCCATCCCCTCGTCGCCCCGTCTGACTTTGATCCCGTCACCAGTACGCACGCTAACTTGTCACCCGCCGATGCTTTACTTATCATCGAAGCAACATGCCGCCGAAAAAATCCACGCTGCCGGAGCCGACTGAACGGGTCTTTCTGATAGACTCCTTCTCGCACATCTTCCGCGCCTACTTCGCACCGATGGGCGCGCGCACCGAGCCTTTGAAGAACAGTCAGGGGCAGGTCACGCAGGCGGTCTTCGTCTTTACGAGCATGCTCAGAAAACTCCTCGCCGACGAGCAGCCGCACTACATCGCCGCCGTCTTCGAGTCGGGCGAGAAGACCTTCCGCCATGAGTTGAGCGACAGCTACAAGGCGAACCGCGCCGCGCCGCCCGATGAGTTGCTCTCGCAGATTCCGTACATCGTCCGCGTCTGCGAGGCTTTCAACATCCCCATCCTCAATGCGCCCGGCTTCGAGGCCGACGACGTAATCGGCGCGCTCGCCTTGCAGGCGGCGGAAGCGGGCTTGCAGGCCATCATCGTCTCGAACGACAAGGACATGACACAGTTAGTGCGTGATCCTTTCATCGTCTGCATGCGCCACAACTCGCAGAACGTGAAGCGCAAGGAGCCTGCGCCGCCGGTCGAGTGGTGCGACGAGGCGTGGGTCGAGGCGCGTTTCGGCGTGACGCCGTCTCAGATGATTGACCTGCTCGGACTGATGGGCGACTCGGTGGATAACATCCCCGGCGCGCCCGGTATCGGAGCCAAAGGCGCGGTGCAAATCGTCAAACAGTTCGGCTCCATCGAAAACGCGCTGAAGAGTTGGGAGGAGGTCAAACACAAGACTTACCGTGAATCCCTGCGCGACAATGCGGAGTTGATTCTTCAGTCGAAAGAGCTGGCGACAATCAAGACGGATGTTAACCTCAAGCTCGATCTTGAAAAGTTGCGCTCGCGTCCGCCCGACCGCGCCGCCGCCTACCAGCTTTTCCGCGAGCTTGAATTTCAGACGCTCACGCGCGAGTTCGCCGACGCGGCCTCGCAGGTGGAGGCCGTGGGCGCGACGAAGAACTACAAACGGATAAAGCAAATCTCGGAGCTTGAGACGTTGGTGCGGAAACTGTGGGACGTAGACCACTGGGCTTTCGCCGTCGCCGATTCGACGCCCGCCGGCGCGGGACAACAGGCGTCCGTGCATGAAGCGGCGCAGCCCGCCGGTCTCGCCATCTCCTACGCGCCGCACACCTCGCACTTCATCAAGTTCGACGAGTTCGAGGGCGGAAGCGAGCAGGCCGCTTCGATGCTGCGCGATGTGCTGTCGAACGGTCTGCTGTCAAAGTCCGTCCATGACCTAAAGCGCGCAACCGCTTTGCTCGAAATCATTGGCGTCGAGATCGAGGGCGTGACGGACGACACGCTCCTCGCCGCCTATCTGCTCGACCCGACGCGCACGCGCTACGACCTCGGCGATCTCGTGCGCGAAGCTGCCGGCGACGATGGCTGGACGGAGCCGCGCGAAGAGGGCTGGAGCGAGAGCGACTGGCGCACCGCCGAAGCCGCCGACTTCACCGCGCAGACGGCGGACGTGCTTCATGGTCGCATCCTCGAACAGGGACTCGAATCTATTTACAACGAGATTGAAATCCCGCTCGCCCCGCTGTTGCATCGCATGGAAAGCGCGGGCCTGCGCGTGGACACCACCGTGCTCGGCGAGTTGTCCGCCTTCTTCGGCGCGGAGCTTGAGAAGCTGACCGCGCGGATTTACCAAGAGGCCGGGCGCGAATTCAAGATCAACTCGCCGAAGCAGGTCGGCGAAGTTTTGCAGGAGCTGAACATCAGCACGAATCGCAAGACGGCGACCGGACAGGTCTCGACCAACCGCGCCGTGCTCGATGAGCTGGCGCAACAGTACGAACTGCCGCGCCTCATCATCGAGTACCGTGAACTCGACAAGCTCAAGGCGACCTACACGGATGCGCTGCCCGCGCTCGTCGGCGCGGACGGGCGCATCCACTCGGAACTGAATCAGACGGTGACGGCGACCGGAAGATTGTCCTCCACTAATCCAAACTTACAGAACATCCCGATTCGCACCGAACTCGGTCGCCGCATCCGCCGCGCCTTCGTTCCCGACGCCGGGAACGTCTTCGTCGCGGCGGACTACTCGCAGCTCGAACTGCGCCTGCTCGCACACATCACGAAGGACGAGCACATGCTCGAAGCCTTCCAGAAGGGCGAGGACATCCACGAGCGCACGGCCCGCCTCGTCTTCGGCGCGCGGACGAAAGAGGAGCTGAAAGAGAAACGGCGCTTCGCCAAAATCGTCAACTTCGCCATCGCCTACGCCGTCGAGCCGTTCGGCCTCTCCGAGCGCGTCGGCATCTCACGCAAAGAGGCGAAGCAGGTCATCGAGGACTATTACGCGACCTACACCGGCGTCCGCCGCTTCATGGACGAGGTGCCGGAAAAGACGCGCGAGACAGGCGTCGTGCGCTCGCTCTACGGGCGCATCCGCCCCATCCCCGCCATTAACGACCGCAACCATCAAGTCCGCTCGCGCGCCGAGCGCGAGGCCATCAACATGCCGATTCAAGGTACTTCGAGCGACATCGTCAAGATCGCCATGCTCAAGGTTGATGAAGCCTTCCGGCGCGAAAAGTTGCAAGCGCGAATGGTCATGCAGGTTCACGACGAGCTGCTTATCGAAGCGCCAATGCAGGAAGCCGAGCGCGTCGCCGCCATCCTCAAGCGCGAGATGGAGACGGCGGTTGACCTCGACGTGCCGCTCGAAGTCGAAGTCGGGACGGGCGGCAACTGGATGGAAGTGAAAACATAAGGTCCAAGTTCACGTTTCAAAGTCTATCCGGTTTAGCATTGATGCTTGAACTTTGAACTCGATTGCAAACCATGCCGGAAGAGGACGATAAAGAGCGCGGTGGGGCCGATGGCGGCGGAGCGGGCGAGCCTTTCGGGCGGGCGCGCATGAAGGCATTGCGCGCCCGTGCGTCCGCCTCCGGCGGCGGGTTCGAGCGCGGAACGCTGTGGAAGGCGTTGTTTCCTCTGCTGGTCGGCTTCGCGCTGCTCATCGGTCTGGTCATTGGCCTCGGAGTGTTGAGTGGCCGGAAACTCGAAGAGGTCAGATACAGCACCGAGAGTGAAGAGCGTCGGCTGTCGGAAACCGTGAAGCGCCTGCTCGACCTGCAACTCGCATTGCGGAATCTGGACGCGGAGGCGCGCATCCGCAGTCAGGTCGAAGCGGGAACGGGGGGCGTCATACAGCCCCCCACGAACCTGCGCCTACGAAACGCGCGCGGGGAGGTCGAAAAGCTCCTGCCGCTCTATGACGCTCTCCCGCTCAGGGACGAGAAGCAAAAGAACGCCGTGCGCGGGAGCGTCGTGGAGTATGTCGAAATCACGAAAGACCTCCGCGTTTATTCAATCGAAGGCTTTGAATCCTTTCGTAAACTCGACGCGGCGCTGAGAGCGCTCTTCGACGAAGCCAGCGAAGAGAGCCGTGTCATCACCCGCAATCGTGACGGCGCGCTCAAACACTTACAGCGCGAAGTAAAGTTCCTGCAACTGCTCGCCGCGTTGACCGGCGTCATTGTCGCCTTCGCCACCACCTTCGAGGTCTTGCGCCGCTTCCGACAGATGCGGCGCGGCTACAACGCGCTCCGGCAGGAGCGGCAGTTCAGCGCGCAGATGCTCGAAGGGATGGTCAGCGCCATCGCGGCGATTGACCGCGAAGACCGCATCCGCAGCGCCAACGCCGCCTTCTTCGAGGTCTTCCCGCGCGCGCAACCGGGCATCTCCATCCACGACGACTTCACCAACGCCGATGGCATGAAGCTGCTCGCGGCGGCGACCTCATCGCGGGTCGAGCGGGCGACCTATCGCGGGCGCTGGAAGATGGGGCGGGGCGCGGCAGGCAAAGAGCGCGCGTTCGATGTCTACTCTTCGCCGCTGGAGATTGAAGGCGAGACGGGGCAGCTCCTGACGATGGTGGACGTGACGGAGGCCGCGGAGGCCGAGCAGGAGCTAAGGCAGCAGGAGGCGCTCGCGGCGGTCGGACAGTCGGCGGCGCAGATCGCGCACGAGATAAAAAATCCTTTGGGGAGTATTCGCCTCGGCGTCGCCATGCTCCGTGACATGACGGGCGACCGCGAGGCCATCAACACCATAGACCTCGTCGAGCGCGGCATCGAGCACCTCTCGCGGCTCACGCTCGACGTGACGCAGTTCTCTCGCACAAGACGCCTGACGATCTCGGAGGTTGACCTGCACCAAATTCTGGAAGGGAGCCTCGAACTCATCTTCGAACGTCTCAGTGAGAAGCACACGCCCATCGAGAAGCACTACGCAGCGGAGCCGCTCCGCGGAGAGTGGGACGACGACCAACTCCGGCAGGTCTTCGTTAACCTTGTCACCAATGCCGTGGACGCGGGCGGCGAAGCGATGCCCATCCGAATCACGACCGAGATCGTGAAGGCCAGCGCGCCGCGCGGCCACAACGGCGAAGGGGGCGGCCTCGCCCCCTTCGCCCGCGTCATCATCTCCGATCAGGGCGCCGGCATGGACGAGCAGACCCGCGCGCATATCTTCGAGCCGTTCTTCACCACCAAACGGCGCGGCACCGGTCTCGGCCTCGCCATCGCCAAACAGATCGTCGAGCAGCACGGCGGGCGCATCGCCGTCGAGAGCCGCACCGGCGAGGGCACGAGCTTCACGATTGACCTGCCGTTGATGGCGAACAACTCTTAGATCGGTTATGGAGGGCGGTTTTGTCAGAACCGCCTGCGGTAGCGGGCGGGTCTTGGTAACGTCACCACCCGCCCGCTACCGCAGGTGGTTCTGACCGTACAGCCAAGTGAAATCCGATCTAAAACATCAGGTAGTGGCTCAATAGCGGGAGATGTCAGAACCGCCTGCGGTAGCGGGCGGGTCTTGGTAACGTCACCACCCGCCCGCCCCCGCGGGCGGTTCTGACCTGTCACCTCCCCGCATTGAGCCACTACCCACAAATTCTTCAAAATATTCCTCAAGTTTTTCCCGCGACCGCCGATAAGCACCGCGGAGAACCTGTGTCGCTCGCGCGGAGCGGCACGGCAGCGGCATTCCGCCGGCGGACGAATATCTCACAAGCCTTAAATGAGAAGGCTTGTGCCGCACTGGCATAAGTCTTGCGCGTGTTCTGAGCCGCGCGCGGGTGTTACCGGCACCTGTGCGAAATATCCTGTATCAATGCCGCGTCCTGAGAGAGATTAGACTTCTTTCAGGCGGCTCGACCGGCCAACAATCCGACACAAGGCATTCATCCGTCAAAATCCCGACACATGCATATCCGTTTACAGCCTCGGCAAAGAGTTGGTTGAACAGGACGTGACGAGGCGGAACAGAATCAATGAATGAACGTCACATGCTACTGAACTCTTTGTTGATCGGTGGAGCAGTATTTTACGCGCACAGAGCGGCGAAGCGAGCCGAGGCGGCCCAGCGCGAAAAGGAGTTTGAGGCGTCCGAGCGAAAACGCTTCGAGGCGGCCCTGATACGAGCCGGGACGGAGACCGCGGAACTCTTCAGCGCCATTCCTTCGCTGATGATCGCCGTGGATGTGGCGGGTCGGGTCACGCACTTAAACCGCGTGGCCCAAAGCACGCTTGGGCTTACGGAGCAGTCAGCGTTGGGGCGCAGACTGGTCGAGTGCGACGTTCGCTGGGAGCTGCCCGAACCGTTAAGCCGATTCGGCGAATTCCCGCTGTCGGGAGAGTCCGTTCGGATGGAGGACATCAAGTTCATGCGGGTGGACGGCAGGGAAGGGCTGTTGGGGATGACGCTCTACCCGCTGCCGGCGGACGAAGGCGGAAAGTTCGGCGCTCTCATCCTCGGAGCGGATGTAAGCGAACGCCGGAGACAGGAACTCAGCCTCCGCCAGTCGCAGAAGCTGGAGTCCATCGGCAAGTTGGCCGCCGGCATCGCGCATGAGATCAACACGCCCACACAGTACGTCGGCGACAACACGCGCTTCCTTGCGGACGCTTTCGGCGACCTCAATAAAGTGCTTGAGAAGTGTGAACGACTGAGCGCGGCGGCTCGGGTCGGCGAAGTTGGCCCCGAACTGCTCGCGGAGCTAAACGAGGCTGTCCGCATGGCCGACGTGGAATACCTGCTCGGAGAGATACCGAAGGCCATCCAGCAATCGCTGGACGGCATCGAGCGAATCACCATGATCGTTCGGTCCATGAGGGATTTCGCACACCCGGACACGGGCGAGATGAAGGCCGTTGATTTGAACAAGGCCATCAAAAGCACCATCACCGTCTCGCGCAATGAGTGGAAGTTCGTCGCCGACCTTGTAGCGGACTTAGACCCGGAACTGCCGCCCGTGCCCTGCCTGATCGGCGAGTTGAATCAGGTCGTCCTGAACATGATCGTCAACGCCTCACACGCCATCTCGGACGTGACCGGCGGCGGCGCGCGCGGCAAAGGCACGATCACCATCTCGACGCGCCGCGATGGCGATTGGGCTGAAGTCTGGATCGGCGACACCGGCGCCGGCATTCCCGAAAATATCGTCTCGCGTATCTTCGACCCGTTCTTCACGACCAAAGAGGTCGGCAAGGGAACCGGACAAGGACTAGCGATTTCGCATAGCGTCGTCGTCGAAAAGCACGGCGGCCAGATCGTCTGTGAGACAAAGGAAGGTCGCGGGACGACCTTCCGCATCCGCCTGCCGCTCTTTGAAAAATCCTTGCGGCAGAGCCGGAAGGAGGCCGCCTGAAGTGATTAAGATTCTCTTCGTGGATGACGAGCCGATGATGCTCGAAGGGTTGCGGCGCATGCTTCGTCCGATGCGACAGGAGTGGGAGATGTCGTTCGCTGGGGGCGGGGCTGAGGCGCTGGAACTGATGGCCGCGTCGGCGTGTGATGTGGTCGTCACGGACATGCGGATGCCCGGTATGGACGGCGCGCACCTTCTCACGGAGACGGCGCGGCTCCACCCACGCACCGTGCGGCTCGTCCTGTCGGGCTACTCCGATCAGGAGATGATTATCAAGTCGGTTGGCCCCGCGCATCAATACCTGTCGAAGCCGTGCAGCTCCGAACAACTCAAAACGGCCATCGAGCACGCTTACGCATTGCGCGACCTGATGACGAACGAGTCGCTACAACGTCTGATTGCGCGGATGGACACGCTGCCGAGCCTGCCCAGCCTCTACACCGAACTGGTCAAAGAGTTGCAGTCACCGGACGCTTCGATCAAGCGCGTCGGCGAGATCATCTCGCTCGATCTCGGCATGACGGCGAAGATATTGCAGATGGTCAACTCGGCCTTCTTTGGCCTGCGGCGCAATATCTCCAGTCCGGGCGACGCGGCGATGTTTCTCGGCATAGACACGATCATGTCGCTCGTGCTCGCCATTCAGGTCTTCTCGCGGTTACACGAGACAAGGGTGTCGGGCTTTTCGCCGCCGGCTCTCTGGGCGCGGAGCATGTCGGTCGCCATGCACGCGAAGTGGATTGCCAAGTCCGAAGGACGAGGCACGAAGATGATCGAAGAATCGTTCACGGCGGGCTTGCTCCACGACGTGGGGAAGGTCGTGCTGGCGACGACGCTGCCGGAGTGGTACGAGGAAACTATACGGATGGCGCGCGAAGGGCAAATCCCGCTGGTCGAGGCCGAGCAGCAGGTGATGAACGCGACCCACGCCGAGGTCGGCGCGTACCTGCTCGGACTCTGGGGCCTGCCCGACCCGGTGGTCGAGGCCGTGGCCTATCATCACCGCCCCGGCCTGTGTCCAGCCAGAGGTTTCGGCCCGCTCACGGCGGTACATGTGGCGAACGCCTTCGAGTACGAAGCGCTGGCCGCGAAGGGCGAAGCGGATTCGCATGGCTGCGATATGGAATATCTGGCTGAACTGGGGTTGGCCGGCAACGTGGAGACGTGGCGAGACATTTGCCGTCAGGCGGGTTAGCGCTTGAGGGCCGCAACCTTTTTTGAAAGGTGGGCAAAGTGACGAAATGAAGGAAAAGATACTCTGTGTTGACGACGAGCCGCATGTCCTCGAAGGCTACCAGCGCGCGCTGCGAAAAGAGTTCGACATCGAGATCGCGGTGGGCGGCGCGGATGCGCTGGCGGCGGTGGCCGAACGCGGCCCCTACGTGGTTATCGTCTCGGACATGCGGATGCCGAACATGGATGGCGTCCAGTTCCTCGCGCGCGTGAAGGAGCTGGCGCCGGAAAGCATCCGCATGATGCTCACCGGCAACGCCGACCAACAGACGGCCACCGACGCGGTCAACGAAGGGAGCATTTATCGTTTCCTCACCAAGCCCTGTCCGACGGAGGCGCTCGCTCGCGCGCTCACCGCCGGCATTGAGCAATATCGCCTGAAGCGCTTGGAGAAGGAACTGCTCGAACAGACCGTGCGCGGCTGTATCGAGGTGCTGACGGACATTCTCTCGCTCGTCAACCCGACCGCCTTCAGTCGCGCGGCGCGTGCGCGGCGACTCGTTGAGCAGTTAGCTGCCGCGCTCAAGGTCGCCGACGCATGGCAGGTCGAGGTCGCGGCGATGCTCTCGCACGTCGGGTGCGTCACCATCCCCGAAGGGACGCTCATCAAGGTCTACGAAGGGATGCATCTGCACGCCGATGAGCTGCGGATGTTGCAGCACCACCCGCAGGTCGGCGGCGACTTCGTGCGCCGCATCCCGCGTCTCGAAACAGTCGCCGAGATCATCAGGTATCAGGAGAAGCGCTTTAACGGTTCGGGGCTGCCGGACGATGAACGACGCGGCAAGGAGGTGCCACTCGGCTCGCGGATACTGAAAGTGGCGCTCGACTTCGACCGTCTGACCGAGGCGAAACTGACGAACGTTGAAGCTTTCGAAGAGATCAGCCGTCGTGATGGCTGGTACGACCCGGAAGTGGTTGCCGCGCTCGAACAAATTCTTGCCTGTGAAGACGACTATGAAGACAGGTGCGTGCTCGTCTCCGAACTCCTTCCGGGCATGACTCTGGCTGAGGACATCGTTACGCCGGCGGGCCTGCTCCTGACGACGAAGGGGCAGCAGGTGACGAGGTCTCTGTGCCTGCGTCTCCAGAATTACATCGGCGGCATCCCTGAACATATCAAGGTCAAGGTGCAGTCCGACAAGGCGGTCAGCATGGACGCTCCCCCGGCTCTCATTCCTTTCGAAGGCAGCAACCCGATTTCAAATTGAACCGCAAATCCGCTCCGCCCGCGAGGCGTGCCAACATGTCAAAATTCTCAAATACGGCTTCACGACGCTACGGCGTCACCTTGCTGACCGTCGCCCTGTCCTATCTCATTGCGCTCGGCATCAAGGAGTTGGCCGGTTTCACTTCCCTCCCGCTATTCTTGGCCGTGGTCGTCAGCGCCAGCTACGGAGCGAAAAGGCAGGGTCTGCTGGCAACCGTGCTCACCGTTTTCGCCGCTGGTTATTTATTGTTCAGCGGCAGCCACGCCGTCGGGTTAGATGAGGTCGTCCGGTTCTTGACCTTCACCGGGGTGGCGGTGGTGACTTGCGCTCTCGTCGCGGGTCGTTCTCGCGCGCGGGCTTTGCTGCGCGAGAACGAGGCCAAGTTCCGTGACCTGTTCGATAACGCGCCGGTGGCCTATCACGAGCTTGACACGCAGGGGCGCATCACGCGCGTCAACCGTACTGAAGAAGCGATGCTCGGCTACGCGGCTGGCGAACTGATCGGGCAGTATGCGTGGGAGATGATTGTCGAACCGGAATCGCAGGAAGCTATTAGCGCCAAGCTGGCCGGTGAACTGCCGCTCCGCCCCGTCGAACGCACCTTCATCGGCAAGGACGGACAGCGCATCCCGGTCATGCTCGAAGACCGCCTGCTCCGCGACGCCGAGGGGCAGATCACCGGCCTTCGCACGACGCTCTCCAACATCACCGAGCGCCGCCGCGCGGAAGCCGAGCGCAACGTCATTTTCGAGATTATCGAAGGCGTGAGCACCACGGCTAACCTCGACGAGCTGCTCAAGCTCATCCACCGCTCGCTCAAGAAAGTTCTCTACGCGGAGAACTGTTTCGTCGCGCTCCACGATCCCGTGACGGAGATATTCGAGAAGCCCTACTTCGTTGATCTGCACAGCAGCGCCGCGCCGCCGAGCAGGATGGGACGGAGCTGCACGGCCTACGTCTTCCGAACGGGGCGGCCCTTGCTGTTGACGACTGAAGTCTTCGACCGTTTACTGGCCGAGGGCGAAGTCGAGCTGGTCGGAAGTATGCCCGCGACTTGGCTGGGCGTGCCGTTGCGGACGCCCGCCGCGACCATCGGCGTCCTCGTGATTCAGCACTACGAAGACGAGCAAGCCTACTCCGAGCGCGACCTCGAATTTCTCGCTTCCGTGGGAGGGCAAATCGCGTTCGCCATCGAGCGTAAGCGCACCGAGGAGGCATACCGCAGCGAGAGCCAATTATTGCAGGCGCTGATGGATAACATCCCCGACGCCATCTATTTCAAAGATGTCGAGAGCCGCTATACGCGCGTCAGCCGCCATGTCCATCTGCGCGGCATCAAGTCGCCCGAAGAGGCCGTCGGTAAGTCCGACTTCGACTTCTTCACGGAGGAGCACGCGCGCCAGTCATTCGAGGACGAACAGCGAATCATCAGCACGGGTAAACCCATCATAGACAAGATCGAGAAGAAGACGTTTCCCGACGGCTCGCTCGGCTGGGTGCTTTCGACCAAAGTCCCGATCCGCGATGCCGAAGGGCGCGTGACAGGCATCGTCGGCGCGTCGCGCGACATCACCGAGCGGGTGCGGATGGAAAACGCGTTGATTATGGCGAACAGCCGCGCCATCACCGAGTACGAGCGCCTGCTCGAACGCGTGGCGCAGCTCGAACAGACGTTGGGCACGGCCCGCGACAAGCCGGCGATCTTTCGCGGCGTGCTCGACTTCGCACTCGAATCCGCGCCTTGCTCCGGCATCTTCATCTCGCTCTACGACGCCGGGGGCGGCTCGCGCAAAGCGGTCTACGCTTGGGCGGAGGGCCAGGAGGCAGACGTTTCGTTCCTCCCGCCGATGCGCCTCAACGGCAGTCCCCACAGCCGCGCCATCATGACCGGCGAGATGGTCATCACCAACGACTTCCAGCCGGCCATCGCGGGGCAGCCCACCATTTGGCTCGGGAACGAGGACGACACGAAACTCCCTCAATCCTCGCTCGCCGTCCCGATGACGGTGATGGGGCGCTTCATCGGTTGCGTTGAAATACAGAGCGCCGAGCGGGACGCTTACCAGCACGAGCACGCGACGGCCATGCAGATGGCCGCCAACCTTGCCGCCATCGCGCTTGAGAATTTGCAGATCGAGGACGAACTGAAGCGCGCGCGCGACGCGGCGCTCGAATCCGCGCGGTTGAAGTCGGAGTTTCTGGCGAACATGAGCCACGAGATTCGCACGCCCATGAACGGCGTCATCGGCATGACCAATCTGCTTCTCGAAACGTCGCTCGACGCCGAGCAGAGCGAGTTCGCCGAGACCATTCGCGGGAGCGCCGACTTGCTCCTGACGGTCATCAACGACGTGCTCGATTACTCGAAGATCGAGGCGGGCCACCTGAGCTTTGAGACGTTGAACTTCGATCCGCGGCACGTCGTCGAGGGGACGGCGGAACTGCTCGCCGAACAGGCGCAGGCGAAGGGGATCGAACTGGCCGCGCTCATCCGCGCCGACGTGCCCGCCCACCTGCGCGGCGACCCCGGTCGGCTCCGCCAAGTGCTTTTGAATCTCGTCGGCAACGCCGTCAAATTCACGGAGCGCGGTGAGGTCTTCATCAACGTGTCGAGGGAAGAGGAATCTGACTCCTTCGTCACCCTGCGCTTCACCGTCAACGATACCGGCATCGGCATCGCCGAAGCTGGCATAGCCCGGCTTTTTCAGGCGTTCGTGCAGGCCGATGGCTCGACCACGCGCAAGTATGGAGGGACGGGCCTCGGCCTCGCTATCTCGAAGCAGTTGGTCGAGATGATGGGCGGCCAGATCAGCGTCGAAAGCACGCTCGGCAGAGGCTCGACTTTCTGGTTCACGGTGCGACTGGAGAAGCAGCCGGCGGGCGCGCTGCCGACGACGATGACGGGCGCCAACCTTCGTGGCTTACGCATTCTGATCGTGGATGACAACGCGACGAACCGGAGGGTGATGCTTCAACAGACAGCCGACTTGTGGGGCATGAGGGCGGAAGAGGCGGAGGGGGCTGAACGCGCGCTCGAACTACTGCGCGCGGCGGCGCGCGGGGGCGAACCATACGCCGCCGCGGTGCTCGACTTCCAGATGCCCGGCATGGATGGCTTCCAGTTGGCCCGCGCCATCAAGGCCGATCCGCATATAGCGGACGTGCCCCTCGTGTTGATGACCTCCTTCAGCCGGCGCGAGCACGGTCGGGCGGCGCCCGACAACGGCATCTCCGCTTACCTCGCCAAACCCGTTAGGCAATCACAGCTCTTCGACTGCCTCACGCTGGTGATGAGTGAACTCGCCACGCCGAAGCCGCCGGTCGCACGGAACAAGCTCTTGACGTTCCACACGCACGAAGAGAAAAAGAGGCACGCGCGGGTGCGGATTCTGATCGCCGAGGACAACCCCGTCAACCAGAAGCTGACGAGACGGCAGGTCGAGAAGCTGGGCTTCGAGGTCGAAGTGGTGTCGAACGGCAGACACGCGATTGATGCGTTGGCGCGTCGGACTTACTCGGCGGTGTTGATGGATTGCCAGATGCCTGAGATGGATGGCTATGAGGCGACCACCGAACTGCGTCGCCGCGAGGGGTCGGGCAAGCGCACGCCGGTCATCGCCGTCACGGCCAACGCCATGCAAGGCGACCGCGAGAGGTGTCTGGAGGCTGGGATGGATGATTATATCGCCAAACCCATCAGGAAGGACGAGCTAGCCACCGCGCTCAAGCGTTGGATCAGTGCGCCGTGGGCCTCGGTCGAGCCTGAGCCGTTCGTCGGGATGACGCTGGAAGCCGCGCACTACGGCGTCGCCGCGGACATCTCGGAGAGACTGGCGCGGCTGCGGGAGGAGTTCGGCGAAGAAGTCGTGGTTGAACTGATAGACACTTTCATCCCCGACACGCGAGAGCGCATGGAGGCTCTGCGGCGAACAATCCAGCGCGGAGACGCCCGCGCGATGGCACGCGAGGCGCACGCCCTCAAGGGCGGTTTCCGGAACATGGGCGCGCGCGAGTTGGCCGAACTGTGCGAAGAGTTGGAAGCGCGCGGGCGCGCCGGGCAGGTCGCGGACGTTGAGGCGCTCCTGTCGCGGCTCTCTGGAGGGGTAGAGATCGTTATCCCTTTGTTCGAAGCCGAAAGGGAATCACAGGGGGTGAAGGCTTTTTGAGAGGAGGACGGACGATGGTGCGGCGGGCAGTGGAGACAGTTTGTCGCCGTATCGGACAAAGGTTCGTCGCAGGGAGATGGAATCAAAGATCATCAAAGTATTACTGATCGAGGATAACCGCACGCAGTCCATCCTCATCAAGGCCGTTCTCGCCAAAGTGAACGCGGGCGGGCACGGCCAGACACGCTTCGATCTCGCGTGGGCGGAGAGGCTCGCGGCGGGGTTGGAGCTCCTGAGCGCCGAAACGTTCGACGTGATTCTGCTCGACCTTTCATTACCGGACGCCGAGGGGATAGAAACTCTCGTCCGTGTCCGCGACGCGCAGCCGGACATACCCATCGTGGTGTTGACCGGACGCAACGACGAAGAGTTGGCCGTGCAGGCCATGCAGGCGGGCGCGCAGGACTACCTCGTTAAAGAGAACTTTGACGGGCAACTGCTGGGGCGTGCGCTGCGTTACGCCATCGAGCGCCACCGGATGCAGGCGGCGCTCCGGAGCCTCTCGCTGACCGACGAACTGACGGGTCTCTACAACCGCCGCGGCTTTTACGCGCTCGCCGAGCAGCAGCTCAAAATGGCGCGCTCGCGCGGCATGGAAAAGGGGCTGCTCATCTTTTATATGGATATGGACGGCCTCAAACAGATCAACGACACCTTCGGCCACGCGGAAGGGTCGCGGGCGCTCAAGCGCATCGTCGGGGTTATCCAACAGACGTTCCGTGAGTCGGACATCATCGGGCGCGTCGGCGGCGACGAGTTCACGGCGCTCGCCATCGAGGCATCCGGCGACTGCGCCGAGCGGATTCTCACGCGCCTGCGCGAGAATCTGCGCGCCTGCAACGCCGAAGGGCGCGACCCTTACGAGTTGTCTTTCAGCGTCGGGGTGGCCCGCCCCGAAACGTACTCCGCCTCATCGGTCGAGGAGATAGTGGCTGTGGCGGACGCGGCCATGTACGCGGAGAAGCGGAGCCGGAAGAAGAACGTGATTATGAGGAGCGGCTTAAAGACCGTTGACTTACGCGCCGGGCTGCACGAGCCGGCGCTCTTGGATCGCACGGCGTGAGCGTGGAGCAGAGTTATTACGTCCACGTGTTGACGGAACGCGATTTTTCTATATGATATGGCCTACCTTCTCAACGACGACACCCGTTTGGCCGCGGAGGGTTCTCGTTGACTGGCGAGGCTGGCCCGGAAGCGAAGGGCTTTCGGGAATACACACTTAGGTGAACCAAGACTTCGCACGGAGCGTACCCTCTGTCGCTCTGGTCAAAACCTTGACGAAACTGACGCGAGTTGATTCGCCTCTTCCGTCCGATGTCGTGCGCCCTGATAACATTCCCCTCTAGTTTTAGTGCTTACCACGGGGTAAGTTTTTGGTGATGGTTTCCGAGAACACCGAGACGGTTCTGATCGTCAATGATGACCCCGACCAGCGAGAGCTGATGTCGGCTCTACTCCGTCGTTCGGGGTATCGGATCGCCGTCGCCAAAGACGGCGTCGAAGGGTTTGAGGAAGCAAGCCGCACGTGCCCTGCTCTGGTCATCAGCGACGTGTTGATGCCGCGCGCCAACGGCATCGAGCTGTGCCTTAGTTTGCGCGCCGACCCGACCTTCAAAACGACCCCGATTCTGCTCGTCAGCGCGCTCCGCAAAGATGCCGCGGACGTGCTCGAAGGTTTCCGCGCCGGCGCCGATGAATATGTCGAAGTGCCTTACGAGCCGATGCGTCTGGTCGCGCAGGTCGCGCGCCTGCTCGAACGCGCGCGCGCCGAGAAGTCTCTGCGCGAGTCCGAAGAGCGCTACCGCTCGCTCGTGCGGGCATCTTCGCAGGTGGTCTGGACAGCGAACGCCGAAGGCGAGGTGATCGGAGACCTGCCTTACTGGCGCGAAATCACCGGACAGAGCGAAGACGAGGTGCAGGGACGCGGGCGTCTGGACGCGATGCACCCGGAAGACATCGAGCGGGTCGCCGGTGAGTGGGCGTGCGCCGTCGAAACCAGAAGCCCTTACAGCACCGTTTTCCGCGTGCGCGCCCGCGCCGGCGGCTATCGCTACTTCGCCGACCGGGCCGTCCCCATCCTCGACGAACATGGAGAAGTCCATGAGTGGGTTGGCGCCTCATCCGACATCACCGAGCGCAAGGAGGCCGAGGAGGCGCTGCGCGAGTCGGAGGAGGGCTATCGGCTGCTGTTCGAGTCGAACCCGCACCCGATGTGGGTGATAGACCGCGAGACGCTCCGCTTCCTGACCGTCAACGACGCCGCCGTTCGTCACTACGGTTACACGCGCGAAGAATTCCTTTCGATGACGACCCTCGACATCCGCCCGGCGGAACACATTCCCGCGCTGCTCGAACACTTGTCGAAGGTCGGGCACGGGATCGAGAAATCGGGCGTGTGGAAGCACTCAAAGAAAAGCGGTGAGTTGATTGAAGTGGAGACCACATCGCACATGCTGGTCTTCGGCGGGCGCGAGGCGCGGCTCGTGATGGCCGAGGATGTCACCGAACACCGGCGCGCGCAACAAGCGTTGCGCGAGCGCGAAGAGCAGCTTCGCCACTCGCAGAAGATGGATGCCGTCCGCAGTCTCGCGCGCGGCATCGCGCACGACTTCAACAACCAGATGGCTATCGTCA
The DNA here is from genome assembly GCA_041749275.1 of Pyrinomonadaceae bacterium. Taxonomy (GTDB): domain Bacteria; phylum Acidobacteriota; class Blastocatellia; order Pyrinomonadales; family Pyrinomonadaceae; genus JBGTBQ01. The sequence goes on along the minus strand of JBGTBQ010000015.1, from coordinate 21,777 downwards.
CGGGTTACTGCGACCTGCTGCTCCGCCAACTCGGACCGGACGAGCGACCGCGCAAGAAAGTGCGGGAAATACGCGACGCGGCGAGCCGCGCGGCTGTTCTGACGCGCCAGCTCCTCACCTTCAGCCGACGAGAGATAGCACAGCCCGTCGTGATGAATCCCAACACGCTCGTCTCCAGCATGGAAGATATGCTGCGCCCGTGGATCGGCGACCACATCGAAATTAAGACGACTCGCCAGCCCGACATCGGCCACGTCAGGGCCGACCCTAACCAACTCGCACAGGTGCTGATGACCCTTGCCATCAACGCACGAGATGCCATGCCGCAGGGCGGCGAGATTACCATCGAAACGTCGCAAGTCAGGCTCGGCGCCACGTCGGGCGCGCCCGCGCCGGTGCGCTCAGGCGATTACGTCTTGATCTCGGTTAGGGATACGGGGCAGGGGATGGATGCTGAGACAGTTGAAAACATCTTCGAGCCGTTCTATTCGACCAAAGAGATGGGCACGGGCCTCGGCCTTTACACCGCGCACAATATCGTTATGGAGGCGGGTGGCTACATTTGGGTTCATAGCCAACCGCGACAGGGAACGACTTTTGAAATCTACCTGCCGCAAGCCGAAGAGTTGGCGACGAGCGAGATCCACACAACGGCGCTGTCCGAACTACCGGGCGGCAGCGAAACCGTGTTGCTCGTCGAAGACAAGAGCCGTCTGCTCAGGATGACAACCGAGATGCTGGAAGTCCTCGGCTACCGCGTGCTCGAAGCCTCGAACGGACAGGCGGCCATCGAAGTCTACGAGCGTCACGACGGCCCCATTCAACTGTTGCTGACGGATGTAAGTATGCCGCGGATGAACGGATTACAACTGGCCGAGCGTCTCACGCGACTGCGCCCTGAAACGAAAATCCTCTACATGTCAGGCCACGCCGGCCCCACGGCGGACGATCCCGCGGCGCTCGCTGAGAGCACGCCCTATCTCGAAAAACCCTTCACCCTCTCTAAACTTGCTCGAACGCTACGCGAAACGCTGGACAAATAGAGGCCAGAGATGAGAGGCCAGCGAAGCACTGATTTTACTAACCTCTAACCTCTGACCTCTGTCTTTATCAAGTGAACAGACTCAGTGCGTCGTGCAATTTGGCTTCCGTTTTTTGCCAGACACTCTCCAACTGCTCCGGATCGAGCCGGAGAGCGATCACGGACTCCGACAACGTAAGGTTGGTCGGCATGTCGCGGCGCAGGCCGATGTTCGCGTTGTTGGCGAGGATATCCGCCACGTCTATGATGCGCGCCATGAGTACCCCTTCGGGGGCTTCACTCGGCTCGTGGTGGTGGTGGATGGCATAGCCAATCTCTTCGGGGAGTCCCCAGCGTCGAACCGCGAAAGCCCCGACCTGAGTATGCGTGTAGCCGTAGAGCTTGTTCTCGCCTTGAAGCGGGTTGGGGTCGGCGGAGATAGAGGCGTAAAGCTCCGGGTTGTGGCGCAGCAGCAGGAGCTTCCCGATGTCGTGGAGCAGACCGCAGAGGAACATCTCTTCGCCGCCGCGCAGACCGAGCGCCAAACAGAGTTCGCGCGCGGCCATCGCCACGGCGATGGAGTGCTCCCACAGCGCCCGCTCGGTCGCCGTGCCTTTGCCGTTGCGACGATTGAAGGCGTCCGACGCGACGTAGACCATGACGAACATGTGGATGGTGTGGTTGCCCAGCGTGTTGACGGCGGAGGGCAGCGACGTGGCCGCGCGTTCGCGTGCGTAGAGCGGCGAGTTGGCGGCGCGCAGGATGCGCGCGGAGAGCGCCGGGTCGAGGCCGATGGCGTCGGCCAGCGAGCGCGAGGAGGCGTTGATGTCCTGCGCCAGATTGGTGACGCGCAAAGCGGAACCGGGCAGCGGCGGCAGTTCCGACTCGACGAGCGATTCGATCTTGATGGTGGCGCCTGCAAGCATTGGTGTTTTTAGTCCTCGTGTGGTGGTTATTTGATGGGGGTACAACGTGAAGCGGCGTCGCGCGGGTCGCGTGCCGGCTGGAGGCTCAACCCTGACGGTTAGCCCGTGAATCTACAGACGGCGCGGGACTGACACCTCCCCGCGAACTCTTCATCGGCAACCCGCGCCAAAAACTTTAGCGAATCGCGCGGCACCGGGATTGCAAAACAGGCTCCGAGACCATTCCCGCCGGGGGTGAGTGTCAAATTCTCCGCACCGAGGGAGCCACCCTTTTTGTCCGCCACGACCGCCACGACCACTGAACGATTGCTCGGCATCGCCGGACGCCACTCGCACCTTGTCGTGCCGCTGGGAGCGGTCGTCATCCTGCTCGTCCTGCTCGTCCCGCTCCCGACCTTGTTGCTGGACGCGCTCCTCAGCTTCAACCTGTTGCTGTCGGTGCTCGTCCTGCTGGTGGCGATGTACACGGCGGAGCCGGTCAAGTTCACCTCGTTTCCGAGTCTCTTGCTGCTGACGACGCTCTATCGTCTGGCGCTGAACGTCGCCACGTCGCGGCTGATTCTGTCGCACGGCGAGGCGGGCGAGATGGCCGCCGGCGCGGTCATCAAGGCGTTCGGCGAGTTCGTCATCGGCGGCAACTATGTCGTCGGCGCGGTGATCTTTTTAATCCTGCTGGCGATTCAGTTTTTGGTGGTCAACCACGGCGCGGTGCGTTCGTCGGAAGTGACGGCGCGCTTCACGCTCGACGCGATGCCGGGCAAGCAGATGGCGGTGGACGCAGACCTCTCCGCCGGTATCATTGATGAGCATGAGGCCAAGCGCCGCCGCACGGACATCGCGCAAGCCGCCGAGTTTCATGGCGCGATGGACGGCGCCATCCGCTTCACGCAGCGCGATGCCGTCGCCTCCATCATCATCACCATCATCAACATCGTCGCGGGTTTCGCCGTCGGGGTGTTGCAGCACGGGATGCCGCTCGGCGACGCCATCAAGACCTACACGATTCTCACGGTCGGCGACGGGGTGGCCGCCGCCGTGCCCTCGCTGTTCATCTCCGTCGCGGCGGCAATCATCACCACCCGCGCCGCCACGGAAACGAGCATGGGCGCGGAAATGTCGGGGCAATTGTTGGTAAATCCGCGCCCGCTGTTTATCGCGGCGGGTGTGCTGGCGCTGCTCGGCATCCTGCCCGGTATGCCGCATGTGGCCTTTCTCTCGATGGCCGCGGGGGCTGTCGGCGCCGGCTTTCTTTCGCGGCGTCAGCGTGAGAGCAACGCCCACGCGGCAGAGACCCGCGCCGCCGAAGAGAAACGCGCCGCCGCCGCGCCTGAACAGAGCGAGAAGATCGAATCGCTTCTGAAACTCGACTCGCTGGCGGTCGAAGTCGGCTACGCGCTGATCCCGCTCGTCAGCGCGGGCGATCAGTTCCTCGGACGTGTGCGCGAGATACGCAGACAGATCGCGCTCGACCTCGGTCTCGTCGTCCCGCCCGTCCACGTCACGGACAACTTGCAGCTCGCGCCACGTGAGTACGCCATCCTGCTCAAGGGCGAGAAGGTGGCGAGTGGGGAATTACAGACCGAAGGGTTTCTGGCGATTGATCCCGGCGCGGTGCGGGAAGTGATCGAAGGCTTAAGGACGACAGACCCCGCGTTTGGGATGTCCGCCGTCTGGGTGCGGCGCGAGGGCGACCGCGAACGCGCGCTCGCGGCGGGTTACACCGTGGTTGACCCGACCACGGTGCTGTGCACGCATCTCTCGGAGATGATTAAGCGGCACGCGCCCGAACTGCTCGGACGGCAGGAGACGCGCGCGCTGCTGGACTCGCTCGCCGAGACGCATCCGAAGACGGTCGAGGAGGCAACGCCGAAAGTCCTCAGCCTCGGCGAAGTCCAGCGTGTGTTGCAAAACCTCTTGCGCGAGCGAGTCCCCATCCGCGACCTCGCCACTATTCTCGAAGCCATGACCGATGCCGGAAGCCTGACGCACGATGTCAACGCTTTGACGGAAGCCGCCCGCGCGGCGCTCTCGCGCACCATCTCGGCCACGCTGGCGAACGAGAGCCGCGAGTTGGCCGTGCTCACGCTCGACCCGCGCCTTGAACATCAGTTGGGCGAGCGTCTGGGCCTGCATGGGGGCGCTCCCGCACAGGCTTTGGAGCCGGAATTCGGGCGGATGGTACTGGAAAAGATAGAAGCCGCGGCGCAGGCCGCCGTCCTCTCGCAGCCCGTCGTTCTCTGCTCCGGGGCGCTGCGGCCCCACCTCCGCCGTTTGACGGAACGCTTCTTGCCAGAGCTGGCCGTAATCGCCCACGGCGAGGTCGCACCCAGCGTGCGGCTCGTCTCGATGGGAACGATCAGTTAGAAGCTGTTTGAGTGTTTTGCCCCTGACGGGGCTTGTCGAACGGCTTTGAAAGATTCCGGGACGGTCGTTTTAGGATTCTCAAGTTCAAGCCTGAGTCTCGGATGTAAAAAAAGGAAAGAATCTTTTCCCTTCACCATCGCATATCGGCCAACGACAGCCAAAAGTTAAATCCGATGAACACAAAAAAATTCAGGGCGGCCACGATGCGCGAGGCGCTCGAACAGGTCAAGCGGGAACTCGGCGAGGAGGCGCTCGTGCTCGACACCAAGCGCGTGCGCGCCGGCGGCTTTCTCGGACTCGGCGCGCGCGAGCAGATCGAGGTGCGCGTTGCCGCCGACACCGCGACCAAGTCCGGCAAGAAACAGGAAGAGAAACGTGCCACGCGCCACGGCCACCGCGCCTCTTTGCTTAATTTGACCGACGACGCGCCCGCCATGCCCGCCCGCGCGGAGAGAACCGGCATAGAAAGCGACGGCCCGAGAAAGAATCCGCATGGCGGCGCTTCGGCCCTCTCGGCACTCCTCGCGCGCGCCTACTCCGACGACGCACCGCACGCCAACATGACAGTCGAAGGCGAACCCGTGGCGGATGTCTCTCAACGCGGCGTCGAGATCGCCGACACCGAACCGCGCTTCGTTCATCGCGGCAGGGCTGTCTCCGTTAAACCTGCCGGGAAGCCTGTCGCCGCTGCCACGACGCTCACAACCTCTGTCGTCACCGAGTCGTCAGTCGCGGGTCGGGTCAGCAACGTCACGCCCGAAGCCGGACAGCCACGGCGCAATACGATCAACCATGAACTCGAATGCCTGCGCGCCGAGTTGCGAGAGGTGAAATTCTCTCTGGGCACGCTCGCCGCGCGGCCCGCCGCGCTCTCCGGCCTCGCGCACAAGGCGGCGGAGTCGTTCGAGGAAATGCCTGAGCTATACGACTCGCCTTACTTCGATGCCTATATCGAGTTGGCTGGTCAGGGGCTGACGCCGGAGCTTGCGCGCCGCGCCGTCTGCGAAGCGATTAGAGAGCGCCGCCGCGAAGCAGGCGGCATACAGGTGCTCGCTGACGGCGGCGAAACTTTTCTGGCATCGAAAGGGCTGGCCGTCCATGAGAAGCGCACGAGCGACGAAGTGGCGCTGGCCGGACTCCAAACTCTGATCGCGTCGGCGGTGCGCTTCTCCGCCGACCCGTTAACCGCGACGACCGGCGCGACAAAGACGCCCTCGGTCGTCGCCCTCATCGGCCCGACCGGCGTCGGCAAAACGACGACCATCGCCAAGCTTGCGGCGCGCGTCGCCTTGCGCGAGGGACGCCGCGTTGAACTGATTACGCTCGATACTTATCGCATCGCGGCGGCTGAACAGTTGAGGATATATGCCGAGATCATCGGCGCGGGCTTCCATGTCGCGCGTTCGATGGTCGAGTTGGACGCGCTCACGCGCAAACTCGAAAGCGAAGGCGTGGTGCTCGTGGACACGGTGGGCCGCAACCCGCACGACCTCGCCGACCAGCTCGAACTGGGGGACTACCTGCGGGCGCGCGAAGAGATCGTCAAGTGTCTCGTGCTTCAGGCGACGACCCACCCGTCCGATGCCCTCGCTGCCGTTCGCAAGTTCACCATGTATGGCGCCGACCGCCTCATCGTCACCAAACTCGACGAGACCGCCGCGCCGGGACGCACCGTGACGCTGGCCTCCGAATCGAAACTCCCACTGCTCTACCTCTGCGCCGGACAGCGCGTTCCGGAAGACCTTGAACGGGCGACCTCCGCGACCCTCGCCGCGCGCGTCGTGCGCGCCGGAACCACTGCTGCCTAACGAACCGGAAACACATGACGAACGATCAAGCCAATACCCTGCGACGGATGACCACTCCCGCCACCCACGCCGAGAACCCGATGAGCGGCAACCTGTTGAAGGGGACGGTCGAAACCACTTCCGGGACACGCGGGCGAACCATCGCCGTGACGGGCGGCAAGGGCGGCGTCGGTAAATCGAACTTCGCTGTCAACGTCGCGCTCGAACTCGCCGGAATGGGCCGTCGCGTCTCTCTGCTCGACGCCGACCTCGCGCTTGCCAACGCGGACGTGCTGCTCGGACTCAACCCACGCTTTCACCTCGGCCACGTGCTTGCCGGCCAGCGCCGTCTCGATGAAGTGGTCATCAACACTCTACGTGGTCTGCGGCTGCTCCCCGGCGGGAGCGGTATCGAGGAACTGGCCTCGCTCAACACGGCGCAGCACACGCGTCTCGTCGCTGAATTGCGCGCGATGGAGTGCGAGTCCGACTTTATGTTGATTGACACGGCGGCGGGCATTGGCGGTAACGTGACCGGCGTGCTGCGCGCCGCCGACGAAGTCGTCCTCGTCACCACACCCGACCCGACGGCGGTCGTGGACGCATACGCCACGCTCAAAACTTTGCACCGGCACTCGCCTTCCAAGCCCGTCTGGGTGGTCGTCAACGAAGTCGTCGGCCTCGGCGACGCGGAACAAACCTTCAACCATCTCGCCGGCGCGACGGCGCGCTTTCTCAAACACCCCATCGAGTTGCTCGGCGTGATCCCGCGCGACGCGGAGTTGGCCGAGGCCGTCCGTGAGCAGAGGCCGGTGGTTGAATACGCGCCTGATTCACCGTCCAGCCGTTCCCTCCGCCTCATCGCCAAACGTCTCGCCTCCGAGACGCCCGGACAGTGCTCGCCTGATGGCCGCCATGGTTCTTTTTGGCAGGCGCTCGCCGAAACGGAAATGTCCGGCGGCTCCGTCCTTCTGGCGGTCTGACGAACTACCCCACGAACCCCACGAACATGAATCGCGCTCAACCCTACAAGACAGCCAGCGCCGCCGCCGGCGCTTACCGGCAGGCAGCGCCTGACCGCGACGCGCTGATCGAGGCGCACCTGCCGCAGGTCAGATTCATCGCCGAGCGGTTGCTCTCGAAGCTTCCCGCTTCCGTGGATCGTGACGACCTGATCGGCGCGGGGATGCTCGGTCTGCTCGACGCCGTGGACAAGTACGACCCGACGCGCGGCGTACAATTCAAGACCTACGCCGAGCTGCGTGTGCGCGGCGCGATGCTCGACAGTTTGCGTGATCTTGACTGGGCGCCGCGTTCCGTGCGCCGGCGCTCGCGCGAAGTTGAGACGGCCTACGCCGACTTCGAGCGCGAGCACAATCGCCCGGCGCGCGAAGAGGATATTGCCGCGCGACTGGGCATCCCCGTCGCGGAGTTACAGACGCTGCTCGGCGAGTTGCGGACGCTCAGTGTAACCAGCCTCGACCGCGAGGATGAAGAAGGCGAGGGCGCAAAGCCGGTGCAGGTCAAGGAGGAGGAGTCGCGCAGCCCGCTCGCCAACTACGAGCGGGCGGAGACGTGCGCGCGTCTCGCCGCGGCGGTCGAGCGACTGCCCGAACGTGAGCGGCAGGTCGTCGCCCTCTACTACGTCGAGGAGTTGACGATGAAAGAGATTGGCGCCGTCATTGGCGTTACCGAATCGCGTGTCTCGCAGATTCGCACACAGGCCGTGATGCGTCTGCGCGCGGGCGTCAAGTTGTTTCAACTGAGTCCAGCGTTGGCCTGAGCGCCGGGGAGTCGTCGCAAGTGGAAGACAACGCCTTATTGACGGAAGAAGAGATGTCGGCCTTGCTCGAAGCGCCCGCGGAGGCGAGCACGGACAAGCGCCACCGCGTCGTGCCCTACGATTTCCGCCGCCCCGACCGTCTTTCCAAAGAGCAGGTGCGCTCGCTCTACCTGCTGCACGACATGCTCTCGCACAGCCTGTCATCCTCGCTGCCGATTTTCTTACGCACCATCTCCGAGGTGACGCTGATCTCGGTCGAGCAACAGGCGTATGCCGAATATCTCTATGGCCTGCCCGACCCGACCGCCATCTTCACCATGAAGATGCAGCCGCTGCAAGGCATGGTGGTGCTTGAGCTGAACCCTTCGCTGGCCTTCCCCATCATTGACCGGATGCTCGGCGGGCCGGGGCAGACGCTCCCGGAGGGGCGCGCCGTGACCGAGATCGAGCAGAAGATTTTGGAAGGCTTCCTCAAGGTTGTCATTGATGACCTGCGCGAAGCGTGGAAGCCCCACCTCGAACTCGACATCGTCATCGTCGGACGCGAGACGCGCCCGCAACTGTTGCAGATCGTCGCGCCGAGCGAAGTCGTCCTGACCATCGTCTTCCACGTCCGCATCGGCGACACGCGCGGCATGATGAGCTTCTGCATCCCGGCGGTCACGCTGGAGCCGATCATCCAGCAGTTCAACCAGTCTTTCTATACGCGCAGCCGCGAGGCGCAGCCCGAACAGACGCGCGCACTGCTCGACACACTGGCGTCCGTCACCTTTCCGGTTGCCGCCGAGTTGCACGGCACGACCGCCGCGATAGACGACCTGCTCGGCATCGGGCCGGGCGACGTGCTCCGCCTCGAACATCGCGTTGACCAGCCCATCGAAGTCAGCGTCGGCGGCATCGTCAAATTCCGCGGCGACCTCGTCGCACACGATGGACGCACCGCCGTCCACCTCAATTCCTACGCCAACGCTGAAGAGCGTGCGAAGACGTGAAGAGTGATGAGCGATGAGTGATGAGAAATCAGGTGCTCCTGCTTATCGCCCAGCGCTCAACACTCTTCACTCATCATTCGACACTCGTCACACACCACTTTTCTTATGGAGCCAATCGAAAAACAACTGATCTCGACGTTCGCGGCGGCGTGGAACGAGTCGGCGCGAGAAATGTTTGGCTGTCCGTCGGCGCTGAAGCTCCTTGCGATGCGCGAGGTCTCGGATGCGGGCGTCGCGGGGGCGCTGGCCGTGGCGGCGACATGGACATCGGCCTATTTCGCGGCGTGCGAGGAAGGGCTGCCGGGCGTCGTCGTCTGTTTGTTCAAAGGCGACGAAGGGGCCGAGATAGACCGGCTCGCCAAAAGACCCACGGACGGCTCGCCGAAACCGGGTAGCCGCGCGCTTGTCGGCGCCGTGTTGAATGCCGCCTCCGCGCAGCTCGCCGTCCTTAACCCGACGCTCGTCACTTTCGGCGAGGTGCGCCACTTCGACCTCACCGGCGATGAAGCGCGGCTGGCGTCGGTCGTCGGCGAGAGCGTGTGGGTCGGAACTTTCTCACTCTCGGTCGGCGACCAGATTGACTCGCAGACCATGTTTCTCTACGCGCCCGCCGGCTCGCTCGATGCGCTGTCCGGCGACGCGACGAAGGTAGAAGCCGTCGTCACGAATATGGCCGCACCATCCGAACAAGCAACCCGTTCCGCCGCGCCGCCCGCGCCGGGGACGCAGCCCGCGCCGTCGTCGGGCGCATCTCTTCCGCATTCGCTCAGACGCGAGGAGGCGCCGCGCAACATCGAGCGGCTGCTCGACGTGGAACTGGATGTGGTGGTGCGCTTCGGCGTGACGAACGTGCCGCTGCGGTCGGTCGTGAGAATGGGCCTCGGCACGATGATCGAGCTGAACCGCGCGGTCGAAGAGCCGGTGGAACTGCTCGTCAACGGGCGCCCGTTCGCCCGTGGCGAAGTGGTCGTCGTGGATGGCTATTATGGCGTCCGCATCACCGAAATCGGCGCGCCCGCCGAACGCGCGTTGTCGCTCATCTGAGGAGAGAAGGATGGAGAACACTTTGATTCCATTGCAAACGATTTCAATCGCGGCGCTCGCCGGGGCGACGCTCGCGCTGTTGTGCTGCGCTATAAGTCTCGCCATTGCGCGTCGTGCGCGAAGCGAGTCGCGGAACACGGTTGCGGTCACGCTGCAACTCGAAAAGGAGGCGCTCGACCTCAGCCGCGACCTCGACGCCGCCACCGAACGCGCGAACGAACAGGCGCGACGCCTCTCTCGTCTCGAAGTACGCTTCCGCACGGGCGAAGCGCCCCTCGCTCAATCGAACACGGAAGAGGCGCCCGCGCCCGCGCCCGCGAAGCCACCCATGACCGAGCGACGCCACCACGTTCTCTCGCTCGCCAAACGCGGGTTGGATACGAACGCCATCTCTGCCACGCTCAACCTGCCGCGCGGCGAGGTCGAGCTAATCATCGGCCTCAGCCGCGCCGCCTGAAAGCACGAGCCATGTACAACGGACTCTACACCGCCTACCTCGGCATGCGCGCACGCCAGCGCGCGCTCGACGCGACGGCCAACAACATCGCCAACGCTTCGACCGCCGGCTACAAGTCAGACCGCCTCGTCTACAGTTCCGTCGAGGCCATCGAGATAGAAGCGCAAAAGCGGCAACCCGGCGACGCTTCGGCGACGCGGCCCGCATCCACCAGCGAAGCCGGTGAACAGACACGGAGTCAAACGACGAATCGAGCGGCGGACAGTTTACAGGCGCGCTCCATCGGCGTCGTCGCGGGCGGCGCGACCGACCACTCGACTGGCGCGATCCGCGAGACGGGGCGCGCGCTCGATGTGGCAATCTCCGGCGACGCTTTCCTCGTCGTGCAGACGCCGCGCGGCGAGCGCTACACGCGCGCCGGCGCGTTCACGCTCGATTCGGCGGGCCAACTCGTCACGCAGAACGGCGACCTCGTCGTCGCGGACGGCGGCCCGCTCACGCTCCCGCCCGGCGAACCATCCATCGGCGAAGACGGCGCCGTCTCCGTCAACAATCAAACCGTCGGACGCTTGAAGCTCGTCCGCTTCAACGACCCACGCACGGCCCTCCTCAAAGAAGGTTCCTCACTCTTCGTCGCCTCCGGCAGCGAACGACCGCAAGAGGCGACGGGCGCAACCGTCATCCGGGGCGCACTCGAAATGTCGAACGTCAACGCCGTCTCCGAGATGGTCGCCATGATGCAGAACAGCCGCGAGTTCGACTCGCTTCAACGTTCGATCACACTCCTTATGAACGATCTGGGCCGCAAGGTCTCAAGCGAGATAGGAAGGATTTAGGCGTTAGCTATGAGCCGTGAGCCGTGAGCTTTTTTCTCTTGGCCGGCATTTAGATCGGATTTCACTTGGCTGTACGGTCAGAACCGCCCCCCGTACACTGACTTGAAAACCGATCTAGGATTCGACCGGGCGGACTTTTCACACAGAGGTTTTAGCTAACCGCTACTCCAAAGGAGAAACCAATGAGCAGAGCACTACACACCGCCGCCACGGGCATGCAGGTACAGCAACTGAACGTGGACAACATCGCCAACAATTTGGCGAACGCCTCGACCGTCGGGTTCAAGCGTTCGCGGCTGGAGTTTCAGGACATCCTGTACCAGAACCTGCGGACGCCGGGCGCGGCGGCGAACTCTTCAACGCAGACGCCCGTCGGTCTTCAAATCGGACTCGGCGCGCGCGCCATTTCGAGCGAGCGCATCTTCTTGCAGGGCGACTTCAAGCAGACCGAGAACCCGCTCGACATGGTGATCGAAGGCAGCGGTTTTTTTCAGGTTCGCATGGCGTCGGGCGAACTGGCCTACACGCGCGCCGGCTCGTTTCACCTGAACGCGCAGGGACAGGTCGTGACGGCGACGGGTGAGTCGCTGGAGCCGGCTATCACGATTCCGGGCGAAGCCACTTCGATCAGCATCGGCACGGACGGAACCGTCAGCGTGACGCTGCCCGGTCAGGCCAACGCGCAGAACGTCGGACAGATTCAGCTTGCGTCGTTCGCCAACCCCGCCGGTCTGGAATCAATGGGGCGCAATCTCTTCAAAGAGACCGCCGCTTCGGGACAGGCGACCGCCGGCTCGCCCGACGCCAACGGCCTCGGGCGCATCAATCAGGGTTTTATCGAAGGCTCGAACGTCAACGTCGTCGAAGAACTGGTCACCATGATCGCGGCGCAACGCGCCTACGAGACCAACTCGAAGGTTATCTCCGCCGCCGACCGGATGCTCGGCACCATCAATCAGGCGGTATCGTGAGAAGAAGAAGTCAGAAGTCAGAAGTTAGAAGTCAGAAGGCGCGGGGCCGCGTGGCTCTTGCGCGTCTGGCTTTGGCCTGTTTGGCTCCTTGCTTCATTACTCTTTCGATGCACGCGGGCGAGCGGCAAGCCGTTGTGCGGGTGGAAACGTCGGTCATTGCGCGGGGCGAAAGGCTTACGCTCGGCGACATCTCGGAGGTGCGTGCGGGCGATTGGGCGTTGGCTGAACGATTACGCTCGGTGGCGCTCGGCTACGCGCCGAACGTGGGCGCGGTGAGAGAACTGGCGCGTGAGCGCGTGTTGCTGGCGATTGCAGCCGCGGGATTTTCGACTAGCGAAGTAGTGGTCGAAGCGCCGCCGGTGATCTTCATCAGACGCGCGGGGCAAGCGGTTGAGGCGACGCTTTTGCGTGAAGCAGTCGAGCGCGCGGCTTTCCTCAAATTAAGTTCCGCGGGTGATACCGTGCGCCTCGTCCGTCTCGACCTGCCCGCGAACATCGAAGTGCCCACGGGCACGGTCGAAACGCGCGCGACGCTGGGCGGCGTGCGTGACTTGTTCGCGCCGTTCGTCGTGGCTATCGAAATTTTAGTGGACGGGCGAGTCGTGCGCCGCCTGAGCGCGACCGCGGCGGTCGAGGCTCATGCTCCGGTCGCCGTTGCCGCTCACGATCTGGCGGCGGGAGCGCGCATCCGCGAGGAGGACGTGCGGATTGAAGTGCAACGCCTCAGTCGCCCGGTCGGGAGCTATGTCCGCGAGGCGTCGAAGCTGCGTGGGATGTCTGTCGCGCGTCCGGTCGCGCGCGGCGAGGCGGTCACGCGGGATGTTTTGGAGGCGGTGATCGTGGTGCGTCCCGGCGATGCGGTGCGCGTTACGGGAGAGTCCGGCAAGTTCAGCATCGCGGTCGCGGGCGAAGCGCGCGGGGCGGGGCGCGTCGGGGATCGGATACAGGTCAAGAATACTCAGTCGGGCACTTTGATTCAGGCCATCGTCGTGGACGAGGGGTTAGTGAGTGTGCGTTTTTAAGAGGAAGCGAAGATGAGTAAACCGGTCAACAAAATTCTTATGGTCGTCGCGCTCGCGGCGCTGTCGCTGCCGTCGGTCGCCGTGGCGCAGGGTAAGCAGGGAAAGAAGGGTGCACCGCCTCCGCGGGTCGAAACGGTTCAGCCGTCGGAGCAGGACGTGGACGCACAGCGCGTGTCCGCTCCGGCCCGTCCCGCGAACGGCTCGTTGTTCACGGATGACGCGCCGGGCAGCAGTTTGTTCGACGACTTCAGGCCGCGCCGGGTCGGCGACCTCATCTTCGTGGACATCGTCGAATCGAGCACGGCCAGCGTCTCGTCGGCGGCCAAGCGCGGGCGCGACTCCGGCACGCTCGGCGGACTCATAGGCGCGGCGGGCGCGTTGCCGGTGCCCGGCGCGGCGGTCGTGGCGGGCGTCGCCGGAGGCTTAGGCTCGCGTAAGTTTGAAGGCAAGGGTTCGACCGAGCGTAAAAGCGACCTGCGCGCGCGCATCGCCGCCCGTGTCGTCGAGGTGCTGCCGAACGGCGACCTGCGCGTCGAAGCGCGGAAGCTCGTCAAGATCAACAAAGAGGACGAGCGTCTTCAACTCTCCGGCATCGTGCGCCGCCGCGACGTGTCATCGGAAAACTCAGTCCCGACGACCGCCGTGGGCGACCTCCGCGTCGAGTTGAACGGCAAAGGCGTCGCCTCCGCCGACAACGCGCCGGGCTGGCTCTTCCGGTTGTTCGAGAAGATCACGCCCTTCTAAAACAGACGGCTGACGGCAGGAGCGGGAGGCAGGTGAAACCATTCATCGTCCGGCCCCCGCATTACAAAGGAAAGATAAAATGAACCGGCGTTCCCGAATGAACTCTCAAGTGTCGGATTTCGGATTTCGGATTTCAAATCGCGGCTGCTCAAAGCGATTTCCTGCCTCCTGCTCCTATCGTCTGTCTCCGACTTGCCGCTCAACGCACAGGAGCGCCTCTCCGTGCGCGTCAAGGACATCGCCGAGATCGAGGGCGTGCGCGGCAACCAACTTCTCGGTTACGGGATCGTGATCGGTTTGAACCGGACGGGCGACCGCGTGCAACAGAATCTCTACGCGCGGCAGACGCTCCAGAATTTGCTCGAACGGATGGGCATCGCGGCGGACGGCGCGTCGTTGAAACCGGAGAACATGGCGACGGTGTTGGTGACGGCGACGCTCCCGCCCTTCGCGCGGCAGGGATCGAAGATTGACGTGACCGTGTCGTCCATCGGCGACGCGCGTTCGCTTCAGGGCGGGACGCTCGTGCTGACGCCGCTGAAGGGTGTGGACGGGCAGGTGTATGCGCTCTCGCAAGGCTCGGTCTCCATCGGCGGCATCTCGGCTGGCAACGCAGGCAACTCGGTCGAGATCAATCATCCGACGGTCGGGCGCGTGCCGAACGGGGCCATGGTGGAGCGTGTCGTGACGACAGACCTTGCGGCGGCGGGGGCGTTGACGCTCGTGTTGCGGCAGGACGATTTCACGACGGCCTCGCGTTTGGGCCGCGCCGTCAATCAGGCGTTCGGCACGGGCACGGCGCGCGCGGTGGATAGCCGCAACGTCGAAGTGCGTGTCCCCGCCGACTGGCGCGACGATCAAATCGGCTTCATCGCCGAGTTGGAGTCGCTGAAGGTTCAGACCGACGCGATTGCCAAAGTCATCATCAACGAGCGTACCGGCACCATCGTCATGGGGCGCGACGTGCGTCTGTCATCGGTCGCCATCTCGCAGGGCGGCGTGACGGTTCGCATCGGCACGGAGTTTGAAGTCTCACAGCCGTCGGTGCTGTCGAAGACGGGCGAGACCGTGACGGTGCCGCGCACGACCGTTGAGGTGACGGAGCGCAAGCCCGAATCGGTTGTGCTGCCGGATGGCGCAAGCGTGGACGAAGTTGTGCGCGGGTTGCGCGCGGTGGGCGTCTCGGCCCGCGACATCATCAGCATCCTTCAGGCGATCAAAGCCGCCGGCGCGCTCGCCGCCGAACTGGAAATGCAATAGGAGAGTCGAAGCGCATGACGCAGGACATCAATCTTTTGCGGCTCGACAAACCGGCGACGCGCGACGGCCTCGACGCGGCGGCGCGGCGCGACGATTTGAACGCACGGCGCGTGGCGGCGGAGTTCGAGGCGCTGTTGCTGACGCAGCTTACCGCATCGCTCAACCCTTCGGAGGAAGACGGGGGAGAGGAGAGCCTCTTCGGCGGCGGGCCGGGCGCGGGCGTCTACCGGCAGCTTTTCAGCGAGCAGATCGCGGGCGCGATTTCGCGCGCGGGCGGCGTCGGCATGGCTGATGTCATCCTCGGCCAGATTCGGCCCGAAGCCTTGCGCGCGGAGAGTGGCGCGGGACGTGAAACGCGACATGCCATCGCCGTGGCACGACTCGTGCGAGGGATCAACGCGACCGGAGTCGCGGCGAAGGCTCCTGATAGCGCCGCTTCCATCAACACTCCGGCCAGAACGAGCACGGGCAGAGAAAAAATCACGAAAGTCGCAACGGAAACGGAGACTAAAGACGATGTGTACCTTGTCTCGGAGGCCGCGCCAAGTGACGCCGTTCCGACACCTGATGTCGCGCTGCCGACGGGCGCGTCTGCGTTTGCGGGCGCGACGCCGGCTCGTCTAGCGCCCGCCACCCGTCCGCGTCGAGTCTTCCCAGTTTCGTCGGCGGACAAAATCAATGATGCCGTCAATCCCGTCACGAAGACGCCGCGCCGCGCCGAGCCGACCGAACTGCGGATGCCCATTCAAGGACGACTCAGCTCGCGTTTCGGCATCCGCCGCGACCCCATCCACGGCCATCACCGCTTCCACCGTGGGATGGACATCGCCGCCCCGCGCGGCACGCCTATCGGCGCGGCGGGCGAGGGTACAGTCGTCTTCGCCGGTCATCGCAAAGGCTACGGCAACACCGTGATTGTCGAACACCCTGATGGACGCCAAACGCGCTATGCACATGCCGACCGCCTCTACGTCAAACGGGGCGATACGGTAAACGCCGGGGAAGTCATTGCCGCCGTCGGTTCGACGGGCCGCTCGACGGGGCCGCATCTCCACTTTGAAGTCGTCGAGAATGGACGCCGCGTCAATCCTTTGAGTATCTTGACTAATGAAATGGCGGTCGCGCGCCGATAAGCAGGGAGCGACCATCAACAAGCATCCGGTGGTCAGCAAGGAGCGGCCAATGAATTCAGTCAAGATTGATGCAAAAAACAATTTAGAGGCGGTCAAGGCGCAGCCGAAAGCGAAAGCGGAACAGAGCAGCGACGCGGCGACCCCTCCCATCGAACAAACCTCCGCGCCCGCCACCGACAAACTCAGCGTTTCGGCGCGCGCCAACACCATCAATGAACTCGTCGCCCGCGCGAACGAGTTGCCGGAAATTCGACAGGAGCGCGTCGCGGCACTCCGCGAGCGAATCCAGTCAGGTGACTACCGGCCCGATGCGGGCGACATCGCCGACGCCATTCTCAAGGACGAACAGCCATGACAAATGACAGGTCAGAACCGCCTGCGGTAGCGGGCGGGCTTATTGTCACAGGAAATCCGCCCGCTACCGCAGGCGGTTCTGACATCTCCCGCTAGAGCCAGTACCGAAAACCTTTTCATCCGTCACCCGTCACCGCTCACGAATTCAATGTCTGACGAACTGATCCAACGGGCCGCGAAGTTGATGCGCGAACAGGCTGCCGCTTACCGGCAGCTCGATGCGGCGTGCGCCCAACTCGGCGCGGCGCTCGTTCGCGGCGAGCCGTCCGTAGTCGAGTCTCTGACGCGCGCGGGCGAGAGCGAACTGCTCAGAATGCGCGCGCGGCTCGTCGAGGTCATGTCGGCCCTGACGGCGTTTGCGGATGCGCGCGCAAGTGCGCCGGCGGAGAGCAGTTCTATCGGCGCCGAAGCGCGGGCGATGTTCGAGTCCGCATCCGGTGAGATGTTGCGTGCGGCGCGCAGCTTCCAGCGCACGCATGAGAGCGCCTCGGCGCTCGCCACGAGCGGCGCGACCTTCACCGCCGCCTGCATCGAGACGTGCGGTATCCAGCCCACGACCTACCGCGCGCCCTATGCGCGACGCGGGGAGGCGCAAACGTGGGCGTAAACTTCTCCACCTTTGAGATCGGGCGGCGGGCTTTGCGCGCCTCGCAGTTCGGCCTGACGGTGGCGGGCCAGAACATCGCCAACGTCAACACGCCCGGCTACACGCGCCAGTCCGTACAACTTTCGACCAACGCGAACGGAGGCTTCGACTCTCGTTTCACAGGCGCGGGGGTGACGATTGACGGCGTGCGTTCTTTCCGCGACCGCTTCCTCGAATCGCGTCTGCAAACAGAGACGGCTCTCGCCGGTCGTCTGAGCGCACGGCGCGACGCGCTGAGTCCCGTGGACGCCGCCTTCAACGAAACCAGCGCCCCCGGCATCCAGTCGGCGTTGAACAATTTCTTCGGCGCCTTCCGCGATCTCGAAGCGCACCCGGCATCCGTCCCGGTGCGCGCGGTCGTCGTCGAAAAAGGATCGGCGCTCGCCGCCTCCTTTCGCACGACGCGCGCCCGGCTCGTCGAAATTCAACACGGCACGGACGGCGCGGTGCGCGACACCGTAAAGGTTGTCAACGCCCTCGCGCGTGAAGTCGCGGAACTGAATGGAAAAATTGCCGGGGCGGAGAAGACGGGTGGCGACACCTCCGCTCTGCGCGACCAGCGCGGCGCGGCTGTCCGCCAACTCGCGGAGTTGACGGGCGCGCGCAGCGTCGAGAACTCGAACGGCATGGTCACGCTCACGCTCGGCGAGGGTCGTCCGCTCGTGCTTGACGACAAGGCTTCGCGCATCGAGACCATTGAGACGCAGCCCGAAGGTTTCGTCACGCTCTCGCTTGACGGAGCGCCCGTCGAGGTGAACGAGGGGCGTCTGCGTGGGTTGCTCGATGCCATCAAAGAGACCGGCCAGCAAATCTCCGCGCTCGACGGACTGGCCGCTTCCATCGTCGAGCGCGTCAACACGCTTCACGCCTCCGGCACAGACCTCGACGGCAACAACGGTCTCAACTTTTTCGCCGGGCCGGCGGGCGGCGCGCCCTTCACCGCCGCTAACCTCGAAGTCAACGCGGCGCTCAAAGCTAATTCGCGGCTCGTCGTCGCCTCGCAGCTTGCGAACCCCGGTGCGGCGGCCACCATCGCCGGCGAAATCGCCAACCTCTTGACCACCTCCTCGATTCAAGTCGGCTCTCACACCGGCTCATTCAGTTCCGTCTACGCCTCAATCGTCGCGGACGCGGGAGCGGGCGCGCGGAGCGCCGAAGACGCACTCGCCACGCAGCAGGCGATTCTCGCGCAGACGGTCGCCCAACGCGAATCTTTTTCCGGCGTCTCGCTCGACGAGGAGGCGATCAACCTGCTCCAGTACCAGAAAGCCTACGAGGCCGCCGCGCGCTTCCTCAAAATCGCCGACGAGATGACCCAGACGATCATCTCGCTCGGCTCGTGATAGGCAACTATCTCCGTCTCATATTTGAAAGAACCGGACGCCATGCTCTTGCCGACGGGCGCACAGGTCGTGTGTCACTTTGCAAGGCGGAAAGTGGTCTGACAGGGAGACGACAAGTCTTGCAGTAACGGGAGTCGAGACATAATGCCTTACCGTGTGACGGATAATTCAGTGAGCGCCAATCTGACGGCGCGTGTCGCCGCCGGGAGGCAGCGCATCGCGTCGGCGCAGGAGCGCATTTCCACGGGCCGGCGTATCAACCGACCGTCGGACGACCCGTCGGGAGCCGGCGCCGTCATCCGGCTGCGCGCGTTCCAGTCCGCAATCGAACAGTTCAAGCGTAGCGCCGGGACGGCGGAAAGCAATTTGCGCGTGACGGACGGTACGCTCGACTCGGTCGAGCAGGTTCTCGACCGCGCGCGTTCGATCATCACGCAGGGCGCTTCCAACTGGACGGTCGAGGGCACACATGAGGCACTGGCCCTTGAAATCGAATCCTTGCGGAAGCAGTTACTCACGACGGCGAACGCGCGTCAGGGTGATCGCTATATCTTTGGCGGGACGCGACAGGATGCCCCGCCTTACGACCCCGCGACGGGAGCAGCGGCGACGAACCCGGCTACGCCGCAACTGATTCAGGTCGAGCCGGGAGCGGCGCCCATCGCCATCGGCCCGACGGCGGAGGCTGTTTTCGCGGACGCTAACGGCAGCGTCTTTGAAACTCTGGCGAACGCCGTCGCCGCCCTGCGCGGGTCGGGCGACGATGCGGCGGACCGTGCCGCCTTGCTCGCCTCGCTCGACCGTCTTGGCGCGTTCTCGGATCAGGCTCGCAACGCGCGCGCGCGCGTCGGCGTGAGTCTGGAAACAGTCGCCGCGGCTCTCGAACGTCTGGGCCGCGACTCGCTTTCCTACGAGGCGACGGCCACGGGCATCGAAGCCGCCGACTTCGCCGAATCCGCCATCGAACTGACACAGGCCGAACGCACGCTCGAAGCCATCCTTCAGGGCGGCGCCCGCACGGGCCGCCTCTCGTTTATTGACCTGCTCGGATAGTGAAGCTGTTAGCCGTTGGCGATTAGCTTTCAGTTTTTTCACACGCTTTCCGCGAAGTGTTCTTTCATCCGAGAGCCATCAACTGACAGCGAACCGCCTTTTTCATTATGCCCACGATTCACATACAGGAAACAGAGTTGCCTTACGAGGAAGCGGACATCGTCACGTTCGACGAGGGTTTGATCGGGCTGCCGCAACTGCGCCGGATGGTGCTCGTGCGCCAGCACGACATCGAGCCGTTTATGTGGCTGGCTTCGCCGGATGATCCGCAAAGCACCTTTTTGGTGGTTGAGCCGCGATCACTCTTCCCTGATTACGCGGCTTCGATGCCTGCCGAAGCCGCTTCGCGGCTGGGCGCCGGCGCGGGCGAAAGTCCGCTCGTGCTGGTGATCGTTCGCATCGCCTCGGAGTGGACGAAGTCCGCCGTCAATCTTCGCGCGCCGCTCTTCATCGCGGCTTCGCGGATGCGCGGCGCGCAGGCCGTGCTCACCGATAGTGCTTACCGGCTCGACGAACAACTGCCGCTCGCGGACGCCGCTTGAAGTGAGCAACGCGAGCCTGCGCTCTGATAGAATCCGTTACCGGGAGGAATTGGCTGACCATGTTAGTACTTACGCGCCGCGTCGGCGAAAAACTGGTAATCGGAAACGAGATTTTGGTTGAAGTCCTTTCGGTGAGCGGCGATGGCGTGCGCCTCGGCGTCACGGCTCCGCGAGAGACCTCCGTCCACCGCTTCGAGGTCTTCGAGGAGATACAGGCGGCCAACCGCGCCGCTTCGACCGCGACCTCCGCCGCCCCGCGCGAGGCGGTCGGAGAGTTTGCCGCGCGCATGAGAGAGAAGAAGGAGAAGTCAGAATAACAATCTCACCCCTCGGCGGCTCACGGCGCTGACATTCCACTCCGCGAATTCAACCCCTCTGATTCCTAACTTCCGACTTCCGACTTTTAATGACGATGAGACGCCTCGACTTCGCACTCCCTGTCGGACTCTTAATCGGCCTCGTCGCTGTAGGCGGCGGCGCCGCGCTCGAAGGCATCAGTCTGCGTTTTCTGTGGCAGCCGACCGCCGCGCTGGTAGTGATCGGCGGGAGCATCGGCGCGGTCATCGTCAAGCGTGGAGCCGGTGGGTTGTGGTCGGCCCTGCGCGCGGCGGGGCGTCTGTGCTTCCGGGAACCTACGGATGAGTTGGAAGCAGGCATCGCGCGGTTGGCGTGGCTTGCGCGAATGGTGAAACGCGATGGCGTGCGCGTGCTCGAAACCCACGCCGCGCGGAGCGAAGATGCGCTCTTCGCGCGCGGGCTGGCGCTGGTGGCCGATTACGTGGAACCGCGGATCGTGCACGACGTGCTCGAACGCCAGTTGGACGAAGAGGACGAGCGCGGGGCGCAAGACTCCGCGACGCTCGAAGCGTGCGGCGGCTACGCGCCGACGTTCGGTATTCTCGGCGCGGTGCTCGGTTTGATTAACGTGCTGCGCGTGCTCGATGATCCGAGCGCGCTCGGCGTCGGCATTGCTACGGCCTTCGTCGCCACCATCTACGGAGTTGGGGCGGCGAACCTCTTACTGTTCCCGGTCGCGGCCCGCCTGCGCGAACGCCACCGCGCGCACATGAAGCGGCGCGAGGCGCTGGCCGGCGCGATTGTGGCGCTGGCGGCGCACGAAACACCCGGCGCGATTACGCGGCTCTACTCGACACAGGCTGGATTCTTCGGCGCGAACAGCCCACGAGAGTTGAGGGCTACGGCGCCATGAACGGGGAAGTGAAATTCAAAAGCACGCGGCGCGGCGGCAGTCGGGGGAAAGGTCGGGCTGAGAGCCACGAAGGCGAGAGTCGAGACCGTTGGTTGATCTCTTACGCAGACCTCGTGACGCTCCTGTTCGCGCTGTTCGTCGTGCTCTATGCTGCGGCCAACCACGACCGCGCACGCGCCGTGATGCAAGGGCTGGCGGTACAGTTTGGCGACGCGCCAGTGACACCCGCGCGGGAAGTCGCGGGGCGCGGCGTACTGCCGGGCGGCGACGCGCTCGACGCCGAGCGCGC
>JBGTBQ010000014.1:0-70425 GCA_041749275.1 Pyrinomonadaceae bacterium | reverse complement strand
CCGCGCGAGTTAGTGACGTTCTTGTAGACGACCTTGCCGCCCATCGAGGAGCCTTTCACATCGCCGGTGACATCTTCGAGCAGCACCTCGCCGCCCATCGTCGAGACTTTACCGTTGACCTGCGACTGCTTCAGCGTGATCTGCCCGCCCATCGTCGTCAGGTTCAGCGCACCCTTCAGGTCTGAGAGATTGAGGCTGCCGCCCATCGTCTTCCCGCGGATGTCGCCTTCGACGCTCGTGATACGGATGTCACCGCCCATGGTGTCGAGTTGGAGGTCGAATCGGCGCGGCACCTTGATTTCGAGACTCACGTCGGAGGAATAGTGGCGGCGTCTGGGGCCGATGTAGCGTGAACGAATTTCCAGCCCGGCGGCAGTCTCGGTGAAACTCAAATCCGTCTCCCCGGCATCCCGCCCGCGCATAGTCGTCGCGACGGCGACGCTATCGTTGTCCCAACCCGTGATCTCTATCGCGCCGCCCGTCTTCAAATCAACGTGGAGTCGCTTTCCCGCGCCGACGTTGAACTGCCTTTCCACGCGCCCCGCATCCTGCGGCGCAACGTTCGCCCCGGCATCACCCGACGTGGCAGGCCATACTCCCATCGGCAACAACATGCTCAAGGCAAGCAACAATTTCGACATTATGCCTCACCGCCTCCTTCTCAACGTTTTCCACTTCAACTGCGGACGCCACATCGGGTCTTGCAAAAACCTCTCTATTGCCGTCCTCACAATCAATACACCGCGAGTGTAAGTTTTGTGGCAAGAAAATTTAGCGACATCAAAGGATGTCCATTGTGCCGCCACTAACGCTCTCCGCCCTCTGTATTGTAGTCTGTATGTCAGAAACTGGAACGAAGCCGGACGGCATGATGGTCAAGTTGAACTGCCTGAATTAAGTGTCTTCAATCTACAAACAACCAGATGATTAAGGAAAATATCACACTTGAAAGCCCGCCTGCGTCTGAGCCTCTGCGCGACAGCCCATTTATGCGCGCATGTCGGCGCGAGCCTGTGCCATACACGCCGGTCTGGCTGATGCGGCAGGCCGGGCGCTACATGCGCGAGTACCGCGAGGTCCGCGCACGCATGTCCTTTCTCGAACTCTGCAAGACGCCCGAACAGGCCGCCGAAGTGACGGTCTATGCCGCCGAACGGCTCAAGGTTGACGCCGCCATCATCTTCGCGGACATCCTGCTCATCATCGAGCCGATGGGTCTCGAACTCGAATTCTCCAAAGGCGAAGGCCCCGTCATCCACAACCCCGTCCGCGCCGCCGCCGATGTGGAACGCCTCCGCGAAGTCGAGGATGTCAGCGCGCTCGATTATGTCTACGAAGCGATCAAAATCACACGCCGTTCATTGCCCTCCGATCTCCCGCTCATCGGCTTCTGCGGCGCTCCCTTCACGCTCGCCTCGTACATCGTCGAGGGCGGTGCGTCGAAGAACTACATCAACACGAAACGGATGATGTACACCGACGCCGGCGCATGGCACGCAATGATGTCGCTCATCTCGCGTGCGCTGGCGCGCTATCTCAACGCGCAGATCGCGGCGGGCGCGCAGGCCGTGCAGCTTTTCGATTCGTGGGTGGGCAGCCTCTCCCCGGACGACTACCGTGAATACGTGCTCCCGCATACACGCCACGTCATTCAGAACATCACGCCCGGCACGCCCATCATCCACTTCGGCACGGGCACGGCGACGCTCCTCGAACTGATGCGTGAAGCGGGCGGCGACGTGATCGGCCTCGACTGGCGTGTGCGTCTCGATGAGGTCTGGCCGCGTCTCGGCGACGTGGCCGTGATGGGCAACCTCGACCCGGTCGCGCTCTTCGCCGGCCCCGATTACGTGCGCGAACAGGCACGGAAGATTCTCGAACAGGCGGGCGGGCGACCCGGCCACATCTTCAACCTCGGCCACGGCATCCTGCCTGAGACGCCGGTTGATACCGTCATCTCGCTTATCGAAACAGTGCACGAATTGAGCCGGCGGTAGCGGAAGCCTTCCATGAGTCATTCTTACGACGCACTTTTAGTCCTCTCGTTCGGCGGGCCGGAAGGCATGGACGAGGTCATACCGTTTCTGGAGAACGTCCTCCGCGGGAGGAACGTGCCGCCCGAAAGGATGCGCGAGGTCGCGCACCACTACGAACTATTCGGCGGCGTCAGTCCCATCAACGGGCAGAACCGCGCACTGATCGCCGCGCTTGAAAAAGAGTTGGCGGAGAACGGCCCGCCTCTCCCCGTCTACTGGGGGAATCGCAACTGGCACCCGCTCCTCTCAGACACCTTGCGGCGCATGAAGGAGGACGGCGTGCGCCGCGCGCTCGCGTTCGTCACCTCGGCTTATAGTTCTTACTCCGGCTGCCGCCAGTACCGCGAGGACATCGAGCGGGCGCGCGCGGAGGTTGGCGAGGGCGCACCTCTCGTCGAGAAACTGCGCGTCTTCTACAATCATCCCGGTTTCGTCGAGCCGAATGTCGAGCACCTGCGCGCCGCGCTCGAACGGATTCACGTAGAGGGGCGCGCGGCGGCGCGCGTCGCCTTCACCGCGCACAGCATTCCCGGCTCGATGGCCGCGAACTGTGACTACGAGCAGCAACTCCTCGAAACCTGTCGCCTGATCGCGGAAGGCGCCGGGCATGAACCTTGGCGGCTCGTCTTTCAGAGTCGCAGCGGGCCGCCTACACAGCCGTGGCTCGCGCCGGACATCTGTGACCACCTCCGTGAATTGAAGAGCGAGGGCGTCCGGGATGTCGTAGTCGCGCCGGTCGGATTTATTTCCGACCACATGGAAGTGCTCTACGATCTCGACACGGAGGCGCGGCAAGTAGCGGCGGAGATAGGAATCAATATGATTCGGGCGGCGACCGTCGGCACACATCCGGCATTCGTCAGGATGATCCGTGAATTGATTCAAGAAAGGTTTGACGCCGGCGCGGAACGGCGCGCGCTCGGCATTCACGGCCCGCGCCGCGACGACTGCGCCGCCGACTGTTGCTTGTTGGGAGCCGCGAGGCCGATTGGCGCTCCCGCGAATTCGGATACAATAGACCTCTTGCAAAAGACAGGTCAGTACCGCCTGCGGTAGCGGGCGGGTGGTAACGTGGCTAGAACCCGCCCGCTACCGCAGGCGGTACTGACCTATCCGACTCCGACCATGACTTTTGCAAGGGGTCTACTGACAAACGCCCGGCGGTGATGTTTGTCGGGGCAAGGCTGATGCCGGCCCGATACCGCTCATCCAAATTCAAGTTGCTCGTTGACACGCAACGAGGGCAGCGATAAGCACTGCCTCCACGGATTCTTCGTCGGCAAGTGAATGAAACCCCTACCAGAAAGCGGCGCATCGTCGTCATCGGCGGCGGCGTCAGCGGTCTCGCCGCCGCACACCACCTGTGCGAACTGAACGCGCAATCCTCTCCGGCGACAGGTCGCGCTGAACCACGGGTCGAAGTGCTATTGCTCGAAGCCTCCGCACGTCTCGGCGGCGCCGTCCGCACACACCGCCGCGATGAATTCCTGCTCGAAGGCGGCCCCGATTCGTTCATCTCGGAAAAACCAGCGGCGTTGATGCTGGCGAAGCGCATCGGCCTCTCGGAACGGCTGATCGCAACCAATGACACGCACCGCCGCAGTTTCGTCGTGCGCGGCTCCCGTCTCATCCCTACGCCCGAAGGTTTTCAACTCCTCGCGCCTTCGCGCCTCCGCCCCTTCGCCACCTCCGACATCTTCACGTGGCGCGGCAAGGCGCGCATGGCGCTCGACCTCTTCCTTCCACGGCGCGCCGGCATCAATGACGCCGATGATGAAAGCCTCGCTCACTTCGTCCGCCGCAGGTTAGGGCGCGAGGCGCTGGAGCGCATGGCGCAGCCGATGGTCGGCGGCATCTACACCGCTGACCCCGAACACCTCTCTCTGCGCGCAACGATGCCGCGCTTTCTTGAGATGGAGCGCGACCACCGGAGTCTGATTCTGGCGATGTGGAAAGCGGCGCGGCGTCAAAGGTCGAACGGGATTGAGCAGCGCGGCACGAGCGGGGCGCGGTACGGACTTTTTCTCTCCTTCGACTCCGGGATGCAGGTCTTGACCGACGCCCTCGCCGCGCGACTGCCGCGAGAAACGGTGCGTCTCAACACGCGCGTCGAAACGCTCTCCTTCCTGCCTGAATCAAACCGCTGGGCGATTGCGACCAAAGGCGGAGAGCGGATTCACGCCGACGCTGTTTGCATTGCTCTTCCCGCTTATGCGGCGGCTCGCCTTCTGCGTGATGTTGACGGTGCGCTCGCGGCGGAACTCGAAGCGATCCCCTACGCTTCGACCGCGACGGTCAACCTCGCTTACCGGCGTGAACAGATTCCGCACCCGCTCGACGGCTTCGGCTTCGTCGTGCCCTTCGTCGAGCGTCGCGCGACGCTGGCCTGCACTTTCAGCAGCGTGAAGTTTCCGGGCCGCGCTCCCGACGGTCATGTCCTCCTGCGCGCCTTCGTCGGCGGCGCGTTGCAACCGGAGATGTTCGAACTCGATGAGGAGCAAATGATTGAAGCAGTGCGTCGAGACCTCCGCAACCTCATCGGCGTCGAATCCGCGCCGCTTTTCACGCACGTTGAAAAGTGGCCGCGCTCGATGGCGCAATATCACCTCGGACACCTCGAAAGAATCGAGCGCATCAGCGCGCGACTCCGAGACTTCCCCACGCTTCGGCTTGCCGGAAACGCCTACCGCGGCGCGGGCATTCCAGATTGTGTGCTCAGTGGTGAACGGGCGGTCAGCGATTTATTTGGCGCGGAGAGACCGCGTTGAGCGTGCTAACATGCACGGCGCCATTTCGACTGTCACAAGGTGAACCTTGAACGATTTCGACTCTCATAGCGATCCACACTGGACGGTGGTTCCGGGCAAGAGCGCGGTCGTCAACTGTGTGGCCTACGATGAAGGCCGTCGTGTCACGAGCGTGGAGATTGGCGAACTCAGCCGCGTCCTCGAACAGCCCGGCAGGTTCGTCTGGATTGGCCTCCATGCTCCCAGCGCGGAGTTGCTGCGACAGGTGCAGCAAGAGTTTGGCCTGCACGACCTAGCCATCGAAGACGCGCACCGCGCACACCAACGCCCCAAACTCGAAACCTACGGCGACTCGCTCTTCATCGTGCTCCGCACCGCATGGATGAATGCGGAACAACGCCGGATCGTTTTTGGCGAGACACACTTTTTCGTCGGCAAAAATTTTATCGTCTCCGTCCGCCACGGCTCGTCGCTCGCCTATTCCGACGTGCGCGCGCGTTGTGAGAGCACGCCACAACTGCTGCGGAAAGGGCCGGGGTTCGCTCTCTATGCGGTGATGGATTCAATCGTGGATCAGTATTTTCCGGTCATAGACGCACTTGGACTGGAACTCGAAGCGCTCGAAGAGAAAATCTTCGGCGAGAAATCCACCCGCGAGACGACAGCGCAGATTTATGAACTCAAGCGCCAACTGCTCGAAGTCAAACGCGCCATCTCGCCGCTGATAGACATCTGCAACCGTCTCGTGCGTTTCGACCTCGACGTAATTCCAGAGGACACGCGCCCCTACTTCCGCGACGTGTACGACCACGTGATCCGCCTCAACGAGATGCTGGACACCGCGCGCGAACTGCTGACCACTGCGCTTGATGCCAACTTCTCGCTCATCTCCATTTCGCAAAGCGAGGTATCGAAGAGGTTCGCGGGGTGGGCCGCGATCATCGCCGTCCCGACCATGGTCGCGGGGATTTACGGCATGAACTTCAAGTCCATGCCGGAGTTGCAGTGGGATTACGGTTATCCGGTAGTGCTGTTTGTCACGTTCGGTCTGTCAGGTCTACTTTATCTGCTCTTCAAACGCTCCGGCTGGCTTTGAATGCGGAAACACGCACGAAGCACTCCTGCTTATTTGCTGCCGCTCACGCCGCGCTCTCCCGTCTGTTTGAGAAGTTCACGCACCGCGGCATCGAGTTGCGCGTCGCGGTCGGTGTAGCTCTCGCCGATAGGTCGGATGACCGTGATGTCAACGGGGCGCGGATTGCGCTCCATGTTGACGCCCGCGCTCGTCTCGATTTTGATGAAGGGGAGACGAAAGACCGTGCCATCCATGAGCGGCTGATTCGTGGTGTAGATGATCCAACCGGCGGTCGGCTCGCCCACCACTTTGCCGAGGCCGAGCGCGCGATAGCCTTCGGAAAAATCCTCGCCGTCCGAGAGCGTGTGCCGGTCGGTAACGAGCACCGTGGGGAGTTCCAGAGCGCGCTGACCGAGCACGGTGCGCGCCGGCGAGGCGGTAAGGCCGCGCGGCGTCATCCGCAGGTAGCTGCGCCGCGCAAGCACGTCAATCGCGTAGACGTTGACGAAGCCGCCGTCATTATGGCGCACGTCAACGACCACGCCTTCGCGCGACTGGTTTTCCGCGTCGAGGTCAACGAAAAGTTGTGAGAGCGAGGCGGAAGACATGTCGTACATGTGCACATAACCGAGCCGCCCGCCACTCGCGCGAGCGACGTAAGCGCGCTTCTCATCAACCCACTTGCGGTAACGAAGCCCCTTCTCCGTCCCGACGTTGACCGGGCGCACTTCCACATCTTGTTTATTCGCGCCGTCCGGCGTCGCGGCAATCGTGAGCGTCACGCGCCGGTTGATCTTGAAGTTGAGCAGTTCATCGAGATTCGTCCGCGCGTCTAATTGCCTGCCGTCAATGGCGAGCAGGTATTCGCCGATCTTAATGGCGCGCGTCCGCTCCGGCGCGGTCGTGTCGCGCGCGAGAGCGCCGGGGCCGAGCGGCACCACCTCCGACACACGCAGACGGCCTGCTCTCTCGTACTCCGCGCGTTCAAAGCTAAGGCCGAGCCTGCCGGTCGTGGTCTGCACCGAGTTGAAGGGAGCGGACACGCCGAGGTGCGAGGCGTTCAACTCGCCGACCATCAACCGCATCAGCCGACGCATCTCGTCTGGAGTCTGCGCGCCCGCGATGTAAGGCAGGAACTCTCCGCGAGACGCCTGCCAGTTCACGCCGTGATATGCGGGGTCATAAAAGTTGTCGCGCATGTACTCCCAGCCCTGATCGAAGACCTCTAACTTTTCGCGCGCGAAATCAACATCCATCTCGGCGATGACGGCGAGCGGGCGCGGCGGCTGGCGCTGGTCGAGGGACGCGATCTGGATGCGGCCACCTTCAAGATAGAAGACCTCGCGGCTGTCGGGCGTGAACTGCGCGAAGCTCTTAAAGGTCGCGGTCGAGGTCAACTGGCGCGCAACCACCGGCTCGCGCGAAAGCTCGTCGAGCGGGTATAGATAGAGGTTCGTCTGGTTCACCGCGCCTGCGATCATAAGAACGTACTTCCCGTCCGGGCTGATCGTGTGGAAGAACACGTCAACGCCGACGGGCAGCATACTCAGACGCCGACGGATGTCGTCGAACACGATCTCGACGGGCTTGCTGCTTTTCTTTTGCTCGTCCGCCGAGCCGCTTTTACCCGTCGCCGTCGTGGTTGATGGCGTGGGCGTCGGACTCTGAACGGTCGCGGGCGTTTCCGTCGTCGCCGGCGCCGGCGTGGGGGTGGCTGTCAATGCGGGCGTCGGCGTCGGGACGGGTGAGGCGGGAGCCGGCTGCTGAACTTCCTGACGCCGCAGCGAAGGCGTGACGGTTCGCGGCGTCTCTTCCTTGAACAGTTCACGGAACTGGTCTTCGCGGAAACGCGGCGTGCGCGGGAGGAGGTCAATGCGCGCGAGTTGATTCGACTCGGTGCGCTGCCCCGTGTCGAAGAGAATGTAAGAACCATCCGGACTCCACGAAAGCGTGTTGCTGCCGACGTTGGCGAGGAAGCTGATGGGTTGCGACTTCCCTTCGCCTTCGACCGCCGCGACGTGGACGTTGCGGAAGAGCTTGTTTCCGACGGGCATGTAGGCGATCCACTTGCCGTCCGGCGACCAGACGAATGAGCGGTCGGAATCGAGCGGCGGCCTTTCGAGACTGCCCGTGGCGACGACGCGCTCTTTTTTCGATTCAAGCTCAAGCACGCGAAGCTCCCGGCCCGCGCGCTCGAAGGCGAGCAGTTTACCGTCCGGCGAGAAGCGCGGCGTCGAGTCGCCGTCGCCGCCGTTTGTCAACTGCGTCTCCGCGCCCGTGCCGAAGTCATAGAGGAAAATCTGCCCCGAACCGTTGCGCTCCGAGACGTAGGCAAGCTTGCGGCTGTCGGGCGTCCATGTCACGCGCGACTCGATGCCGGGCGTGTTGGTCACGCGAACGGCGTCGCCGCCGTCGGTCGCGGATGCCGCGAACACCTCGCCGCGCGCGATGAAGGCGACTTTCTTGCCATCGGGCGAGAGCGCGAGGTCTTGAAATTGGTCGGACTGGCGTACACGCTCGATGCCCGGTGATGCAGCAGCGCCACGCCGCCGGATCGAGATTTCGCGCGCCTGCCCGCTTTCGGTGTCAAGCGACCAGATGCCGAAGCCGCGCTCGAAGACGATGACACGACCGTCGTAAGAGATGCTCGGCCAGAGCACGCGACCCCCCGTGAATTTCGTGACCTGTCGCGCCTTGCCTTTTGGCGCCAGCGTCCAGATATTCTCCGCGCCGCTTCTGTCTGAGACGTAAAAAAGTTCGCCTTCCCGCGCGCCCCACATGGGCCACGCTTCCTCCGCGCCGCCCTCGGTCAGACGCTCATATCCGCCTGTCGCATGACCGCGCATCAGCCACAGTTCGGACTCGTCCATGTGGCTGTGCCCATTGCGCCACCACTGCAAATAGCCCCTGCCGACGAAGACCATATCCGCGCCATCCGGCGATGGCGCGGACATGAATTCGTTTGTGTAGCGGTCGGCGCTGACCTGCATCGGGGTGCCGCCTTCGACGCCCACGCGGTAGATGTCGTTGCTCGCCGAGATGTCGCGCGCGGTCGAAGTGAAGTAGAGCCAGCGCCCGTCGCGCGACCATGCGTCGAGTTGGTCGTAACCGTCGTCAAAGGTCAGACGCTTCAACTCGCCGCTATCGAGCGTGAGCAAGTACACGTCGCCGTTGCCCGTTCGCGCCGAGATGAAGGCGAGTCTGCGACCGTCGGGCGAGTAGAGCGGTCGGTACTCGGTCGCCGGGTGCGAGACGAGCAGGCGCGCATCACCGCCCGCCGCCGGGACGCTCCAGATGTCGCCGCCGGAGACGAAAGCAATCTCCGCACGGTCGGGCGAGATCGAAGGCTCGTAGAAGTAAGGCCGGGACGTGGGCTGAGTTTTGCTCGTCTCCGGACTTTGCGCCAGCGTGGGCATCATGGTCGTGTTCAAGAGTAACGCGACGACGCACGCATGACCGATGGCCCGTTTCAATTTATTCATCTATTCCTCCGCAAATGATTATCTCGCTCGAAAACGCGGCTTGAGGTTTTCTGGAAGCCACTATGGCGCCTCAATAATAGCAGACGCTCTATTTGTAATGTTCAGGGGTGATCTGTTTTTTTACCCGTCGTCCATTCACTTATCCAGTTATCCATTCACTCGTTCTTGAGCGTAGACCAATCCGGCGACCTGTTCGCCGAAACAAGCCCTTGCGTGACGCACACATAGAATGCTACTTATCCCCATCATGTCCGTGCTTCTTATCTTCGTGGACGGCCTCGGCATTGGCACGCGCGGGCCGCACAACCCGCTCCACCTGCTCGGCGACGCCGCTGCGCCGCTCGCCATCTTCGAGGATGAAGAGCCGGGATTGCCTTTCGGCGGCGTGCTCGCGCGCACCGACGCCTCGCTCGGCATCGAGGGGCGACCACAGAGCGCGTCAGGCCAGACGACCATCCTGACGGGCATCAACGCGCCCGCCACACTCGGCTATCACAAGCAGGGTTTTCCGAACGAGGCGATGCGCGAGATTATCAAAGAACATTCCATTTTCCTCCAACTCAAACGCGCGGGCATCGGCCCCAATGTCTTTGCCAACACCTACACGCGGCGCTTTTTCGACGCACGGCCCCGCTGGGTCTCCGCCACCACCGTCGCGGTCGAAGCCGCCGGATTACCATTTCGCACCGTCGCCGACCTCAGCGCCGGTCGCGCCGTCTTTCACGATTTCACAAACGCCTCCATCGGCGAGCGGGGTGAAGAAGCAAGCCTTCGCACACCCGAAGAGGCCGCGCTCGTCTTGGCGAACGTCGCGCGCGAGCACCGCTTCACTCTCTACGAACACTTTCTGACTGACCGCGCCGGTCACGAACAGAACATGGACGCCGCGCTCAAAGTTCTGTCAAACCTCGCGTGCTTCGTCCGTGCCGTACTTGCCAATGTTGACCTCGAACTGACGACCGTCCTCGTCACCAGCGACCACGGCAACGTCGAAGACCTCTCGGCGCGCAACCATACGCTCAACCTCGTGCCCACGCTCGCGTGGGGGCCGGGGCGGGAGGAAGTGGGGCGCGGCGTCCACAGCCTCGCCGACATCACTCCCACGATCCTCCGTCTTCTGACAAGCCGATAGTAGACAACCAACATGAACGCACCCACCGCTCCCACGATTGCCGCCGGAGACTCCGCCGAACATTCGACACGCAAGAACGACCGCCGTGAAGTCTTCGGCTGGATGATGTACGACTGGGCCAACTCGGCCTTTTACACGACGGTCGTCGGCGCGCTCTACGGTCAATATCTGACCTACGTCGCGCAGCAGGCGGTCGGCGAAAACGGAGTGGCGCTTAGTGTCGGCTCGCTCTTTACGATCTCGGCCAAGTCGTTCTATCCCCTTTGCATCACGCTCGCGGTGCTGATGCAGATATTCCTGCTGCCGCTGCTGGGCGCCGTCGCCGACTATTCGAGCTTGAAGAAACGGTTGTTGATAATCTTCTGCTACGCGGGCGCCGGGGCGACGTGCCTCATGTACTTCGTCGCCGATGGACGATACCTGCTCGGCGGGCTGCTCTTCATCGTTGCCATGCTGGGATTCAACGCAGCCATCGTTATCTATAACTCTTACCTGCCGCAGATTACGACCGAAGATAGACGCGACAAGGTCTCCAGCCGCGGCTTTGCGCTCGGCTATCTTGGCGGAGGCTTGCTGCTCGCGCTCAACTCGGTCTTTATCAGCACCATCGCTCCCAAATTCGGCATTGAGGGGACGACGGCAGTTCGCATCTCCCTGCTCTCAGCCGGCGTCTGGTGGGGCGGCTTCGCGCTCCTGACCTTCAAGCTTCTGCGTTCGCACAATGTGGCGCGACCGCTTCCGCCGGGCAAGAGTTTTTTGACCATCGGTTTTTCCGAACTGAGACAAACCTTCCGCGAGTTGCGGCGACTGCGCCACACCTTTCGCTATCTGATGGCCTATCTGTTCTTCATTGACGGCGTGCAGACCATCATCGGCATGGCCGGTGTCTTCCTCGCGCAGGAGTTGTTCGTCGCGCGCGGCGAGGCCGTCAGCCAGTCTTTTCTCATCGGCATTTTCCTGATGGTGCAGTTCATGGCGATAGTCGGGGCGCTCCTGTTCGAGCGCATCGCCGCGTTCGTCGGGACGAAGCGGGCGATCATGGCGTCTCTCTTCATCTGGTCGGGGATCGTCGTTTATGCTTATGCATTTTTGCGGACGACGACGCAAGCGTGGTGGATGGCGGCGGTCATCGCCGTCGTGTTGGGTGGGACGCAGGCGCTCTCGCGCTCGCTCTACTCGCGCATGATTCCAGTGGGGCGCGAGGCTTCCTTCTTCGGCCTCTACGAAATCTCCGAACGCGCCTCGTGGATGGGCATGGGCGTGTTCACCATCGTCGTCAACCAGACCGGCTCTTATCGTCAGGCCATTCTGTTTCTCATCTTCTTCTTCGCGGTCGGTCTGCTGATTCTTTTCTTCACCGATACGGACAGAGCTATCCACGAAGCAGGCAACGCTTTGCCGGAAGAGGTCGAGCCGGCGACGGCATCTGCCGTCGCTCCGTAGGAGCGAAATGTTTGTAGCACAGCGTGAATGATAGGCCGCAAGCTCCGTCGGAGCGAAATGTCGATTACATTTCGCTCCGACGGAGCTTGGTCGAGAAATTGCTCCGAACTACAAACATTTCGCCCCTGACGGGGCTTTATAAACTACTGCTACGAACGGCGCGCAGTCTTCGCGTTCACTTCCCTGCCGACTGAGCGCTCGATGCAGTCATGTGAACAGAAGGTTTCTTTCGCCGAGCGGAGAGTGATGGCGCGCGACGCGGGGAACCAAGTGGCGCAGGCTGAACAGCGCACGAGTTTTTCCCCGGACTCGATGCCTTGTTGATTTCTCGGCGACGCATCCCGCGCTTCCGTGCTCATGCGTCTCACATCGCGCACGAAGCCGAGCACGCTGCGCGCCATCTTCAGGTATGGCCGCAGCCGCCAGTAGATAAAGAAAGCGACGGCGGCGAACAGGATGATGATGAAAAGGTACTTCACTATTTATCCCCGGCGGCGTTCTTCTTCTGCATGAGCTGGGCGCGGAGATTCGGTATCTCCGGGTTCGACGGGTTGACCTCTTCCAGTTGTCGCAGGCTCTTTTCCGCTTCGCCGATCTGATCGGAGGCCGTGAGCGCGGCGACAATTCCCTGCAACGTCGGCTCGTGGCGCGCGTCTATTTCAAGCGCCCTGCGATACTCGCGGATGGCCGCGCGCGGGTCCGAGGGCTTGTCGTAAAAGTAGGTCAGGCCGAGACTGGTGCGGACGTAGACTTCATCAGGCTTTTGCGCGAGCGCCGTCTGGTAATACTTCCGCGCCTCCGCGAGATGAGTCGTCTCGCCGGTCGTCTGCGAGAGCAGATAGAGCGCGTCGCCGAGCATGGTCGTTGTCGTCAGATTCTTCGGCTCCGCCGCGTGCGCTCGTTTCAGGATGCGTACCACGTCCGGCAGTATTGCCGCGTTCTCTTTCTCCCTCGCATAGACGTAAAGCGCTTGACCCGACATCTGCTGCAACTTCGCGTCGTCGGGTTTCTCATCCGCTCTTGTCACCGCGTTGCGGAGTTGCTCGTCCGACAAGTTCGGGATGGTAGTGTCACCGTTTGTCTGTGCCGCTTCCGCCCCTTGCGCCGCTCCTCTGACCTTCGCCGGCTCCGCGCGCAGGCGCGTCAACTCCGCGCGAAGCTTATCCTGCTCACCACGATTGATGCCGTTCGCCAGCGCGAAACCTGCCACAAAGCCGAGCGCGACGCCAACCACAAGAAAGATGCTTTTCTGAACGTTCACAAAAGATAAATCCGCAAGGTTGCGGTGAAGTTTAACAGAAAGAGAGGCAGGAGAGCGACGCGCATCGAACATCGCTGATGAAGCGCCGCCGGTAGATTTTGTGACTTGAATGGCGAATGCCCCTGAGTCGCGCGGCGTGGACGCGTCCGACCCAAGAGCACTCGTTAAGTGAACCGCAATCGAACGGCGTTGTGCGCCCTATTCGTCTTCCGTATCCGGCGCGCCGGGGACGTAAGGCAAGTCGCCGGCGCGGCGGCGTTCGGGCGGGTCCGAGTTACGACGACGCAGCGGCGATCCCGGCGTGCGACGATCTATGCTACCCGGCGGTAGTCGCTTGCCCTTCACGGCTTCTTCGAGGATGCGCGTGATCTCCTGCGAGAGCGTGCGGTGCTCGCCCGTGGCGCGTTGCTGCAATGCCCGCTTGAGGTCGGCAGGGACATAAGCCCCGATGAAGACCCCCTTCCGGTTTGCCATCTCTCTTTAGTCTCCTGTTTCGGCGAGGCGCTGACGCCGGTGGAAGGTTTTGGACGCCGCGCTATCTGGTAGAGCTAATGTGTGCCGTGCATGTTGAGAGCAGGTCTGTAAGCCGAATTCTGTTCCCCGACCGTGTAGACCGGAGCGGCGATCATTCATCTAGGCCGTCCGTCGCCAGACGGCTCAAGCGACCTACCCGGAGGTCGTAGCCGGGTCCGAAAACCCAACTTCGGGCGGGCAGCCCTGTGTGACGCCTCCCTATTTGGTCTTGCACTGCGAGGAGTTTGCCTAGCCGCGCCTGTTACCACGCGCGCCGGTGCGCTCTTACTTTAAGCCCCGCGGGGGCCGCACCGTTTCACCCATCACCCGCTGCCGTGGGCGGTTAAGCCCAGCGGCCCGCTGGCTGGTCTATTCTCTGTTGCACTTGTCGTCACCTTGAACGCAGGCGACCGTCAAACAGTCACTTGCGAACCCGGCGCCCAGCCGTTAGCTGGCTCGCTGCCCTGTAGTGTTCGGACTTTCCTCTCCCGCACTTGTAAAGCGCGGCAGCGACCGCCCGACCTGCTCTCATGCAAGGCGGGGTGAGTATAACAAATCAGCGTTGAACAGGTACAGCGGCATATCAACGCGACGAAGCTCGTCCGTCAACACTGATGCACCCACCGTAATAGTAACCGTTTGACTTCCCCTCTGCCGGAAGATAGGCTTTAGATATCCCGCTGGACTTTCACAAACAGATTCCTCAGAAAGAACAAATCGGCGCTGTCCCTTTGGCGGTTAGCAACGTGAAGACCCCCGAATCTTATCAGTGCCGCAAACACCGCTGCTGTTACGAGGTTGTAATGTTATCAAGGAGCCCCAATGTTCAAACGTTTCGCATCACGGTTCACTGCATTTTTCGGCGCCCTCACCCTTATCGTCTCCCCAACATTCTCGACTCCGACAAAGCCTTCTCAGGAGAAGC
Organism: Pyrinomonadaceae bacterium; assembly: GCA_041749275.1. Lineage (GTDB taxonomy): Bacteria > Acidobacteriota > Blastocatellia > Pyrinomonadales > Pyrinomonadaceae > JBGTBQ01. The sequence goes on along the minus strand of JBGTBQ010000014.1, from coordinate 55,811 downwards.
TAAAAGTCCCCAGAGCGATTGGTGGGGGGGTTGAGAAGAGCGAGGCGAAAGCTGAGAATACAGACTTGGAAGCGGCTCGTGAGGCGTTTAGCAAAGGGACCGACTTCCTGCACCGCAATCTTGACGATCAAGCATTCACCGAGTTGAAGACGGCGCTTCAACTCTTCAAACAGGCGGGTGAAAAGCGGAGTGAGGCTGCCGTTCATGATGCACTCGGCGACCTCTACGTGCGTGCGGGACGGTACAAGACCGCCTTACAGGAGTATCAGAGCGCGCTGGAATTGTTTAGCGCAAGGAACGATAGAATCAGCACCAATCTGTTGCGGGCGAAATCGGGAGAGCTTTATCTCCTTTTAAATAAAATCAAAGATGCGGATGCTATGTTCGCGCAGATGGATTCGATTGGACGGGGAGGCGCGCCCTCAAGTGACGAGCAACAAGTCATTGATTTTATCAACGCCGAACGCCGTGCGATAAACCTCAAGCCATTCATCCTCGACGGTCAACTGACACAAATGGCGCGCTATCACGCGGAGAACATGGCGCGCGGGGGCTTCCTCAGTCACGTTGATAAAAGCGGGCTTGACGAATACGGACGAGCCATGGCATTCGGTCTCCGCAATTACGAGGGGTTAGGCGAGATCATCAGTTCCAATGGTGGTTATGAAGACGTAGTGAAGGCCACGCTTGAGGGTTGGATGACTTCCGAACGACACCGCGGCAACATTCTCAATGAGCGACTGACACACGCGGGGACGGGTATCGTGAAATCGCCTGACGGGCAGTACTTCTTCACGCAAGTAACAATCGCGCGCAACGAGTCCGACCGCTCGGACTGTTACGAGAGCGTCTATCATTACCGGGCGCTTATCAGTTACGCCGCCGGAGAGTTCGGGCAGGGACGCGTGGCTTTTACCGGCGCTCGACTCGACGAGGCGAAGAAGCACTTTGAAAACGTTTTGTCCGCCGCCGGTGCGGATTCGCCGGCAGGAAAACTCGCGGAGGCGCGACGTTACCGCGTCGCGGCGCTGACGAGCCTCGGCGACGTTGCCTTACGCAATAGCGACTACGCAGACGCTTTACGACTCTATACGGAGGCCGTGGGCAGCGCGGTCAAAGTGGGTCGCCCTGACCTCGCGTGGGCCGCGCAGCGTGGCGTCGGACGAGTGTACTGGGTTCAGTCCACGCGCGAGAAAGATGCGGCACAGGCGGCGGAGTTGCGCCGGCTGTCGTCGGAGGCTTACAAAACGGCTACTGACACCATCGGCAGGTTCCTCTTGGGCAGCCTCCGCTTCTCCGAGGCCCGGAAGAGTTTCCTCTCGGACACGCGAGTAGTGTTTGAAGAGGCATCGCGGGTGCTGGCGGAGATGGCTCTGTTGGCCGCTCCCCCAAACGCGACGAGTCTCAACGGAATCTCACAGACTTACGCGGTGGCGGCCTTCCAGATAGTTGAGCAGGGGCGTGCCCACACCATCCTTGACTTGCTGGAAGATGCAAATGCGGAAGTTTCCCAAGGCATCCCGCTCGCACTTTTAAATGAGAGGAGAGCGATTCGCGCGCGACAAAATAAAATTGCCCAATTCATCAGCGGCGTGGCGGTCGGCTGCGACTCGACCCCGCACTCCGTCGAAGCGCTCGAAGCGGAACTTGAGACTTTGGAACAGCGGTACGTCGCCCTGAACAACCAACTCCTAGCTTTAAACCCCCGGTATGCCGCACTCACGAACCCACAGCCGGTAACATTTAAAGCGATTCAGGAGGCGCTCGCTTCAAGGAATGGGACGACGGGCGGCGGATTTCACAATGAAGCAAAACAGATAAAAGCCGTGCCGCGGAAAATAGATCACGCATTCGTTGAGAGTTCTTATCAAATCGCGCCCGCTTCGTTCACGCGAAACTTACCGGATGCGGATAGACTCAGCCAGCCCGGCGCGGTGAATAATGTGTTGGATGAAAAGTCCGTGCTGCTCGAATACAGTCTCGGCGAGGAGAACTCCTACCTGTGGGCTGTGACGCGCAGTGAGATCATGCTTTACAGGCTGCCCGCCCGCTCGGTGATTGAGGCTAAAGCTCTTCATTTACGTGCAAAGATATTACCAGCCAACCTCGGCGGCGCAACTCTCAACGCCGATGGCGTGCAGCCACGCGCAACGCGCGGTCTGGCGACGGTAGAGACACCGCCGACACAAACACTCTCGGAGATAGAAGCTTACCTGACGGCGGCGCACGATCTTTATAAAGTCATCGTTGATCCGGCGGCGGCGATGATTGATGACAAGCGTCTGGTCATCGTCGCCGACGGGGCGCTGCATTTCATCCCGTTTGAAACTCTCATTACAAAAAAGAAAGGCGCGAGTTATCGCGAGCTGCCTTACTTTATCAAAGACCATGAGATTTCTTACTTGCCGATGGCCTCTATTCTTGCCGAAATCAAGCCGCGTGTCTCCGAGGCGAAAGCCCCACACCGACTCTTGATTATGGCTGACCCGGTCTTTGACGCAACCGACCCGCGCGTCCGGCAAGCGGCGGCTAACCTGAAACAATCGGGCGATGCCACGCGCAGTTTGAAACTACTCAGCGCGATTGAAGATTTGGCAAATTCCACCTTCAACGAGGTGCGGCTCACGCGCCTCAAAGGCTCTCGTTTAGAGGCCGAGATGATCGTCAAGTTGACCTCTTCATCGAGTGATACCGCCGCGACGCTGCTCGACCTTGAGGCCAGCGAAACAAATTTGTCCAAGAGAGACTTGCGTGCCTTTGACATCCTCCACTTCGCCACGCATGGCATTTTGAACCCTGAGCGCCCGCAACTTACGGGGCTGGCGCTCTCCCTCGTCGGGGACGCGGATAACGATGGTTTTCTGCGGGTGGATGAAGTGTTCAACCTCCGCCTGAATTCGCAACTGGTGATGCTCTCGGCGTGCGAAACGGGGCTGGGGGAGTTGAAGAGAGGCGAAGGGGTGAGCGGATTCACGCGGGGCTTTATGTACGCGGGCGCGTCAAACATCGGGGTTAGCCTGTGGTCAGTCTCGGATGAGGCGACCGCCGAGTTGATGACGAAGTTTTACAAACGATTCCTTACCAAAGAGGGCACGTCCGTATCCGCTGCTTTGCGCTCCGCCCAGTTGGAGTTAATCGCCGGTGAAAAGCACAGTGCGCCCTTTTACTGGGCGCCGTTTGTGCTCTTCGGTTCCCAGAGATAGCGGCGCGGGCATCGTTGCCCGCACCGACGAGGCGAGAAGCTATCAGTCCGTCATGCTGATTGTATGAGGCAAGCCGGAATGAAGCCGGCGACTGATCGCGGCTAACCGAAGAATTTGAAGCCGACCCGCAGATGGTAGAGTGCCTGCGGCGGAACGGTCGAGATGAGCACCCACGTCATCAGCCCGTGCGACAGGCCGAGCGCGAACAGGTTCGGCGCGCGCTGGTAGACGTAGGCCCAGACCAGACCGCCGCTGAACGTCGCCAAAGTAAGCCACGGGTTTGGCAGGTGGAGCGCCGCGAAGATGAGCGCGACCACCGTCACACTCGTCCAACCTTGACCCCACACCACCTGCGCGCGCCGGTTAATAAAGCCCTGAAGCGCGTACTGCTGCAACAGCCCCCAGAACACGCCGAGCAACGGCATACCGAGAATTGACTGACCGCCGTCCCACCGCGCGAAGTTGATGCTCGACGTGAGCCATCCGACGCAAAGAAGAAAAAGCGTCTGCACAACCGTCGGCAGGACGAGAAGACGCGCGGCCTGTCCGAAGTTGTCCAACCGGAGACCGATGTCGCGCGCGGACTCACCTCGCAGCCGGTGCGAGATGAGCATGAAGGCAAAGGCGACGCCGACCGGAACGGCGAGGAGCAGATTGCTCCCGCCGCCGATTGAGAAGACAATCCATTCGGCGAGGAGAATAGAGAAAAACACCGACAGGATTTCCCACAACGCGAGCGACCCGGCGCTCAATCCGTGTGTATCTCGATCAATCAGCTCTTTTCGGTTCAACGGCTGTCCGCGCCTCTCCAAGCCCCTTCGGTTATAACCTCCGGCGACGAACCACCGCCGAAACGCAAAGGCTTCCCGACGAGTTGCAACGTGCGCGTGCCTTCGTCGCCGCTGGTGTGGACGGCGTAGACGCGCGCCTCGTGCTCGCTGGAACCCTCGACATCGAAGTCGAAGCGGAAGCCATGTCGTCCGTCGGTCGTCATGCCCGCGCCACTCATCTCCGAGGGTTGTTTGTCGGCGTCAGCGCTTGCCACAAAACGCCCATCAATGTAGAGCTGCACTTCGACGCGCGCCTCTGGCCGCGACGTGTCAATGACCCAGCCTTCGATGCGCCCGTGTCCGACGAGTGTCAGCGCGCCGCGAAACGAAGGGTTGAAAGCGCTGGAAAGGAACGCCGCCGCGAGCGCCGCGACGAGCAGCGCTTCAAAGATGGACTTGCCGACGAGCAGGCGGACGAGGTTTTGCCGCGCACGCGCCGGGCGAGAGGAGTCGCCCGGCGGAAAAAGAACACGGAGGCCCGGCTCTGCGTCGCCGGCCTCCGTGTGTCGTGGTTCGAGCGGGGTCGCGTCGCTCATTGGCCCCGGTAATTGTTCCCGTTCGTGTCCTGATAAGTGAGCGAGTGGCGCGGCGTCAAAACGGAATCGGCGGGGATGTTCGGGCGCACGCGCACCGTCACCAAGAGCACAGAGGTATCGCCCGGCGCGAGTTCAGGCACACGCCAGACGAAACTGCGCGAGCTGCCGGCCCCGTCCTGCAAGTTGAGCGACGGCGAAGAGGAGACGAACTCCAGCGCGTCCGGCAGCACTTCCGCCACCGACAGGTTCTTCGCCAACCCGCCGCCGTCGTTGACGAGCACGAGCCGGTAGAAGATCGTGTCGCCCGGTTTCACCTCCGCCGTGCCGTATTCGGGACGGATGCGAACGCGCGGCGTGGCAACGGTGAGCACGGTGCTTGCCTCGCTGGCCGTGCGCCCGGTTGCGTTCATGGCGCGCGTGACGAGGTTATAGGCGAACTGTTGACGGTCGGGCGTCGTGCGCGGGATTTCGACGCGCAGGAGCACGGGATACTGCCCGCCGCGCGGATCGAGCGTGGCGGTCTGCGTCACTGGCTGCTCGCCATCCTGATGCTGGCCGTCGCCGTTCGTGTCGGCGTAGATGGTCGCGATGGGCGCCCCCGGCGCCGTGATGTTGAGATTGTAGCTCTCCGGATAGTTGCTCGGATTGCGAACGATGAACGGGACGAAGATGGTATCGCCCGGCGTCGTGGTCAGACCCGGCGAGACCGCATCAACCTGCGCGCGTGGGACGCGCCCGACGTTGATGGCCGGCCCGTCGAAATTCGAGGGGATGACCAGACTCTGGGTCCGCATCGTGCCGCGCCCGATGGTGGTATTGGTCGAAGCGAGCGCGTCCGGCACGGCTTTGAGCGTGACGGTGATCTCGCGGTTGTCGCGCGATTCAAGGTCGCCGAGGCTCCAGATAGCTGTGCGCGATGGGCGGTCGTAGTTGATCGGCGCGGGCGTCGCGCTGACCAACTCGAAGTCCGGGTGGAAGACGAAGTCGGCGCGGGCGCCGCGAGCGCTGGCGCTGCCCTGATTGCGGATGGCGATACGCTGCGTGAACGTCTCGTTCGGCATCACCATCTCCTGCGTTACGTTCGAGACGGCGGACAGCGCCGCGGCGACAACCGTCAGCGAGGCGTCGGCGACCTTGAGCACGGTGGAGCTGGCCTGCGAGGCCGCGCGAACGAGGAAGCGCTGCTGTTGATTGTCGGGCGCGTTGTCGGGGACGCGGATGTTGAGGTTGACTTCGAGGCTCGCCCCGCGCTGCAACGTCGGCGTAACGTAGATCGGCATCCCCGTATCGGTGCCGCTGCCGCTGAACGCGGGCTGGTACTCGGCGGGCAGGTCGGTCTCGACGCGGAACTGATCTTCCTTGTTGCCGGTGTTCGTCACGACGAGAGGGAGTTGAATAGCTTGGCCGGGCTGGGCCGCGAGCGCCGCGCGGCGGAGCGCGAGTTGGAGGTCGGGCACCTGCTTGACCGTTAAACTGAACCCTCCGGACGATTGAGTTGTATCAGGAGCCGGCGAGGTGGAAACCGTACCCGTGTCGCTGCTCCCATCGGTCGTGGTGCGGACAGGTGTGACCGGAGGTCGCGTCGTTTCAGCGATCTGCACCGGAGTCTCACGACGGATGGGTGTCGGGGCCGGGGTCGGCAGCGGCGTAGGTGTCGGCCTCATCGCCGGCGTTCTCCTCGATGGTGATTGCTGACCGGCGGTGCGCGGACGGCTTTCATTGCCTTCGCCGCGGATGTTGAGCGTGGGGGTGCTGGGATTCCCGCCGCGAGCCATCTCCGTCGGTGTCGGTCGCGGCGTGGGCGCGGGACGGACCGGCGCGGGCGTCGGCGTCGCTCGGGCAACCGTGCGCGTCGTCGAGGGAGTGGCCGCGATTGTCGTCGTCGGCGCGGCGCGGCGCGCGTTCTGGAGTTCGCTCTCGTAGATGTCAGAGAAAGGGGTATCGGGCATCGCACGGAGGCGTTGACCAACCTGCTCCGCCTCGGCCAACTTGCCGAGTTCGATGTAGGAGCGACCGAGCCAAAGCATCATCAGGTCTGAGATGAAGCTGTTCGGATACTTTTTGAGGAAGTCGCTGAAGACGGTCGCCGCCTGTTCGTACTTCCCTTGCGCGAAGAGGTCGCGCCCCTGACTGAAAATTTTCTGCTCGGCCTCGGGCGGGGTGTCGTCCTGTTGGGTCGTTCGCGGGGGCGTGGAAATTGAAGCTAGGGCGGTCGTGAACGGGGTAAAGACGAGCGCCACCGCGAGCGCCGCCGCGCCGATTCTATTACTCATAATCAAGTTCGTTTCCTCCGACGGGCAGGTGCGAGTTGGTGCGAATTGTTCTTAACGAAACGGGTCGCCGGGAGAACAGCCGGGCGAACGCGCCCCGGCGGCATCAGTGAAACTTGCCGGGCAGAATAATACAGCGTCAGTCCGTGTGGAGCAAGAACGATATCAAGTGGGAGAAGGCAGAAGATAATAACAGGGGGCCGGAGTCGAAAACAGGGAGCCGGTAAAAAAAGAAGCAGACGGCAGGGGCAGGAGGCAGGTGAAAAGCTGTCGCGCTGGAAACTCAAAGCTTGAAGCTCGAATATGAAAGTCCTCTTTTCAAATTCGATATTTTCTGCCGCCCGCCCCTCTCGTCCACCTCCCGCTCCTGCCGTCTGCTCCTGTTTACTTCTTCCCGCGCGCGACCTCGATGCGGTCGCCGGCGTTGATGCTCGGGTCCGGGACGTGCCCGTCCTCAATCTCCTTCAGGTTGTATTCGACGGAGACGAGCCGCCCGTCGTCGCCCTGACGCGAGACCTTCACTCGTCCGGCGGCGATCCGCGTCACGCCACCCGAAGCCAGCACCGCCTGCGTCAACGTCATCCCGGTGTGAAAATCCTTCTGGCCCGGCGCGTTTATCTCGCCGCCCACGTAGAAAAATTCACGCGGACGCACGACGAGATTGATCACGTCGCCCTGCTGGACGAGCATGTTCATCGCCGCCGCGTCGTTCAAGTCCGCGCTCGTCGTCTTACCTGTCGAGTGTGAGATGACGATGGCGCGTCCGGCTTCCGGCTTGGGTTGCGCTTCGGCGACGACGACATAGAGCGGGATCGCCTCGCGCCGCAGAATCTTGGTGCCGGGGTCGCCCGCGAGGCCGCTGACGAGGACGGCGTGGCTCGCATAGTCGCGCACGCTCACGCGCACTTGTGGCTTGTCGTAAACGCCGCGTTTACGCAGTGCGCTGATGAGTTGCAAGGCCAGTTCATCGGTTGTCAACCCGGCGACATTCATCGGATTGGTTAACAGCGGGTATTCGACCACGCCGCCCGCCAGCACGGTGAACAGCGTTGACTGTCGCGCCTCCGAAAGATTGAGCAGGCGGATGTCGAGCACGTCGCCGACGCCGATGCGGTAGATGGACGTGAGGGGCGCGGTCGTCGTCACGGCATTAGTGGTCGTCGGTGCTGGCGCGGGCGGGTCCGCGCCGGCGTTCTTGGAAGTCACTCCGTCACCGCCGGCTTCCATTCCGCCGCTCTTCTCCAGCGTGGAGACGGGGACGACCGGCGAGTTCGTTTTCGGGGGCGCGTCGCTCGCGCTCGAAGACTTGTTGGGTTCAACGGCGGCGGGGAGTGTTGTCGAAGCAGCGACGGCGGGAATCTGACCGTCCGCGGGTTCCTTTTTAGGAGCTTTGGTGTCGGCGTCGGCCTTTTTCTCGCTCTTCGGCGCGGGGGCCGCTTTGCCCTCACTCGCAACCTTTTCCTCCGAGAGCGGGCCGACGCGAATGTTCGACGCTTGCGCGTTTGCCGCCAGCGCGCGTGGAGCACACACGGCCAGCGCTATCGCAGCGATAATAAAAAACTTCCTCATAGCACTCTTCCTTATCTCTCGAGCGAAGCCGGGCCGCCGGGCATGGCGGAAAGTGGCAATCGCCTCTCCTCAACCCCATGTTGGTCGCCAGAGCGCAACGCGGTTGTCAGTCGCGCTCTCATTCCGGATAAACGACGAAACCAGCTCAATTCTCAGAGAATCTCTCGCCAGAGATAAAAATTCGGCGGAAGCAGAGGCGCGCACAATCATTAGATTTCACGACGTTTTGCGCGTCTTTTCGTTAAGCAGCCGCCGGAAGGCTGGACTCTGAGCTTCCGCTGAAAAGTTTTGCGAGAAGGCTCCGGATGATGCGACGAACAGGTCAAAGATATAAGGTCACGAACGAATCTCGCGCCTCGATTTTACTCGCTCGTTCTTTGCTCTGGCAAGGTTTCCGGCGGAAAGAGATTCGGCCAACTCTCGCTGAGACGCACGCGCACCAACTCCTCGACCTCGTCCGCCGTCGCGCAGTCGAGACATTCGGACGCGATGCTCGCGGCGACCTGAGAGTCAATGTGCGAAAGGATACGGCGCACGCGTGGGATCGAAGAGGCGGCCATGCTGAGTTCGTGCGCGCCGAGTCCGACGAGGATAACCGAATAGGCTGGCGTCGCCGCCATCTCGCCGCAGACGATGACCGGGATCGTAGCCCCGCGCGCCGCCTGAATCGTGCGGCTGATGCCTTGCAAAACCGCCGGGTGGAGCGAGCGAAACCAGCCGGCCACCTCGTCGTTTCCACGGTCAACGGCGAGCATGTACTGCACGAGGTCGTTTGTGCCGAGGCTGAAGAAATCAACCTCACGCGCGAGTTTCTCCGCGACCATGACCGCCGAGGGGACTTCGATCATCGCACCGACGCGGAGCGCACCCACTGCTCGCCCCTCTTTTTCCAACCGCGCTCGCTCCTGTTCGATGACGCAGCGCGTCTGTCTCACTTCCGTGATGTCGGAGATCATCGGCAGCACGAGGTCGAGTCGGTAGCGCGCGGCGGCGCGCAACACCGCACGCACTTGCGTCCGCAGTACGTCCTCCTTATGCAGACAGAAGCGAATCGCGCGTAGGCCGAGCGCGGGATTCCGTTCGCCGTCCCCCTCATGCCCGCCGCCGTGCTTGTCGCCGCCGAGGTCGAACAGGCGCACCGCCGCCCCGTCCTCGCCCGCGACCCGCCCGACCTCTTCAAAAGCGGCGCATTGCTCGTCTTCGTCTGGAAAGGCTCCCCGTTGCGTAAGCAAAAACTCCGAGCGATAGAGACCGATGCCGCGCGCGCCGTAACGCGCGACTCCTTCGTACTCGGCGGGCAGTTCGACGTTCGCGCGTAGCGTTATCTCCACCCCATCGAGCGTCCGCAACGGACTTCTTAATTCCTCTTCGACGGCCCGCGAAGGGGCGCCGCCGCGCGCTACCTCTTTTTTCTTGAAAGCCTCGAAAGTTTCGGGCGAGGGGTGCAGGATGACCTCGCCCGCGCGCGTGTCAATGACCACCATATCGCCTGTGCGCGAATGACGATAGAAGTCGCGCAAGCCCACCACGGCGGGGATGCCCAGACCGCGAGCGATGATCGCCGTATGCGAAGTCCAACCGCCCATATCGGTCGCAATCGCCTTGATGTGTGTGAAATCGAGTTCGGCGATGGTCGAGGGCATCAGTTCCTCGGCGACGATCACGGCGTCCTCGGTCAAGCGCCGACCGTGCAAGCTCTCACCGCTCAGAGCGACCAGCAGGCGGCGCGTCACGTCCTCAATATCCGAGCTGCGTTCGCGCAGGTAATCGTCCTTGATCTCGTCATAGACGGCGAGCAGGCGGTCGGTCACGACCTTCAAGGCCCACTCGCTGTTGACTCGCTCGGCGCGGATGACAATCTCCACGTCATCGCTCAACTTACGGTCTTCGAGCATCAGCAGATGAGCGTCGAAGATGTAGGCGTGCTCGTCGCCGAGAGCGCGTTCGGCGCGCCTTCTCAGCGTGCGTAATTGTCGGCGCGACAGTCTGATGGCGGCGCGGAACCGGCGCGCCTCGCGCTCCACCTCTGCGTCGTCGAGCCGGACGCGGTAGATGTATTCACGCTCGCCCGTGTGGATGCGTAGCACACGCCCCGCCGCCGCTCCGTCAGAGACAGCGGTGCCGTGCCAGCGCGATTCCATCTTGCTTGGTTTACTCTTCACTCGGCTGTTCCCCGAAACCGCTTTCGATCAGCTCGCACACCGCGTCGAGCGCCGCGCGCTCGTCAACGCCCTCGGCAATCGCGCGCAGTTCCGTCCCACGCGAAGCCGCGAGCATCAACACGCTCAGGATTGACTTGGCTTCCGCCGCCGCGCTCCGGTCGGCGCGTTCGAGTCGCACCATGCTCTGGAACGCCGAGGCCGTGCGAACGAGCTGCGCCGCCGCGCGTGCGTGCAGCCCCAGACGATTGACCACAAGGACGCTGCGCTCGACCATCAACTCTTCTTTGCCCCGCCCGCCAGAAACTCGCCCGCGAGGTAGATGCCTTCTCGCCCCTGATCGCGCACACTCTGCGCCACTTCATCGAGCGTCTCGCCGCCCGTCTGCCCCGCCACCTTGATGACCATCGGCAGGTTGACGCCCGTCACGACTTCGACCTCGCCCTGTTTGAGAAACATCGAGGCGATGTTGGTCGGCGTGCCGCCGAACATATCCGTCAGGATAAGCACGCCGACACCGCCGGAGACACGCTCGATAGCCCGTTCAATCTCGTCGCTCGCGGCGTCCACATCGTCGTGCCAGCCGATGGAGACGGCGGTGACGTGCCCGATGGCGCCGATGATCGTCTCCGCCGCCGCCAGCAACTCCGTCGCCACCTGCCCATGCGTCACCACGACGCCGCCCACGCGACGCGGCGCGGCTTCTGTCACTCCTTCTATTTCTTCGTCAGAGTTTTTCGTCATTCGATAGCTCTCATTCTACCGCGCTTTTGTCGCCCGGCCCTTTCCGCTGGTCTTCTTCACTTTACCCGCCTCTCTTTTCAGTCTCTTCGTCTTGCTCACGTCTCGGTGAGCAGCCGTCGCGTCAAAGCCGCCGCGCCGCAGGTGGCGGGCGAGCGCGTTGGCGACCATCACGGAGCGGTGGCGCCCGCCCGTACAACCGATGCCGATGGTCAGGTATGACTTACCCTCTCGATTGTAGAGCGGCAACAGATAATCAGCGAGGTCAGCGAAGCGACGAATCGTTTCTTTAACCTCGTCGCTCGCCTTTAGAAATTTGACGACGCGCGGGTCATGGCCGGAAAAGTCACGCAGCTCCGGCACGAAGTGCGGGTTCGGCAGATGGCGCACGTCGAGCATCAGATCAATGTCGCGCGGGAAGCCGTGTTTGTACCCGAAGCTCAGAACCTGCACGCGCATCGCCGCGGCGTCGGTGTCGGGGCTGAAGCGCTCGATCAGAAGGCGGCGCAGAGTGTGAACCGTGTGCTCCGAAGTATCAATCACCTGATCGGCGAGCGCGCGCACCACGTCCATGGCGACGCGCTCGCTCCGGATGGATGCGATGAGGCCGTCGCCCGCGTCCGTCGGGTGCGGGCGGCGCGTCTCGCTGAAGCGGCGCACGAGCGCGTCGTCCGAGGCTTCGAGGAAGAGCACGTGCACGCTGAGGTGAGAGGCGCGCAAATCTTTCAGACGCGCGGGAAACTCTTTGAGGAAGCGGCCTTCACGAATGTTGATGACGAGCGCGGCCCGCTCGATGTGTTGCGCGTGGTGGGCTTCCGGGCGGACGAGACGCGCGAAGGTCGGCAGCAGCGTGAGCGGCAGGTTGTCTACGCAAAAATATCCGAGGTCTTCAAAGGCGTTCGTCGCCGAAGACATCCCCGAACCGCTGAGGCCGGTGATAATGACGATATCCGGCGCGCCAGCCTTCTCCCCGCGCTTCGCCGCGCGTTTATTAACGACCATCTCCAGCCCCGCCCTCCGCCGTTGGTTTGGCTCCACTTTGATAATCGCCTTCGATCAACTCGGCGTGGCGCGCGGCGAAATCGCCCGCCGCGTTGTAGCCGCGCACGCGCAGCAAGTGGACGCGCACCGCCGTCTCGACCAACGTCGAGAGGTTTCTGCCGGGGCTGACCGGCAGTAGAAAGCAAGGCACCTCGACGCCGAGAATCTCGGTCGTGCGGGCTTCGAGGCCGAGCCGGTCAACCTCCTCCGTGTCCTCCCACCGTTCGAGCCGGATGGTCAGCCCGATCTGCTTTGGCCCGCTGATGGAGGAGACGCCGAACAGGTCGCGGATGTTCAGGATGCCGAGACCGCGTATCTCCATCAACTCGCGCAGCAGTTCAGGCGCGCTCCCGATGAGTTGCTCCGGCCCCGTGCGGCGCAGTTCGATCACGTCGTCGGAGACGAGCCGGTGGCCGCGCACGACGAGATCGAGCGCGCATTCGGACTTGCCCACGCCCGAATGCCCTTCGATCAACACGCCGAGGCCGTAGAGGTCGAGCAGCACCCCGTGCCGCGTCTCGCGCGGAGAGAGAGACTCCTGTAAATATTCGGCGACGGCGCTGATGGCGACCGAGCTTACGAGCGGGGTCTGCACGAGCGGGAGGGCTGCCCGCTCGCAGGCGGCGACGAATTCCGGCGGCGGAGTCAAACCCTTTGTGATAAGGACGCAGGAGATTTTCTCGAATTCGAGGTTGCCGATGGCGGCGCGGCGATTGTCGGGCGAGAGTTGGCCGAGGAACGCGATCTCGCTCTGGCCGACGACCTGCACGCGCCCGGCGTGGACATAGTGCGCGAAGCCCGCGAGCGCGAGGCCGAGCTTTTGGATGCGCGGCGTGTCGAGCAGGCGCGCGCCGGCGCCATCCTCGCCCGCCAGAAATTCAAGGCCGAGGTGCGGCGGTGCATGGGCGACGAAGTCGCTCACGGTCATTGACGGAGTTTGAAATGAGTCCTCTGTCACCGATTCACGCCACTGTTGTCGCCGCATGCCGGATGTGCGGGCCTACCGCCCGCGCACCCAACCGCAAAAATCACTTGGGGGATGTCGGCGCCCCCACGCTCATTGCGCTCGCGGCACGAGTCACGAGGCTGAGTTCGATCTCGATGTCGTCGCCGAGGAAGTTGGGGTCGTCCGGACGGCTGAAGCTGACGCCGAAATCTTTGCGTTTGAGCGTCGTCCGTGCGGTGACGCCGAGCACGGTCTTGCCGTCTTTAGCGGGCTGCACGCCGTTGATGGTGAACGGGAGCGTAATCTCCTTCGAGACGCCGCGCATCGTGAACGTGCCGTGCGCGATGAGTTGCTTGCCCTTCTTCTCGACGTGCTTGCTTACGAAGGTAATCTCCGGGTACTTCTCCACGTCGAAGAAGTCAGCGTTGCGGAGGTGCGCGTCGCGCCGCTCGATGCCTGTGTCAACGCTCGCAGCCTTGATGACGGCGTTGACGGAAGATTTCGTCGCGTCTTTATCGTCGTAGACGATCTCGACTTTAAAATCGGTGAACTTACCACGCACGCTCGACAGCCCGCCGAGGATAGGGACCGAAAATCCGATGTTCGAGTGCGCGGTGTCAATCTCGTATTTCGTCACGGCCCCGCGCGCCGGAGCTACGGCGAGGAGGACGGCGAAGAGCACGGCAATCAAGATTCTTTTCGTCAAGGGAATGTTTCTCCTTCTGAATTTGATGTAGTGTCGAGCGGAAACCCGACGGTCAGAGCGGGCGTTGATCTCTTAATTACCAAGACGCCTTCTCCGACGATTGGGCTTCTGCTTTACACCTCCCAAAAGCGAACGCGGCGATTATAAATCCACTTCACCGAGCGGATAAACGTCTCGCCGCGTCCCTTTAGAATAATTTCCACCCCGGCCCGGCGTTTATGGCTGAATCAGCCCGAAGTTGCCGTCCTTGCGTTTGTAGAGCACGCTCAGGCGGCTGGTGTCGGCGTCGCGGAAGACGACGAACTGGTTGGAGTCATCGGCGAGTGACATCGCGGCCTCTTCGGCGGTCATCGGTTTGACGCGATAGCGCCGAGCCGAGATGATGCGCGGCTGCGTACTGGCGGTGGAGGCCGCTGCCTCGGCGTCGGCGGCGCGCGGCGTCTCTCGCGGCGTCAGGGCCGAGAGGGGCGTCGCGCTCTGTTTGCGCTCGATGATCTTCTTCTTGAGCTTGAGCGCCTGCTTTTCGAGTTTGCCGATGACGCGCGTGAGCGCCCCGTACATGTCGGCGTTCGTCTCCTTGGCCGTCAGCGTGTGCTCGCGCCAGTGGAGGACGATCTCCGCGTTGTGCCGATTCTTGATGACATCAATGATAACGTGCGCGCGCGCCGTCGAGGACTTCTCGAAAATATGGTCGAGCTTTTGGAAGTGATCTTCCACGTGCGCGCGGATGGAGGGCGTCACGTCCATGTGTCGCCCGGTGTATTCGAACCGCATCAGTGCTTCCCCTTCCGCCGGTGTGGGCGCTTGAGACTGGCGGGGGACTTCTGGGTGTGCCTCCCGACCGCACCGACTCTGCTTTGAGTTGTGACTTACTTAAACTTTTCGCCGCGCAAAAAGCGGTTGTCGGATGCCGGATGTTAGATGTCAGACAAAACCAACATCTGACATCTAACATCCGGCATCTGCTTTACACCACCGCCTTGCGCTCGCGCGAGCCGGGAATTGACATCTGGTCGCGGTACTTCGCCACGGTGCGGCGCGACAGCTTCATGCCATCCCTCAGTAGAATCTTGACGATCTGCTCGTCTGTAATGGGGTTGTGCGAATCCTCTTCCTCGATCAGCTTTTTGATCTTCAACTTGAGGATGCGCGTCGAAACCTCTTCGCCATCCTCGTTCATCATGCCCTCGGTGAAGAAACGGCGCAGTTCCAAAACGCCCTGCGGCGTGTTGGCATACTTGCGGTTGACGACGCGCGAGATGGTCGAGAGGTGCATCCCCGTATCCTCGGCGACATCTTTCAGCATCATCGGCTTGATGTGCTGGACGCCGTGGTCGAGGAAGTCGCGTTGGCGGCGGACGATACACTCGACGACGCGGAAGATGGTCTGGCGGCGGTGCTCGATGTTCCGCAGCAGGTCAACCGCCGAGCGCATCTTGTCCTTGATGAAGTCGCGCGTCTCCTTGCTGGTCTCCTGCCGTCCGAGCATCTGCTGATAGCTGTGGCTGATCCGCAGACGCGGCCCGCCGTCGTCCGTGAAATAAATTTCGTACTCGCCGTCCACCTTTTCGATAATGACTTCGGGCGTAATCAGCACCGGCTCGTCCGACGAGTAACGCCTGCCGGGGTACGGGTCGAGCTTGCGGATGTGCTCGATCTCATCAACGAGCGACTGCACCTCCACGCCGAGATGCTTCGCCAGATTCGGCAGCTTGTGCTGCTGTAATTCGACCAGCGAGTGTTCGCCGATCAATCTTTCGGCCAGACACGCATGTACCTCGCGCGGGCATTCGTCTTTGCCGCGCGAGGCGAGCTGCACGAGCAGACATTCGCGTGCGTCGCGCGCCCCGCACCCGATGGGGTCGAGGTGGAGCACGCTCTGCCGCGCGCTCTCAACCTGCTCGACCGTCCACGGGCCGAGCGCCGCGATCTCCTCATTCGTCGCGTTCAGCCGCCCGTCGCTATCGAGATTGCCGATGACGCTTTCGGCCAGAGGAATCAGCTCCTCGGCGGCATGGCTCAGGTGGAGCTGCCATTCAAGGTGCTCGGCGAGCGAGGGCGCCCGCGTCAGGAACTGCTCGAAGGTTGGCGCGTCATCCTTGTACTCGAACTCCTGCGTCTTGTAGCCGGGGTCGAGATAGTCCTGAAACTCGCGCCCGAAATCAATCTCCTCAAAAGCGTCGCGCGGCCCATCGCCCGCGTCGAACTCCTCTTCAAATCCATCGGCGGAGGGGGTCGCTGTCTCTCCCGTCGCGGCGTCGGAAAACTCCGCGGGGAGATCAAGCGAACCGGCGTCTCCCGCCCCGTTCGGCGAGAGGGTCGCTCCGTTCAGGGATTCGGGCGCGTTTAAGGAATCGAATGAACTTGATTCACCGTCCCCGTGGCCTTCGGCGAGTTGGCCGAGGATTTCCTTTTCCAGTTCGCGCTTCTCATCCTGCGACTGGACTTCTTCAAGAATCGGGTTTTCGAGAATCTGTTGCTGAATCAGATCCGTCAGTTCGAGCGAGGTCATCTGAAGCATCTCAATACGCTGGCGCAACTGCGGCGTCAGAATGAGGCGCTGTGACAGACTTGTTGTGAGCTTCACCGACATACACTTCCCGCCGCAATCGAGACGGCGTTATTTTTTTTGATGGCTGACGACGCCGCACGGATGCGGCCTCGCCGGAGATTATAACCGATTTGAGGCCGGGGCGCGTAACCCCTTACATGCGGAATTTTGTTCCCAGATAGAGACGGCGCACTTCCGCGTCTTCCGTCAGGTCGTGGGGGGCGCCGGAGCGGAAGATTTTCCCGTCCGCCATGATGTAGGCGCGGTCGGTGACGCCGAGCGTCTCGCGCACGTTGTGGTCGGTAATCAGGATGCCGATGCCGCGACCGCGCAGGTACAGGATCATGTTTTGGATGTCGTCCACGGCCTTCGGATCAATGCCGGCGAAAGGCTCGTCAAGGAGGATGAAGCGCGGCTCGGTCGCCAACGCACGCGCAATCTCGGTGCGTCGCCGCTCGCCCCCTGAAAGCGCGTCGCCGCGCGTGTTCCGCACGTGCTGGATGCCGAACTCCTCCAACAGTTCTTCCAAACGTTTGAACCTCTCGCGCCTCCGCAAACCCATCGTTTCCAGTACGGCGAGCACGTTCTCCGCCGCTGTCATCTTGCGAAAGACGGACGGCTCCTGCGGCAGATAGCCGACGCCGAGACGCGCGCGCAGGTACATCGGGAGCTTCGTGATGTCGCGCCCCGCGAGCCGAATGCTCCCGGCGTCTGGGCGCTCAAGCCCGATAATCATGTAAAAGGTCGTCGTCTTGCCCGCGCCGTTCGCACCAAGCAGCCCCACCACTTCGCCCGGCTCGACGTGCAGTCGCACGCCATCCACCACGCGCCGCCTGCCGTAGTTCTTCACCAGATCGAACCCCGCCAGCGACTCCGCCGACGGCTCTCGTTCCGCGCCTTTATGCGATGTTCCCGTGATTTCTTCTCTTACCGTTTCGACCGTTTGCATGGCAATTCCAAAAACATCAGGCTTTTGACAGGGCTACACGCTGTCATTCCATCAACTGCTGCCCGTCACTGCTTTCTGATCTTGTGCGTCGTGCGGACGCGCCCTGAGTTCTGTTTCCCCTCGCCACCGTCGGAGACGACGCGATCCTCGCGCAGGTAGACGGTCATGCGGCGGCTCTCGGAGGCTCCCTGTGCGGCGTCTTCGACGCGGGCCGGGTTGCCGGTGAGCATGACGGTCTCGTCGGCGGCGGTGTACTGCGCCCAATCGCCGGTGCCGCGCTTGCCCGGCTGTGTGACGACGACGTTGCGTTGCGCGATGGTGCGCTCGACCTCGTAAGTTTCCTTTAGCAGATACACATCCGCGATGGCGCTCGTAATCCGCTCGGTGCCCTGTCGGATGTCAACGTTGTCTTCGTAGTGCAGCCGTCGTTCGGCGTCGGTGTAAGACATTCGATTCGAAGTCGCGTGGACGGGAACGATCTCCTGCGCGCCGCCCTGCTCTTTGCGCTTTGCATGATAGAGCGCGCTCTGCACATCGCCCTCCCCTTCCATGCGCTTTTGCTCGCGCCTGAGTGTGATGCGGTCGGCCTTGATGTAGTTATCGTCCTGCCACATGCGCGCGTTGCCGGTGTAGATGCCGATGCCCGCGTCGTGTTGAAACTCGGCGCTCGACGAGGCGATAAAGACCGGGCTTTTGACTTTGCCGAACGGAGCCGCCCCGCCCGTCTGCTCCTGACTGTAGTAGGTCGTCGTCACCCTTCCGCGCGCGTAAGAAATCTTTTGACGTGAATCGGAATCAATCTCCGGCGCTTTGAGTCGCGCGCGTGCGTCCCAGACGACGGGGTCGCCGCCGCGCAGGCGGATGGTCGCGTCGCGCGCGGTGTAGGCCATCGTGGCGGACTGCCCGTTGCGGTCACGCTCGTTGAACTTTGCGTCGCCCTGCGCGTCGAGGCGTTCGAGCGCCTGCGTCTCGCGCGAGAAAATGGCCGTCATATTTTGCGCCGTCAGCGTGCGTTCGAGTTCCTGAAAGCGCGCGTCAGTCCGCGCCTCGATGCGCTCCACGTCCTGCGTCTCGCGCACGAACTCGGCGACCATCGTCTGCGCCGTCAGGGTGCGGGCGGCGCGCTGTTCGGTCGGCTGAAGCGGGTCTATGATGGCCTTCGCGCCGCCCGTGGCGGTGAAGGAGCGCGCAAGGTTCCCCGCTTCGAAGAATAAGCAGTCGAAGCGGCGCGCGAAAAGCGTCTTGCGGTCGGCGGTCGGGAGGGGCTGCACAGGCTCGACCAACAACTCGGCGTTGCCTTCGACCTCCGCGCGTTCGAGGTCACGACCTGTCGCGCGCCAGTAAAGCCGCACCGCGTCAGCCGTCAGCCGCTTGTTCGCCGCCTTCGGGTCACCGGCCTTCGACTTCGGCGCCGCGAGCGTCATCACCGCTCGCCCGCCCGCGCGCATCTCCTTGAGGAGGCTCTGTTCGCCCTGTATGAGAAAGTCAACATCGAGCACGCTGGGCGTAGTCAACTGCGCCTCCGCGTCCGCGTCGAGCGTGCGCGCGCGGACGTTGCCATCGGCGTGCGCGCGTTCGAGCTTCTGGTCAGCGTTGAAGCTGAAGTCCATATTGACGGCGAAGATTTCCGCCGCCCGCCCTTCGCTCGCGGAGCGCAGGTAAGAGTTTCCTTGGGCCAGGATCTGCTTCACGCGCTTCTGCTCATTGAGCAGACCCGACAGCAGCTCGCCGCTCATCACGTCCGCCCCCTGCTCGGCCACCGCGCCGCCGCGGAAATCGAGTCGGAGGGTTGACTGATCGAAGTGAGCCGAAGCCGACTTGATCGTGATGGGCCGACCGCGAATGTTCATCTTCGTCGGCCCGGCCTCCGCGACGTTCCCCGCCCCATCCGGCTTGACCGTAATTTCGACCGCGCCTTTCAGTTCGAGCTTTTTCGACTTCGCATCGAGCGTGGCTGCATCCGAGCGTCCGCTGACGTTCTCTCGCTCGAAGCTGACCGGCGTGTTGATGAAGCCGATTTCGGTTCGCAAGTCATACTCGACCGACTCGCTCTTGACCAGCAGGCGGTCGCGCGTCTCGATCTGCACATCACCGCCGAAGATGAAGTGTTTGTTCTCCTCGGTGGTAATCGTGCGGCGAGCCTTAATCATATCCGGGCGGTCGCCGGTTTCCGGGTAGACTTCGATATGGACGTTCTCAAGTTCGTGGTGCCCGTCGGAGAATTGCACATCGCGGGACGCGCGCAACACCAGATACAGCTTGTCGCCTCGCATCTCGCGGTGTTCGAGGTTGTTGATCTCGCCCACAACCTCCGTTGACAGACGCGCGGGGCCGGAGATCATGCGGAACTCTTTCCGATCCTTCAGACGCCAGTAAGAGACGCCGACCGCGATGAGTCCCGCCGCGAGCAGCACGAGCGCCAACGCGCGCACGTACTTCGGGATCGCCGCGCGAACCCAAATCGCTCCCTCCGACCTTCTCCGTTTGATCTCCTGCATGGCTAAACAGTCTGGAGTATGAACACAAGTCCGGACTCCGGACTTCAGACTCCAGACTCCGGACTTTCTTTTATATCCTCGACCACCAACTGCAAGCGGCACTTGTCACGCCACGTGTTAGCTTCGAGCCGGTAGGCCATTTCGATGCGGTCGCCGGCGCGGGGCGTTGCAGTTGTTTTTTCGGCGCCGCCCCACCAGACCGCCTCGTGCGTGCGCCCGTCTGCGCCCGCGACATGAAGTTTCAAGTGCCGCTCCTTCATCACGCGCGGTTCGGCGACGACGCGCAGGTTGCGCGTCGAGAAGATGGGGTTCGGCCAGCCGGCGCCGAACGGTTCGAGCGCGCCGAGTTCGTCGCAGAGTTCGAGCGAGAGCGCGTCCGCCGGCAGCTCCATGTCAACGTTGACAATGGGTATGAAATCTTCTTCGCGGAGCATGACGGCGGCGTGTTCGTTTAGGCGGCGACGGAGTTCCGCGACGTTTTCGCGGCGGACGGCGAGACCGGCGGCGTGCGCGTGCCCGCCGAAACCGTCAAGCAGATCGGCGCACGCGGTCAGCGCGTCGAGCATGTGGAAGTTCTCCGTGCTTCGGGCGGAGCCGTGCCCCAACCCATCTTCATCGAGCGAGATGACGACCGCGGGGCGGTGTAGCCGCTCGACGAGCTTCGAGGCCGCGAGGCCGACCACGCCGCGATGCCAGCCATTGCCCGCGACGACGGCGACCGCGCTGTCGGGGCCGCCCGAAAATTCAAGCTCCGCGATGGCGCGCTCGGTAATCTCCTGTTGCACGACGCGGCGCTCGCGGTTGCGCGCGTCGAGGTGTTCGGCGAGGCGCTTGGCTTCCTCTCTGTCCGTCGTCTCGAACAACTCGATGACGGCGCGCGCGGCGTCCATCCGCCCGGCGGCATTGATGCGCGGGCCGAGCCGGAAACCCAAGTCGCTCGCGCGCATCCCGCGACCGTCGCCACTGCCCGAAATTTCCATCAACGCGCGCAGTCCGGGGTTCGTCGCCTTCCACAAATCGGCCAGCCCCAGCGAGACGATAGCGCGGTTCTCGCCGACAAGTTGAGCGACATCCGCCACCGTGCCGATAGCCACGACCTTGAGAAATCCGCTGACTGACCCCGCGCGTCCACGTTCGCGGAAGAGCGCGTCCACGAGCTTGAAAGCGACGCCAACACCCGCGAGATTTTTATCGGGATAGCCGCAACCGCGTTGGTTGGGGTTGAGGACGGCGAAAGCAGGCGGCGCGCCCTCGCCCTCGTCGGGCAGGTGGTGGTCCGTGACGATCACGTCGAGACCAGCGTCCCGCGCCCATTCCAGAGGCTCGTGCGCGCGGATGCCGCAGTCCACGCTGATGACGAGCGTGTATCCATCTTCCTTCGCGCGCTCGAGCACGTCGCGGCGGATGCCGTAGCCTTCGGTGAAGCGGTGCGGGACGTGATAGCCGGTGCGCGCCCCCAGCACCCGCAGGGCACGGCGCAGGACGACGGTGCCGGTCGTCCCGTCAACGTCGTAATCCCCATAGATCAGAATTTTCTCGTCCGCTTCGACCGCGCGGAGCACCCGCTCGACCGACTCTCTCATGCCGAGCATCAGATATGGGTCATGCAACTGTTCGAGGGATGGGTTGAGGATAGCGCGGGCGGCTTCTACTGTCTCGACGCCGCGGGTGATAAGCAGTCCGGCGACGACCGGCGAGACACGGAGGGCTTGGGCCAATGCGCGCGATTGAACGCGGTCGTCGGAGCGTATGATCCAACGTTTCTCATCGTGCCGTCCGCGGCTCTCGGCCCTCATCATCATTCCGCGAACCAGCCGTTTGGGTCGAGCAGGCGCACACCGATGCGCTGCCGCCCGTCCGTTTCATCCTTCCACACGCCGTTGATCTCCGCTTCGAGCGCGCGTCCAAAAGGCGGCGTCAGGCTCACGACCGTGCCCGCCTCAACCTCCACCTCGGCGATGAGCGTCGCCCCGCCGCGGCTCACACGCACCGCCTCGGCCTGCACCTGAAAAGCCTCGTTCCGGGCGTTGTAACCCTGAATTTCGACTGTGAAGTTGACCGGGACACGCGGGCTGCGTGGTCGCTGCGCGGAGGGAACCTCTTTATGTTTCTGGTCGTCGTCCATGAATGATCTATCGCCCTCCATCCCAACCGGTTAGATTGCGCCGTTTAATATGAGTGGGCTGGATAAGTGTACCCGAAGACGCACACATCCCGCGAGCGCCTGACGGAAGGCAACAGCAAGCACCTCTTTTCACTTCTTCGCTTTTGCCTACCTCAACCTACCATCCCATCCAGCGGGCTGATCAAGCCCGCCGCCAGTAGCGCGAGGATGATGCCGCCGACGACAAGGCGGTAGCCGATGAAAACGCCGGTTGAATGGGTGCGGAGAAAACGCAGAAGGAACCAGATCGAGGCGTAGCCGACGAGGCCGGAGACAAGCGTGGCGATGGCGAGGGGGAGCGCGCTGCCGGGCGGGAGTTTTTCCAGCGCCTCTTTGAGTTCGAGCAGCCCGCTCGCGGCGATGGCCGGAATCGAGAGCAGGAACGAGAAGCGAGCGGCGGTTTCGCGTTTCTCACCCGCGAAGAGACCGCCCATGATGGTCGAACCCGAACGACTCGCGCCCGGCACGAGCGCCAGCACCTGCGCGAAGCCGACCGCCAATGCGTCCATCACTCCGAGGTCTTCAACCTCCTTGCGCCGCGCGCCAACCTTCTCCGCGACCAGCAACAGCAGTGCGACGAAGATCATCATCGTAGCGATGACCCACAGGTTTTTCGTAAAGGTGCCTTCAATCACATCCTTGAAGAGCAACCCGAATACTCCGACGGGGAGCGACCCGATGACGATCAGCCAGCCCAAACGCGCCTCGTTCGATAGGCGCGACCAGAAGCCGGCGCCGGCACTCCCCTTGGTCGCGCCCGCGCCGCCGCGCAACAGCGCGAAGTGGTCGCGGACGAAAGCGTTGCTGATGGCCCAGATGTCGCGCGAGAAATAAACGATAACGGCGAGCAGCGTGCCGAGTTGGATAACGGCGATAGTGGCTGTCGTCTGCTGCGCGCGGAGCGCCTGCTCGACGCCTTCGTAGAGACCGGTCAAGCGGCTGGCGAACACAAGATGCGCCGTCGAACTGATCGGGATGAACTCAGTCAACCCCTGCACGATGCCGAGGATGATAGCTTGAAGAATTGTCATATATTTAAGCGGTCAGCTTTCCCAGCTTAGTTTGATAGCCAACCGCTGATGTCTGACCGCCTCAATCTCTGAAAGATGTATTCGACGCAAGGCGGTCGTAGACCGCATCGGGCAGGTATTTCATCAAACGCACGACGCCGGCCAACTGCCACGGAAACGCAAAGGTGCGCGCGCGCCGCTCAATGGCGCGGACGATCAGCCGCGCCGCCGGCTCGACCTCCATCAGGAAGGGGAGTTTCACTTTTCGCCCGGCGGTCATGGGCGTGCGGATGAAACCGGGATGAATGGTCGTGACCGTGAGGCCGCTCTTTCGCAGGTCAACGCGGAGGCTCTCGAAGAAGGTCGAGACCGCCGCCTTGCTCGCGCTATACGCGCCTGACTTTGGCATCCCGCGGTATGAGGCGAGGCTCGAAATGGCGACGAGGTGGCCGCTGCCGCGTTCGAGCATGCCGGGCAACACCGCCGCCACGCTGTTGACGACGCCAATGACGTTCACCGAAATCACATCGCCCGCTTCACCCGCGCGGAGGCTTGTCGCGGCGGTCGTAGTGCTCATCCCCGCGTTCGCCACAAGCACGTCAATGCGCCCCCACAACTCAATCACGCGCGTGACCGCTCTCTCCAACTCCGCTTCGGCTCTCACGTCCGCCTTCAACGCCAGAGCTTTCCCTCCGGCTCGTTCGACCTCCCCGGCAACATCCGTCACCACCTCCGCTCGCCGCGCCAGCACGCCGACGCTGGCGCCGCGCCGCCCCAGTTCGACCGCCAACGCGCGACCGATGCCGGACGACGCGCCCGTCACCAGCACGACTTTATCTTCCCACTTATATCGCATACACGAACTAACAGAGTTCGGCCACATGCTCGCCGAGCGCGCGCAGAGCATGGCCGAGTTCATCCTGCTTAATCAACAGGTGGTCGCGCGAAAATGAGGAGAGCGCGCCGACCGTTACGCCCGCGCCCGCCAGTATCTCCGTGACGCGCGCGAGATAACCGACGACGTTCCATGGCAGCTCGATGTTCAACGTCAAGAGACGAAAACCAGCCTCGACGCGTGCGTCCCGCGCGGCGTGGCGCATAGTGCGCCAGTCCTCTTCCTCCAGTAACAATGTCACTTCGTATTTGTCGCGCAGCAGCATGAAGACTGCATCGGCGCGCGGACTCAACTCGGGATTTTCGAGCACCCGCGACCACTCTTCATGGCGCAATCCAACCACGACGAACGTTTCGGGCGCGACCTCGACTTTCGTGCGGCGCAAGAGTTCCGCGGCATCGGCGTTGCTCATAAAGGCAGTGGACAAATTCCAAGCGGAAGAGGGCATGAGGCATCATCGGACTGCTAACTGCTGACTCCTGACTTCCGATTCTCAGACCTGTACGACGACCGGCATGATGACGGGCCGCGCGCCAGTCTGCTTCTGGATGTAGCGTTTGAGTTCGACGCGGACTCGTTCTTTCAGGAGGCTTGTGTCGCGTCGCTCGGCGGCGGGCGATTTTTCGACCGCTTCGGTAACGACGCGCTGCATGTCACGCATGAAGCTGCTGCTCGCGCCGTCGCCGTCAATCCCCATCAGACCGCGCGTGGCGATTTCGGGCGGCGATTCAAGTTCGCCCGTCTCTTCGCGCAACGTGACGACCGGCGTCACCACTCCGTCGTATGCGAGTTGTTTGCGCTCACGCACCGTCTCGTTGTCAATCTCCTCGAACCCCGACTCGTCAATGAAGGTGCGCTTCACTTCGCGCTTGTCAATCACCTCGGCGTGACCCTCGCCGAGTTCGAGCACGTCGCCGTTTTCAATGAGGATGATGTTCGCTTCCGGAAAGTCGCAGTGATTCTTGAGAAACTCTTTATGCCGGTACAGCATCCGGTACTCGCCGTGGACGGGGATAACGAAGCGTGGCCGGACGGCTTCGGTCATAATGCGGATGTCCTCCTGTGAGGCGTGGCCGCTGACGTGTATGAGGCGGCGCTTCTCGTCAATGATGTTGCCGCCGCGCTTGTAGATTTCTCCGATCAGACGCGAGATGGCGCGCTCGTTGCCGGGGATGATGCGCGCCGAGAGCACGACCGTATCGCCCTCGCGGATCGAGAGACCCTTGTAAGAGCCGGTCGCCAACTGCGAGAGCGCCGCACGGGCTTCGCCCTGCGAGCCGGTGACGAGATAGACGACATCCCCATCCGGCAATTTCTTCGCCTCATTCAAAGGGACGATCATGTCGTGAATGTCGAGATAACCGAGCCGCTCCGCGATCTCCACGTTCTTCAACATCGAGCGACCGAGCACACAGACTTTGCGGTCGAACTGCTGCGCCACGTCGAGCACGATCTGAAGACGGTGAATCGAAGAGGCGAACGCGGCGACGATGATGCGCCCCTCCGTCTCCTCGAATATCTCTTCAAAGGCCGGAATGACGGCGCGCTCCGACGGCGTGCGCCCCGGTACGGTGGCATTCGTCGAATCGGAGGTGAGCGCAAGCACGCCCTCCTGCCCGTAGCGGCGCAAAGTCCGGAGGTCAATCGGCTCGCCGATGACCGGCGTTTCGTCAACCTTGTAGTCGCCGGTGTGGATGATCGTGCCGGCAGGCGTCTTGATGGCGAGCGCGAAGCAGTCAATCAGGGAGTGCGAGACGCGTATGAACTCGACCTCGAACTCTCCGATCTCGACCGTCTCGCGCGGTTCGACGCGGTGCAGCAGCACGTCGTCCGTGAGGCCGTGCTCTTCGAGTTTGCTTTCGGCGAGACCCGCCGTAAAGTGCGAGGCGTAGACCGGCACGTTGAATTTCTTCAGGATGTAGGGAAGCGCGCCGAGGTGATCCTCGTGCCCGTGCGTGAGGACGACGGCGATGATGTTGTCGCGGTACTCTTCGAGAAAATCGAAGTCCGGCACGCATACGTCAACGCCGTAAACGCTCTCTTCGGGGAATCCCATTCCGGCGTCCACGACGATCATATCGTCGCCGTAGCGCACGCCCATGCAGTTCATCCCGAACTCGCCGACTCCGCCGAGCGGGATTATCTCAATTACATTACTCACTTTTTTCTTTCTCTCCCAACCAACTGGCGCTGGTTGCATTAGACAAGGGGGCTTGATAGCCATGCAGTATAACACAAGTCATGTTTCACCTGTTGACTGAAGGCGCGGCTCGCGGGTTAATAATTTTTGGACTAAGACACAGTGTTGAAGACCGTGAAGAACCAGAGGATGAAGAGGGAGCGTTGACCAATCAACGCTCCCTCTTCATCATCCCTCCATGCCTACCTATTCCACTGCGTCTGCGTGTTCAACTGGCGGTGGTTGCAGATTGCGGGCGAGCGCCGACCATTCTTGCAGCGTCAGTGTTTCGGCACGGCGCGACGGCTCGACTCCCGCCGCTTCCAGTAGCATGGCCGAGCCGCCCGCGGCTTCGACGAGCGCGCGCAATCCTTCCGGCGCCGCACGCAGGTTGTTGTAGATCGTCTTGCGCCGCTGCGCGAAGCCCGCGCTCACGACCTGCCACAACAGCTTTGAGTCACCGACCTCCACCGGGATTCGCTCGTGCATTCGCAGGCACGCGACCGCGCTCCAAATCTTTGGGATCGGGCGGAACGCATCCGGCGGCACGTCGAATAATTTCTCGACTTCGCAATGCGCCTCGATGAACACGGAGAGGAATCCGCGCTCGCTCGAACCTGCCGGGGCAGCGATCCTCTCCACGACTTCGCGCTGAAGCATCAGGACCATCTCCGTGATGCAGTGGCGGTATTCGATCAGACGTTGCAGGATGGCGGTCGAGATGTTGTAAGGAAGATTGGCGACGACGCGGGCCGCAATGTCCGGGGCGATGACCGAGCAATAGTCAATGTCGAGCGCATCGGCGCTGATAAGCTCGAAGTTCTCACGCGCCGCGAAACGTCCACGCAGTGCCGGCACGAGGTCTCGGTCGAACTCAATGGCGATCAACCGCCCCGCGCTTTCGACGAGTCGCGCCGTCAAAGCGCCCTGTCCCGCCCCGATCTCGATGATGGTTTCGTCCGCGCGCGGCTGCAACTCGCGGACGATGCGACCCGCGATGCTCTCGTCAACCAGAAAGTTCTGCCCCAGCCTCTTCTTTGCACGCATAAATCGGATGTCGGATGTCGGATGTTAGATGTTAGATGTTATATCGGCTTGCAATTGTGTGCGACCGTTTAGAGGCGGGCAATGCCCGCCGGTTCAACTTGAGACGGCGGGCATGGCCCGCCTCTAAACGGTCGTTGATGTAGTCAACTTGAGACGGCGGGCATGGCCCGCCTCTAAACGGTCGTTGATGTAGTCGCATCCAATTGCAAATTGCTATAGTCATTGTCTTCCACCGACATCTGACATCTATCATCTGACATCTGTTTTCAAGTAGCCGGTGATCTCCATGTCGTCGCCATGGCGCGTGATTTCGAGGTCGCGGAGTTTATGCGCCTCGCTGATGGTGAGTGCGTTTGCGCCGCTGATGGCGGGCCGAGCGTCGCCGCCGATGATGATGGGGGCGATGAAGAAACTCACCTTGTTGACGAGGCCGGCTTCGAGAAAACGCCCGGCGACGTTCGCGCCCCCTTCGACCAACAGGCTATGCAGTGTGCGGCGGTGCAACTCCTTTAAGACCGCGCCGAGGTCGCGCCCGCCGGAAGCATCGCGCACGATTTCCACGCCGCTTTTTTCCAACTGAGCGACTTTTTCAGCGCACGCGCTGGTCGAAGTGAAGACGATGACTGGTGTTTCGCTCGCAGTCCGCGCGAGGTTCGAGTCGGGCGGCAGTTGCAAGCGTTCGTCGAGCACCACCCGGACGAGCGGGCGGTGACGTGCGAGGCCGCTTCGATCTGTCAGGAGCGGGTCGTCTTGCCGCACCGTCCCGGCCCCGACAAGAATGGCGTCGCACTCGCGCCGCAATTTATGAACGCGCGCGCGCGATTCTTCGCCCGTGATCCAGCGCGCGTCGCCCGTTTGCGTGGCGATGCGACCGTCGAGCGAGCACGCGAGTTTAAGGTGGACAAAGGGTCGTTCCTCGCGCATCGCGTGGATATATTTTTCGTTCAGCCGCGTGGCTTCTTGCGCCAGCGCGCCCGTCGTGACGACGACACCGGCCTCGCGTAGATGCGCGAAGCCCTTGCCTGAGACGAGCGGGTTCGGGTCTTCAATCGGCGCCACGACGCGGCGGACGCCCGCCTTGATGAGAGCCGTGGTGCACGGCGGCGTCCGCCCCGTGTGCGCGTGCGGTTCGAGCGAGACGAACGCTGTCGCGCCGCGCGCACGCGCGCCCGTCTGTTCAAGCGCGAGCGTTTCAGCGTGCTTCACCTGCTCGTAAACATAGTAACCTTCGCCGACCGTCTCACCCGCTTCGTCAACAATCACGCAGCCGACGAGCGGACTCGGACTCACCTGCCCCCGTCCACGCGCGGCGAGTTCGAGGGCGCGACGCATGAAGCGCTCATCTGATTCTAGTTCAAAGTTCAAAGTTCAAAGTTCAAAGTTCAAAGCCAAAGCTCAAGGCGCGTTGTCGCAATTCTAACTTTGAACCTTGAACTTTGAACTTTGAACTCAGTTGAAGAGTCCGTTGACATACTGCTCCGGGTCGAAGACGACGAGGTCGTCAACCTTTTCACCGATGCCGGCGTAGCGAATCGGCAGCCGCAGTTCGCGCGCGATGGCGACGGCGATGCCGCCTTTGGCCGTGCCGTCGAGCTTGGTCAGGACGATGCCGGTCACGCCCGCGACCTTGAGGAACTGTCGCGCCTGCTCTAATCCGTTCTGCCCGGTCACGGCATCGAGAACGAGGAGCGTCTCGTGCGGCGCGCCTTCGACCTCGCGGCCCGCGACGCGCTTCATCTTCTCAAGCTCGGCCATCAGGTTCGCCTTGTTGTGGAGACGCCCGGCGGTGTCCACGATGAGCACGTCGGAATTTCTTGCCTTCGCCGCTTTGAGCGCGTCGAAGAGAACTGCCGCCGGGTCGGTGCCCTGCTTCTGCTGAATGAGCGGGACGCCGGTGCGCTCCGCCCAGATGGCGAGCTGGTCGGTGGCGGCGGCGCGGAAGGTATCCGCCGCGCAGATGAGCACGTCGTTGCCCTCGGCCTTGATGCGTTGCGCGAGCTTGCCGATGGTTGTCGTCTTGCCGACGCCGTTGACGCCGACGACCATGATGACGTAGGGCGCGACCGACTCCGGCACGCTCTCTTCGGAAGCGACGCCCTCACGCTCGGACTGCTGAAGGATCGAAAGCAGTTCGTGTTTGAGCGCGCCCTTGAGCGCCTCGATGTCGCCGATCTCCTTGCGCGAGATGCCGCGGCGCACCGTGTCGAGGATGTCAACGGTTGTCTGCACGCCGATGTCGGCGGCGATGAGCGCTTCTTCGAGTTCGTCCAGCAGGTCAGCGTCAATGACCTTGCGCCCCTGAAAGACCGTGTCAATCTTCTCGGAGAGCGACTCGCGCGTTGCCTCGATGGCGCGGCGGAAGCGCGTGGCAAAGACCTGTTCGAGCGCCGCCTCTTCGGCTTGCAACTCTTCAATCGAGCGGTCGAGACCGAGCACCGAATTTTGGAACGAGGAACGGACGGGCGCTACGGGTGGCGGCTGTCTAGTCCCCGTTTGCCCGTTGTCGGTGTGGGCCGCGCCGCCTTCCGCCCGCGAAGCGACGGGGGTCGTGCGCGCATTTACGCCAACCTCTCTTTTTTCCGCGTCAGACAACCCTGATTCGTGTGCTGTCAGCGGCGTCGGCGGTGCGCCCGTCGCAACAGGCTCGATGACGGGCGGTGTGGGCAGTAACGTCCGCGCGGCTTCAACCGTGGCTGTGCCGGCGGGAGGTTCGAGTTTCGCGGGCGCTTCAGCTTCCGCGCCATCGCTCTCTTCGGCGGTCTGCGCCGCGGGTTCGTTGAGTCCGAGCGTGATGTAACGGTCGTCTTTTTTGCGTCTCCAGAAAAGTCCCATGTGATAGATAAATCCTCTACTATTTTATGCTCGATTCAAAGTCAGTGATTATAGACGCAACCGCCGCGCGACAACAAAAGCGCTCACCGCTCTCGCAACTGTGATGGCGGTCTGACTGACGCGAAGTGGAGTGTGACGCGCGTCAGTTTTCCAGATGCTTGCGCGCGACCGTTGATTGCAGCGGGTCGAACTGTGGGTTAAGCGCGAGGGCGCGCGTGAGATAATCGCGGGCCGCATTACGGTCTCCCGAAGCGTGGGCGATCATACCGGCGTGATAGAGAAGCCGGGCGTCCTTCGTGCCGAGACGGAGCGCATCTTTAATCGCCGTCTGCGCTTCCCCCAACTTTCCGGCCTTGAGCGCCGTCCACGCCACCGCGTCCGCGCCGTAGATGTCGCGCCGAACCTTGTATTCTTCGACGGCGAGCGCATATCCCTCTTCAGCTTTCATGTCATGGTCGGCGTAGAAGAGCGCTAGTTGACGGTTATAGAGCGCGCCGTTGAGCGCGCTGAGTCGCGCGATCTGCTCGACGAGTGTGTACTGCGCGGCGGCATCAGCCTCACGCCCCGCGAGTTTATACAAATCGCCGAGCGCGGCGACGAAGGCCGGGTCAGGGCGGGCACGGACGGTGCGTTCATAGTGCTCAAGCGCGCCCGCCATGTCGCCGCGCGCGGCGCGGATGCGCCCTGTCGCGGCGAGCGCCTGAAAGTAGCCGGGGAAGACCGACAGCGCCTCACCGTAGTACTGCTCGGCCTTCTCGTAATCACCCGTTGCGAACTCGACTTCGCCCCGCTGCCACCAACACCATGCGATGGTCTCACGAACCGCCGGAGTTTGATTGAGCGCACCGTTGAGGGCGGTCGAAAATCGCTTCCGCGCAACATCCGTCTGACCGCGCAGCAGTGCCAGACGCGCGAGCCGCGTCTCGGCGCCGACGCCGCCCGCGCCCAGTTGCTCCATCCGCCGATACGCTTCCGCCGCTCCTTCGTAATCGCCCAACTCAAGCAGCGCGTCGCCCAGTATTTGATGAGAAGAGGATTTGTTCGGCTCGTATTGCGTCAACAGGAGGGCGTGCTCGCGCGCCTTATTGAAATCGTGCGCGGCGTATTCGGCCTGCGCCAGTGCGGCCAGCGCGCCTTTGTTCATCTCGACGGGCAGGATGTCGAGCGAGGCGCGCGCCGCGCGCGTGGCGAGTTCGAGGTAACTGATGTCGCCCGTCTCGCGCAGGCGCTGAAGATAGTAGCCGCAGAGCTTGTTATAGGCGATGAAATCTTCGGGGTCGCGCTTCACGCGGACTTCGAGTTCGCGGATGACGTTTTCGCTGTTGTCGTCGAACGAGGTCGCGGGGCGGGTCGCGGCGGCGGGCCGCGGAGCGGACGACCACCAGCCGCCGCATCCTCCGCCCGCCAACACGAGGAGAAGCAGCACCAAACCACGCGACACTTTTATTTTCGAGAGACGAGCCAACTGAATCACTTTCCACCACCCATTGAAGTAGTGCAACCGCATCCACCCTCTCCAATCGTCGGGCCGACGCCAGATGTCCAGCCGCGGTATCCTACCTCAAACCGGCCCCGTCTCGCACGAACGCCCACGAGAGCACGGCACACACCGATGCCCGCGCTGTCAGTTGACGCGCGTGCTCCCGGCTACTGCCCGGCGCTCTTTAGTTTGAATCTCTAAACCGGCTGAGTCCGTTCGGATACCGGCGACGACTGCACGGCGACGGAAGGCTTGAGGCTGAGTGACCCGGCTAGTTCCTTGGCGCGCTTCGAGAGGCGGACACGACCGGGCGTGATCTGTCCCGTCTCGCACGCCTCGACCAGCGCCGCCACGACGCGCTCGTCGTAGCGCGTGCCGACGAAAGTCTTGATGCGCGCGACGGCATCCTCCAGACTCATGCCCTTCTGGTACGGGCGGTCGGTCGTCATCGCATCGAAAGTGTCAGCGACCGAAACGATCCGCGCCTGCATCGGAATCTCATCGCCCTTGAGACCCTGCGGATAGCCGTTCCCGTCCATCATCTCGTGGTGCATGTACATGCCGGGCAGGAAGTCGCGCATCGCCGGAATCTGCGACATGATCTTGTACCCTTTTTGCGGGTGCTGCTTCATAATCTCGTACTCTTCGTTGGTCAGCGCGGCGGGCTTCTTCAGAATGTTGTCGTCAATCCCGATCTTGCCGACATCATGCAAGAGCGCGCTGATCCGCAGCTTTTCGGTCTCGTCGTCGGGCAGTTCGAGGCGTTCGGCAATCGCCAGCGAGAAGCGTGCGACGCGCTCCGAATGGCCGCGCGTGTACGGGTCTTTGCCGTCAATCGCGGCGGCGAGCGCCTTCACCGTGCCGAGAAACAACTGAAGATTCTCCGCCGCCGCGTTCCTGAGATCGGCGACGAGTTGTTCGAGCTGGTCGGTCATCTGATTGAACGAGTCACCCAACTCACCGATCTCCGTGCGGCTCCGCACGTTGATGCGCTGCGAGAAGTCGCCGCTGGCAATGCGGTGCGCGCCTTCGGCCAACTCGCGCACGGGGCGCGTCAACTGCTTGGCGGAGAGGAAGCCGATAAGCATTGTGATGAGCGCGGCAAACAGGCTGATGAAGTAGGTCTGGCGCCGCATATCCGTGACGGAGCGGAGCGCCGCCTGCTCATCCTGAATGGCGATGACTCCGAGGCGCGCGTCGTCGTCGAGGCGCGCGGTGGCATAAGCGCCGAGCATCTTCACATCGCGCCCGTCTCTCTCGGCGGAGAAGGGTGCGAGCGCGGATTTCACCTGTTGCCCGACCGCTATCCACTCCTGCACGACCTTCAAGTCGCGCATCGAGCGTTCGGCGAAGGCCACGCGCGCGTCCGGGTGGGCGACCGCCTTTCCGTCTCGGTTGATGACGAAGACGACGGGCAGGCCGCGTTCGAGTAGTTCGCTTTCGCTCATCGAGGTCTGTTGCTGGACGGACGAAAACACCTCCTGAAAAGAGACGATGGCGACAATCGCCGCGACGACCTCGTTCCCTTCCCCGCCGCCCATGATGGGCGTGGCGACCGTCAGCGCCATCTCCTGACTCGAACGAATGACGTGCGGCCCGCTGATGCGGACGCCACTTTCGGACATGTGTGAGAGGGTCGCGTTCAGACGCGCGTTGACCTCTTCGCGCCCGATGGACTCCAACTTGTAGGCCACGTGCGGCGTGCCGGCGACCGGCAATATCGCCAGCGCAATCAGGTTCTTGTCCTCTTCAACCGTCTTTTGCAAGCGCTGCTCGCCGCCGGCATCGCCGAGAATTCCGATCCCGCCCGTCAACTCGAACGCGCGCGCCAGTCCCGTCACCACGGAGCGGTAACGCTGCCCGTAAAGCTCAATCTGCCGCGCCTTGTCCTGCACTAACTGCGCTTGGTAGCGCCCTTCAATCGAACGCAGTTCGTTGGCGCTCCGGTTCGAGAGCATCCAACCGGCCATGCCGAGCGGCACTAAGCTGATGACAAGCATCGTACCCAGAACGATGTAGAGCAGTCGCACGCGCTTGAATCGTTCAAACATTATTGAGAGTTTCCGTGGCGAAAGGGGTAGAATCCGAAGGTGTGTCTGGAAGTTTAGTAGCTCGCGTGCAACCTCCGACTTGAGGCCGCACGCTATCTTGATAGTACGGGCTGACGAGCAAGACTGTCAATAGAGTTAAAGCAACTTTAACTTGTTGATAAAAGAGGCGGTATCATGGGATTTTTAACCGATTCTTATGCGCCCGACCGCTTCCGCGAGGGTGTCCGTCACCTGCAACCGTCTGATTCATTTACAGACTAAAAACCGAACTCATGCGTCTAAGTCATTGAGCGTGCTGTTCCGGCGCTCGATTTCGGACGCTGTATCCAAAGAATGAATGTAACGGCGACGAGCGACGAGCAGATCGTGGAACGAGCGCTGGGCGGGGACATTGACGCCTTCGGCGAAATCGTCCGCCGTTGGGAGCGCAAGATTTTCGCGCTCACGTTCGGTATGCTCGGCAGCGCGGAGGACGCGCGCGACGCGACGCAGGAGACCTTTATCGCGGCCTTCCGCAACCTCGCGGGTTTTCGCGGAGACGCGAAAGTGTCGTCATGGCTGCACCGCATTGCGGTCAATCAGTGCATCACGCGGCAGCGACGCACGCGCGTGCGTCCGGAGACCGGAATCGAAGAGCTTCTGGAAACGACTGGCGAGAGTTTCCTCGCCACGTCCGCGAAAGCGTCGCCGGCCCATTCAGCGGAGATCAGAGAGCGGAACGCGGCGGTGCGAAAGGCAGTGCTGTCGCTTCCGCCGGAGTTGCGGCAGGTAGTGTTGATGAAGGAGTTCGAGGAGCTGACATTTCAGGAGATTGCCGACGCGCTCCAGATACCTTTGAGTACGGTCAAGAGCCGCGTCTACACGGCCCTCAACCAACTTCGGATGCGACTCGGCAAGTTCAGCACGGAGGTTGCCCCACAATGAACGAGATGATGAAAGACGCTAATGTAACGAACCACGAGACGCCGGCGCGCGGCTGTGAGCGCGCCGAAGACCTCGTCGCGTACCTTTACGGTGAGGCGTCGTCGGAAGCGAGCGCAACCTTCCATCAGCACCTTCACTCGTGCGCCGTCTGCCGCGACGAACTGGCCGCCTTCGGTCAGGTGCGCGAACTCGTCGGCGCGCAACGCGCGGATGCCTTGAGCGCGGCTCCGCTGCTGGATGTTGATGAACTGATCTCGCCTTTCGCTCACGCGGCTCCCTCAACTCCCGCGCGCGGACGTTCCGCCATCGCCGCCATGCGCGAATTCTTCTCGCTCTCGCCGCGATGGCTCCAAGCCGGGGCGGTTGCCGCGACTCTCATGGTCTGCGCGTTAACGGCGCTGACAATCGCGCGCACGGAGATTCGCTGGGACGCGAACGGCATCGCATTCCGAACCGGCGTCAACGAGCGTGTTATCGTGAAGGAAGCGCCCGCGCCGAATGGATTCTCACAAGCCGAGGTCGCCAACATCGTCAACCGTGAAATTGAGGACGCCCGCAAGCAGTGGCAATCGGAGATTGACTCAACCCAACCTGTCATCAAAGCAAGCGACTCATCCGAAAAGTCGCCGCGACCGGAGTTGGCCTCAACCCCGTCGCCGCGCACCCCACGCCGCAAGCGGACAGTCCCTCCGTCGTCGCAGCGTCAAGACCTCGTGATGCGAACTGACGACGACGAATTGCCACGGCTCTCCGATCTATTGGGCGGCGTTTACTGAGCGAAGCAAGCGCCGAGCACAAGGCGCGCCTCAGCGCTTTCGATTCACCGAGGAAGTTTTCGATAGGAATGCGTCTGATGAAACTATTCAACGGCAAGTCAATCATGGGTTTCACTTCAGGGCTTGCCTTGTCCGTGCTCGTACTCTTCCCTCCCGGCTCCACCGCCCGCGCGCAGGCCGTGCAGGATGCGCCGCCGAGACCGGAGGGCGCCGCGCCACCCGCCGGACCGCGCGACGAGATCAGCCTACTTCGTCTATTGAACCTGACCCCGGAGCAGATTGAGCAGTTGCGCG
Source organism: Pyrinomonadaceae bacterium (assembly GCA_041749275.1). Classification (GTDB taxonomy): domain Bacteria; phylum Acidobacteriota; class Blastocatellia; order Pyrinomonadales; family Pyrinomonadaceae; genus JBGTBQ01. The sequence goes on along the minus strand of JBGTBQ010000014.1, from coordinate 20,160 downwards.
CCATCCGCCAACAGAGCGATCTTGAGGGGCGCCCACTTATGCGCCGTTTGAATCAGGCGCGACGCGCGCTCGACGAGGCGATCTACGCCGACGACCTTGACGAAAACTTGATCCGCGAGCGGGCAAGCGAGGTGGCCGCGGCGCAGGCCGCTCTCTTTCGGCTCCGCACGCAGGCTGAGTTGCGTGTCCGTCGCGTCCTCACCGCCGAGCAATTGCAACGCTTCCGCGACCTGCGCCGAGAGGCTCAAGCCCAACAGCGCATTCAGCGACAGCTTCAAAGAAGAGACCAACAGAGACCACAGGGCGAGGGCTTCAACAATCGCCCTAACCGACGCCTCGCCCCTCCCACGGGCAATGACAATACACGACGCCCCGCGCCGACCCGGCAAGAACGCCGCCGCTTGCTCAATAGACCATAAAAGCAGGATGATTGGCGCGTGATGAGTGGTGCGAAAGGTCTCTGGTTTCCGCTCGTCAAGTATGATTCATCACCCATGAATGCTTTTCCTGCTTGACGCCTCCACCTTTTTTTGCACATCATAGCCCGCTCGTTTGTGCTGTTCACGACAATGTTCTCAATTTGTACGTGCGACGACCGCGCTCGTCTCTAGGCTGCCGACTCTGCCGGCGTCTTTTGCATGGATGTTGCCGGGCAGCAAATCTCCTGCTTTAAGTTCGGGTTCCGACCGAGAACGTCCGCATGAACATTTTCCTGCGCGCCCTGCTTGAAGTACAGGAGACGACCCTGCTCACCGCGCGGGCGGCGCGCAGGCTCTTCCGCCGCCCGGCCTACATCCCGGAAATGATTACCCAGATGGATGTGATCGGCGTCGGTTCGCTGACCATCATCATCCTCACGGGCTTTTTCACGGGCGGCGTCCTCGCGCTGCAAACTTATCCGACACTCAAATACTACGGCGCGCAGGATCAGACGGGAAGACTCGTCGCAACGGCGCTGGTGCGCGAGTTGGGGCCAGTCTTAAGCGGACTGATGGTGGCGGGGCGCGTCGCTTCCGCCATTGCCGCCGAACTCGGCTCGATGGTCGTCTCGCAACAGATTGACGCGATGCGCGCACTAGGCACTGACCCGGTGCGAAAACTCGTCGCGCCGCGTCTGATCGCGCTGTTTGTGACGCTCCCCCTGCTCACAATGGTCGCCGACGCCCTCGGCATCTTCGGCGGCTGGGTGGTCGGGACGCAGCTTTACGACATGGCCCCGGCCACCTTCTCGGCGGCGGTCTGGGAAGGGCTGACGACCGACGACATCGTCGGCGGCTTTATCAAGTCGTCCATCTTCGCGCTGATCGTCGGAGCCGTGGCCTGCCGGCAGGGCTTGAAGACCGAAGGGGGGACGGTCGGGGTCGGACGCTCGACGACGACCGCCGTGGTGATGACCTCGATCTTAATCATCGTCGCGGACTTCTTTATAACGAAGGCGCTTCAGGTTATTCTAGGGCTGCCTTCGTAAACAGCGCGGGCGATTTTTATGGCTTCCACTGATGTAGAAGTTCATCGCACGGACCCCGGCATGGTCGGCGGCGTGAGCGAGGACGCGGCGGAGTCCACCTTTGCCGAGGTGGACGACCGCGAGCGGATCGTCCCCGCCATCGAGTTCCGCGACGTGCATCTCTCGTTCGACGACCGCAAGATTCTCGACGGCCTCAGTTTCAAAGTTCGGAAGGGCGAGTCGAAGATCATTCTCGGCGGGTCCGGCGGCGGCAAGTCCACGACCATCAAGCTCATCCTCGGACTCCTGAAGCCCGATTCGGGTCGCATCTTCGTTGATGGCGAGGACATCACGGACTTCACCGAAGCCGAGATGATGCGCGTCCGCAAAAAGATCGGCATGATCTTTCAGGAGGGCGCGCTCTTCGACTCGCTGTCGGTCTATGACAACGTCGCCTATCGCCTGCACGAGCAGGGCGTCCCGGAAGAAGAGGTCGAGCAGGAAGTGCGTCGGATGCTCCGCTTCGTCAACCTCGAAGACGCGATTGACAAGATGCCGAACGAGTTGTCGGGCGGCATGCGCCGCCGCGTCGGCATCGCGCGCGCGTTGGTCGGCGGCCCGCAGATCGTCATGTTCGACGAGCCGACCGCCGGACTCGACCCGCCGACGGCGCGCACCATCTGCGAGTTGGCGATCAAGCTGCGCGACCTCGAAGATGTCTCCTCGATGTTTGTCACGCACGAGATGAACAACGTCGCGTATCTGACGCAGGAGTATGCGGTCGTCAACGAAGCGGGCGAGGTGATCTTCGAGAAAGAGGGCGAGCGCTTGTGTTTGATTAACACCAAAGTCTTGATGCTTCGCAACGGCAACATCATCTTTGAAGGCTCTGATGAATCGCTCCACAAAACCGAGGACCCATACATCCAGCGGTTCATTCGCGGACACTAAGGAAAGGATGAAGGATGAGGGATGAGGGATGAAATAAAAGCGGGTGGAAGAATTTCCTTTCATCCTTCATCCTTCATCCTTCATCCCTTAAAACTATGCCTCCGAAGAAAAGCACCGGGTTACGGGAGTTGCGCGTCGGCCTGCTCGTCGTCATCTCCATCGGCGTATTGATCTTCATGATTCTGAATGCGTCGGGCGACATCTCGCCCTTCACGAAGAAGGTCAAACTGCGCGCGCGTTTCGCCAACGCGGACGGACTCAGACGCGGCTCGGAGGTACGGCTCGCGGGCGTCCGCATCGGCAAGGTCGAGGACGTAAACCTGCTTGGCCCGTCGGAGAAACCCAACGAGAAGGTTGAAGCGCTCTTTTCCATTGATAGCGAGATTGACGGCAGGCCGGCGACCGACATCATCCGCGACGACTCGACCGCGCGTCTCGGCTCGCCGTCCCTGCTCGGCACCGACAAGATGATTAACCTCACCCCCGGCACGGCGGTCGGGAATCCCGTCAAGGACGGCGACCTGCTCCTGCCCGGCGAGGCGAAGGGCGATCTCGACGCACTCACGGCATCCGGCAACGACCTGATGCAACAGCTCAACAAGCTCTCCGTGCAGTTCACCGACATCGCCAAGAAGGTCAATGAGGGAGAGGGCACGTTCGGGCGCTTCGTCAACGATGAGGCGTTTTACAATAACCTCAACACGACCATCCGCGACACCAACGACGTGATCCGCCTGATTCGCTCCGGGCAAGGATCGGCGGGCCGCTTCATCAACGACCCCGCGCTCTATAACAACCTCAACGCCGTCGGCCTCTCCTTACAGCAAATCTCCTCCGACCTGCGCGCGGGTCGCGGCACCGCCGGCAAGCTCCTCACCGATGAGGCCATCTACAACGAGGCGCGCGCCACCATCGCCCGCTTCAACCGCTCCGTGGACGAGATCAACGTCATCGTCACAGACCTCCGCGCGGGTCGCGGCACCGCCGGCAAGCTCCTCACCGATGAGGCCATCTACAACGACGCCCGCGCCGCCATCGCACGATTCAACACCGCCGCTGAACGCATAGACAGCGTCGTGGCCGGCGTCCAGCGCGGCGAGGGCACCGCCGGCAAGCTTCTCACTGACGAGCAGCTTTACTCGAACGTCAACCAACTCTCCGCGGAAAGCGTGAAGCTGATCTATGACTTCCGGCAGAACCCGAAGAAATATCTGACGATAAAGTTCGAGCTGTTTTAAGGTGAGGGAAATTCGTTTTTCCGACGGACAGCACAAAGCCCCGGATAAATTATCCGGGGCTTTGTGCTGTCCGCTGGACTCTCTCGGTCAATGTTTGTGCATGTCATCCCCGACCCAATTCGGTAAGGTTCAGGATGACGGTGATTAACTCGTTCGGCTCGACCGGCTTTTGGACGAACATGTTGAAGCCCGCGGACAATGCACGCGCGCGATCCTGCACCCTAACGTAGCCGGTCAGAGCGACTGCCGGCGTCTGTTTACCAGTTCCGGCCTCAATCCCCCTCAGTTTGCTGATGAGCGAATAGCCGTCTTCACCTTGCATCGCCAGATCGGATACCAACACGTCCGGCTTGAACCACCGGAGCACTTCGAGCGCACCCGAGACGGAACTTGCAGTCTGAATCACGGCCCCGGATTTGGTCAGCAGCAGGTTGAGCATCTGAAGGGTGTCTTGTTCGTCATCAACCAGCAGCACCTTGACGCCTTCGAGCGCGGCGTGGGGCTTGTCGTTTAAGTTATCAACTTCGCTCGGCGAATCGCTCTCGGTCTCTCTCTGCCTAGCAATCCCCTGTTCGTGTACGGAGGCGAGCGGGAGCTTGATTGTAAACATCGCTCCGCACTCTTCACCCGCGCTGCGGGCGTGCACCGAGCCGCCGTGAAGCTCGACCAGATGACGCACGATAGCCAGCCCCAGCCCTAGCCCGCCGTAGTTGCGGGTGGTAGAGCCGTCGCCCTGACGAAAGCGGTCGAAGATGAAGGGGAGGAAATCCGGGCTGATACCGCAGCCCGTGTCGCGGACGCTGATTTGCAGGTCGGCGTCAGCGCGCGCCATCCGCACCTCGACGCGCCCGCCGGCGGGGGTGAACTTGATGGCGTTAGCGAGCAGGTTCCAGACGACCTGCTGCAAGCGGCTGGCATCGCCCGTAACGTGCCGGGACGAAGGGTCGAGCGTGACCTCCAACTTGATGCCCTTCGTGTCAGCCGCTAACTGCACGGAGTCAATGGCCGCGTTGATGACCGACGCCACATCAACCGTCCCGATTTTGAGGTGCAGCTTGCCCGTGATGACTCGCGACACGTCGAGGATGTCCTCAATCAGTTGGGCCTGCGAATGCGCGTTTCGTTCGATGGTTTCCAACCCGTGGGCGGTAGTCGCTTCGTCAAGCCCCTTCTGACGAAGCATGTGTGCCCACCCGATGATCGCGGTGAGCGGCGTCCGCAACTCGTGCGAGACCGTGGCGAGGAATTCGTCCTTCAGCCGGTTGGCGCCTTCGGCTTCGGCCCGCGCTATCTGCTCACGGACGAGCAGTCGCTCGCGTTCTTCCAGCGCGACCCGGAGCCGCACCTCCGCCTCCTTACGAACCGCGATCTCGGACTGGAGCGTCTCTGCCTTCTGTTGCAACTCGATGACGGCCCGGAGGCGCGCGTCCGGCTCGGCCAGCGCGGTGTAGCTTTCGGCGGGGATGATGTAGGAGTGGCCGGCGCACACGCGGCGGAGCGGCTCGGCGTGGGCTTCGTCGCTGAAGCCGCTCAAAGGATAAGCGCAGAAGAGTTGATAGGAGTGAGTCGCGTGCAAGTCGTTCCAGAGTTCTTCCAGCCGAATAGCGGCTTCATAGTTTCTCTCCGCCCAGAGGAGCGCGACCATCTCCCCGAAGATACGCACGCGGCGCCCGCCCTCCGCTACCCGCGCGATGACGCTTCCTATGAGTTCAGAAAACCGCCCCGGCTCCGGCTCCCCGGCAACCATAAACCCCTTCAGCGTCTCCGCCGCGTCCAGCGAGACGTAACGACCACTCGCGCCGAGGGACGCGACATCCAGCCCACGAGCACGCAAGCGTGTTGCAAGCCCCTCCCGCCGCTCCTTCGTCGCCACGACGATGCATGCTTCGCCCGCATCTAAACCCGCCCCGATAAAACCGGCCAACGTGTCGAGCAGAAAACCTTCCGCCTCGTAGAACTGGACGAAGTGATCGGACGCACCCAACTCTTTCCAAAATGGAGTTGGCGCAAGATTCCTGTCGTAGATGTTGTCGGCTGTAGGCTGAAAACCCCCATGCGCGGACTTTAAATTCTTTAATGCTTCGACCACTGGAGTCTCCTTGAGAATATGACACCGCGTGTTATAGCTGCGTTTGCAACACGCCACCTCAGCAGCGTTGAAAGGGAGAATTGCCGAAACGCGGTTACTGACTGAATTTGAGGTGTGTACAAATTCAATCAGCATCTTACGCTTCCCTCGATACTAAATCCAGCCAAAGTTAAATGAGCCTAAACTTGGAGGTTGCTTGCGATTCAGCCATACAGAGGTCGCCTCCGCTTATTTTTTTCATGGGCCGGTGATGCAACTTAGGTGGGGGCGGTTGAATCATAAACTCGGTCGCCGGCGAGTCGCCTGACAAGGCGCGGAGGCGTTGGCGATCTGAAAAGAACGTGGTAAATTTACTGCGTTCGCGCTGAATCGAAATTATAGCAACCCCTACAACCGAATAATCCGCTTACGGTCGTTACCGTCGCCCATACTTTTGGAGGGTCAGCAGATGCAATCAATCCGAATCCTCTCTCGTTCCCTTGTCGCGCTTGTCTTCACCGTCCTTTCAGTTTCAGCCACAACTTTCGCACAGGAATCAGCAACACAAGAATTTCCAAGCGTTCACATTAAAAATTTCGGTCAGATGGACGAGCGTTTTTACCGCGGCGCCGAACCGAAAAATCTTGAAGACTTTCAGGCGCTGAAAGAACTCGGCATCAACACCGTCATTGATCTGCAAGCCAAGCCAGAGCCGGAAGAGAAGGGGTGGGTCGAATCGCTGGGGATGCGCTACGTCAACATCCCGATGATTGAGAAGAAATATCCAAAGGAAGAGCACGTCGCCGAATTCATGAAACTCGCCGAAGACGCCTCGACCGGCAAGTTCTATCTACACTGTCACGGCGGACGCCACCGAACCGGCGTGCTGGGCGCCGTCTATCGCTTCAACCATTACGGCTGGAATTACGAACAGGCTTATAAGGAAATGAAGCAGTTCGACTTCTACACACGCTGGGGCCACGGCGACTTTAAAAAGTTCGTGGAAGACTACTGGCAGCGTGTTCAGACGCAGAGGGCCGCTGCTATCCCCGCGGCTTCGACCACTTCCACCTCGACGGTCATGTCTCGATTTTAATCTTCGTTTCGGATTCTTCCTCCTGTAAATTGAAAGGCCGCCCGACTTCGAGCGGCCTTATTTTTTTGAGATCGAGCTAGCAGTCCACGTCAAGCATCAAGCCATTTGTGAGCTAAGAGCGTGTCTAAAAAGCCCCGTGAGGGGCGGAATGTTTATCGCCCGCGTCGCTCTCCCCTTGTTCTTTCAAGCCCCGGAGGGGCGGCAGAGCCTACCTCACATGTCGCTCCTCACGGAGCTTCAGCGACCTCATGGCACGCGACGGGCTATAAACATTTCGCTCCTCACGGAGCTACGACGCATGGCTTTTTAGACGCGCGCTTAGGTTTCTCCGCCCGATAGGGGAGATGCTTTTTCCGCCGCTCACTCACTGGTAGTAGTGTGCGGGATTCTTTTGTTGATCCCACTCGACGCTGTCAATGTTATTCGAGTCGGCGGTGAGAATCTCTTCGCTCAATCGGTCTGTGCTGACGAGCGGGCTGATGTTGACGTGGTAGATGACGCAGCCGACCGCGTCATCCTCGTCGGGCCGGTCGAGCGTCCGCATCTCGGCATCGAACTTGTACTTCCTGAAGAGCCGCAGCAGAATATCCTGCGCCGCATCCACGTTCCGCGTCTTGACCGTCAGTTCCATCGCACGGAAAAGCAGCTCCGGCTCGCGGTATTCAAGCCCCCACAGCAGCAACAGGATAAAGAAGCTGAGGATGATCGCCAGCTCCCAACGCCCCGTGCCCGTCGCCAGTCCGATGGCGAGACTGACGAGCAACACCGTCACTTCCTTCGGGTCGCGGATGTTGGTGCGGAACCTGACGAATGAGACGGCGGCGAAGATGCCGAAGGCGCGCGCCGCGCTATCGCCGACGATCATCATCAGAGCCGATGAGACGACCGCCAGCAGAATCTGCGTCTGTGCGACGAAGGGATTGCGCCTGATGATGCGCCGGACGCGACGCGGGCGGAAGGCGAGCATCGCCGCGAGGACGGCGGCGAGCGTCAGCCGCAACGTGACGGTCAGGAACGTCTCCACCAGACTGCGCGGCCCGTCCGGCGCGGAAGTGACCTCGCCGCCCTCAAGGATTCTGAGGAGCGGGTTCTCTTCGGCTGTCGGCTGCGGTCGAGTGACCGGCGCTGTCTGCGCTGGAGGCGTGGGGCTGGCGTTGACGGCGGGGGCAGCCTCACGCATGGGGGCTTCGGTGCTTCCGCCCCTGAAAAAGAGGGCAGCGGCTCCGAAACCAACAAGGCCAGCGACCAGCGCCGCCATGATGAGGACTCTGCGGTTACTCCACACTTCGGCTGTTCTCCGTTCGTCTCGCGCCGAACATAGTTCGGACGCGGCGAGCTGTTAGAGCGCCGCCATCATAATTCAACTTCGGTGTTTGCCGAAGTGACGAAGCGGCGCTCACAGCCTGCCAACAACTTGAGCGGCGTCAGCGGCGCCCGACAACGCCGGAGTTCGAGAGGCCGGCCAGCTCGTCTATCCTCGCGCGGACGGCCTGCGTCAACAACCTTACTTCATCGGGCTTGTAATTCGCGGCGCGGAAGGCGTCGTCGAGTTGTCGGTCGCTCAGACGCGAGAGCCAACCGCCGATCCAACGCGCCTCTTCGACGCGGATGTCGTCGAACAAGTCCTGTCGCTTTCCCTTGTAGAAGAGGAAGACGTTGCCGCCTTTCACGTCCTCAAGAAACGGGTCTTTCCAGTAGTCTTCCGGATCGTTGCGGTTGCGGCGGATGCGCCAGATGACGGGCGCATCCGTCTTCACTCGACCAAAAGTCGCGCCGAGGTCGCTGATGATATATCGCAGTTGCTCCGCGCCCGTCTCCTCACGCACGTAGAGGATTTTGTTGTTGTCGTCCTTGATGTCCCAGTTATTCAGGAGCGCCATCATGACGATCAGCCCTTGTAGCTCTTTCGTGCCGACGAAAGGATTCTCGTCCCACTTCCACGCATCCAGACGCTTGACGCCCTTCGGGCGCGCTTCGAGCCTCACGTTCTCGAAAGTGCCTTTCCCTTCTATCGTGAGGCGCGGCGCGAGATAGTTGATCTCGGTCTCGTAGCCCACCGCCCAGACCAGCCTTACGGCGGCGGTCTCCGACTGCGCCTCCTTGCCCACCTTCGCTACCCACTCGCGTCCCGCGCCATCGCGGACGCGGTACTTCGTCGAATAGCCGCCGGTCTCTTCCTTGATGAAAGTCACCCGCCTCAGATCGGGCCGCATCGCCGCGCCGCCCGGCCCCAGAAAGAGGTCGCGCGAAGCAATGTCCACCGGCTCGCGCCACATGACAGGCGTGCCTCGCGGCGGAGCCTCTTTCTTCTTATCATTTTTTTGAGTAGCGAGTGCGGGAGATGTGAATGTTAAAGCGAGCATGATCGCCAGCACGGATGGCAGGCGAGTAGTTTTGTGTCTGAACATTTTCCGGTGCCTCCCCTGAAAAGGTGTAGTTAAACTCCGCTGGGGGTTCAACGACGGGGGAGCGCCGCGTCTGCTTCTTCGTGAACGTTAAACTTTAATTCCGTTCAGCCTTTCTTACGTCTGACATTTCAACCGCTTCATCGAACCAGCCAGAGCCGCGGGCTAACGCTCGGCGGTAAAGAAAAAAGTCTGGCTGTTAAAGCCCTCTTCGCCCGGCGCTCTGGGGATGCGCTCATATAAGCCGTCAGGTCGGAGCCGCCGCGCCTTCACGTTGTCGCGCAGGTAAGCCGCGAGGATGACGTTTTTCAAATGATCCTTCAGCCGCGCGTCGTGGACGGGCGCGATGACTTCGACGCGCCGGTCGAAGTTGCGCGGCATCCAGTCGGCGCTGCCGACGTAGAATTCCTCTTCGCCGCCATTCAGGAAAAAGTAGACGCGGCTGTGTTCGAGAAAGCGACCCACCACGCTCCGCACCGAAATCGTCTCGGAGAGTCCGGGCACGCCCGGTCGCAGCATGCATATCCCGCGCACGATCAAATCAATCACCACGCCCGCGCGCGACGCCTCGTACAGCGCGTTGATGATCTTAATGTCGGCGAGGCGATTGATCTTGACGACGATGCGCGCGGGTCGGCCCGCCCGCGCGTGCTCCGTCTCGCGGTTGATGAGCGAAATCATCCGCTCGCGCATGTTGACGGGCGCGACCAGAAGATGTCGGTACTCTTTCTGGCGAGAAAAACCAGTCAGGAAATTGAACAGTTCGGTGGCGTCGGCGCCGATCTCCTCATTGGCGGTGAACAGACTGAGGTCAGTGTAGAAGTTCGAGGTGACGGGGTTGTAGTTGCCCGTGGCGATGTGAACATAGCGGCGCAAACCCTCCGGCTCTTCACGCACGACCAGCGACACCTTACTGTGCGTCTTCAGACCGACCACGCCGTAGACGACGTGCACGCCCGCCTCTTCGAGCCGCTTCGCCCACTCGATGTTGTGCTCCTCGTCGAAGCGCGCCTTCAACTCGACCAGCGCCGTCACCTGCTTCTCGCGTTCAGACGCTTCGATCAGAGCCTTCGGGATGGGAGAGTCCTGCCCCGTCCGGTAAAGGCACATCTTAATCGCCTGAACGCTGGGGTCGCGCGCCGCCTCTTCGATGAAGTTCGTGACGATTGTGTAAGACGTGTAGGGATGGTGCAGCAGCACGTCCTGACGCTTGACGAGGTCGAAAAGCGAGCCGCCGCTCCGGAGAACTTCCGGGGTTTTCTTCTTGAACGGCGGATCCTTCAACTCCGGCCTGTTCAACTTGTAGAGCGACATCAGGTCGGGGATGTCCAGCGACCCGTCAATTGCGTAAACGTCCTCCGGCCCCAGCTTCAGCGATTCGGTCAGATACTCGACCATCTCGCGCGGCATCGCCGACGAGACTTCGAGGCGCACGGCCACGCCGAAGCGGCGGCGGCGCAGCGTCTGCTCCATGCTCCGCAAGAGGTCGTCCGCTTCGTCCTCGCGTATCTCCACATCGGCGTCGCGGGTGACGCGAAAAGCGTGACACTGGCCGGCGTGCATTCGCGGGAAGAGCGCATCCGCGTGCGCCTCGATCAGGTTTTCGAGCATGACGAACCGGGTCGCGTCCTCGGTGACGGGGACGAGGCGCGGCACTTTGGAAGGAACCTTGAGACGGACGAAGCGCGGCTCAACCTTGCCGGTGAGCGAGCGGGTGATGCCAAGTTCCATCGCCGGCTCAACCATCAACGCAAGATTCAGGCTCAGGCTCGAGATGTACGGGAACGGGTGCCCGGAGTCTACCCCTTGCGGCGTGAGCACCGGGAAGACTTTACTGTGAAAATATTCGGTCAATCCCTTTTGCTCGCTCGCCGTCAACGAGCCGAAGGGGACGATCTCAATGCCGTGCGACTTCAGTTGCGGCAAGATAATTTCTCGCAGGCAGCGCGCCTGTTCCTCAACCAGCGGCAGGAGTCGCTCTCTGATCGCCGCAAGTTGTCCCGCCTGCGTCCTGCCGTCCGGCGACCGCTCGCGCACGTTCTGCTCCAACGTCTCTTTGAGACCGGAGACGCGGATCATAAAAAATTCGTCAACGTTCGAGGTGAAGATGGCGAGAAACTTCAGGCGTTCGAGCAATGGCTGCGTCTCGTCGCGCGCCTCTTCGAGCACGCGGCTATAGAATTCGAGCTGGCTCAACTCGCGGTTGAAGAGTCGCTGCTGTTGTTCGCCGTTCTGCTCACGGCGGTCTTCGGGCAGAGGTTGTTTTCCAATCACAGTGGTCATCCGTCTTTTTTGCTCTTTCCGTCCGCCATTCTACAGCATGGCCTGCCAACTTCGCCCGAATTTACAGCGAAAAAGGGGATTCGACGGGTTAGATGCAGCCATATTCGCCTCGCGGTGCTTCAATTCCGCACGGAACTGTCTTACTTCAATGTCAAAGCTTTCACCGCCACCGCGGCGTCAAGCAAACCGACGACATCGCCGAGCGTGACCGTGCCGTAGTACCAAGCGCCGGCGGCCATTGATTCGGCGTACACGGCCTTGTAAATCTCGTAGTAGCTGCGTCGGCCATCCACGAAGTTGAAGACTTCATCGCGCATCAAGCCGTGCAGCTTGCCGCTCGCACTGCCGGGAACCTTATTGCGTTTAGCGAAATACTCGTCGAGCGATGCGGCGTTGGCGGGGACTTTCCTGCTCGCGGCGACCTCGGCATCGTTCAGCATGACGGCCTTCGGCTCGGCCTTTCGTAGTTGCCGGTAGAAGCCCGCGAGTTGCGCCATCAGTCCGTTCTTCGTCGTCTGGCTCACGAGGTCGTCAATCATCCGTGCGGCTTCGAGGTTCGTCCCCGCAAAAACACGTATCGAGTTGAGCGCACGCGCCTCGCGCTCGATGCCCTGCTCGATCATGTAGGAGGCGTGCTTCCAGCCCTTGTCCTCCGTTCCCGACGACGCGCGCAGGATACTCATGGCGACTTGCAGGTCGTTCGCCAGTCGCTTCGCTCCTTGCGTATATGTCTCGGAGGTGAGCAGCGGCACATCCGTGTCGTCGGCGGTGGCGAGGAAAAGTCCCATCGCGCCGATGAGGAAATTGTTTCGCTTCAACTGCGTCTGGTCAATCTGAAAGAGGTCGTCATCCATCGAGTGAATGAAAGGGTCATCCCAGTTGATTAGCCCGATGGCCGGGATGCCGATGGCGCCCTCGACGAAGACCATGTGGTCGGACGAGCCGAAGTATGGCACGAAGCGCGCGTTGTAACCTTGTCGCGTCCCGCGCGTCGCATAGAGCGGGCGCGTGTGCGGGCGCGGCAAGCCACCCTGCCGGCTGGCCGCGAGGTAGCCGTTGTTGGTCTGAATCAGATAGGCGCCGACGCTCTCGAAGATTGCGTCGAGGTAGGACGTGCGCGAGTGGGGTGCGTGGATAAGGTGCTGCACACGGCTCCCCATCGCCTGATTGGCGCCGGTCATGTCCTGATGAATATTCGCCAGAATCTTCTTCGTCTCTTCGGGGTGGTCGCTGAAGTAGCGGTACTCGGAATAAATCTCGTCCGTCCACCAGAAACGCAGGTCGCGCTTCGGGCGTTTGATCTTCCCTTCCTTAATCAACTTGTTGAAGACGCGCGTCAGTTCCAGCAGATTCCCGCAACCGCTTCCGTCGTCGTTCGCGGAGCCTTGCTCTTCCTGTAGGTGCGCCGTCAGAACGATCTGTTCCGTGTTCGGCTCCGTGCCGCGAATGATGGCCTCGACAAAGCCGGTACGTCCCGGCGCGGCGCTGATCTCCGTGTCCACCTTCGCCTTCACGACGAGGCGTCCGCCTTTGACGACCTTCCCCGTGGCGAAGAAATCCGCGTCCTCGTTCGACGTGAGCGCGCGGCGCAGCGTCTCGCCCTTGCGCGGCGAGAGCACGAAGGCGAACGTGCTCTTCTTCCCTTCCGGCGGCGTGATGTTGATGCGCGACCATGCGATCTGGTCGGGGTAATCGAGAGCGTTTTTACTCTCGGACAAGTTGTAAGTGACGACGCCCAACGCGCCGCGATTGTACACGGCGTTCTGCGCGGCCAACTGCGGGTTGCCGTTGGTCAGGACGATCTTTCCCTTCACGTCGAGGTTCTTCAGGCTCACCTCGCTGCCGTCGCCGATCCAGACCAGTTCCGCCGTCACGTCCGCGTCGTGGCTGCCATCGGCGAGATAGACGGCGTGCTCGCCGATGTCGGCAAGCTTCACCTCGACGGGTTCCGTCACCCACAGTTCGCCCACGCGCGCAGTGTAATTCGGACCTTGCAGCGGCTGCTCGACAAAGCGCACTTCATCGGCTCCCGCCTCCTTCGCCGCCTTCATCACGTAGTCCGCCGCCTTGAAGAAACCCTCCATGCCGGAGTCGCGGTGCCAGTGCGTGAGCCAGCGAATGTGCTCGAAGGCGCGGTCACCCGATATTTCGTTCGAGAGCATTCGTATTTCCTCATCCGAGAGGAAGGGCGTCGTTTGCGCGCGACACAGAGGGGCGAGCGGGGTCAGTAGTAAACAGAAGAAGAGAAAGAGGGACAGCCTGTTTTTCATCACAGCCTCCTGCGGGAAGTTTTTAGCGAATACGGTCTGATCCAATTTTGCCGGAGCGTTCGGGGTAGCCAAAAATAACACAGAGGGTAGACAAGATTCACGGAGAGGAAGGAGATGCGAGATGTCAAAGTCGAGAGTTGAAGTTTCAAATTTTGAAATCTCAACTTCTTCTCTGTCCGCACGGGGTCAAATCGGAATGTCATCGCCGCGCAGGCACGCTGCCTTACACTTTTCTTTGCACCAACACCTGAAAATTCTCCGCCATCCCGCCCGGTAAAATCATCTCCCTCGCATCGAGCCGCAAACGCGCGACTTCCGCCTCATCGCCGGAAAATCCTATTTCAACCTCCAACTGTTCAAGCAGACCGGCACGAAGCAAAAACTTGTCTTGCCGTTCAAGCATGAGCGTCCGCAATCCCGCGCGCTCGCCCGCCGTGATGATCTGTGTCCAGTTGATAGTCGTCGTCAAATCCGTCTCGCCCGGTCTTTGGAGAAAATCGTCGGCGAAGCCGTGGCGGCTGAAGGCTCGCAAAGTGCCTCCGGGGCGGTGCGTGGCGGAGTAGAGATTTTTCGCATCGTCGCCGTAATCAACCGTGATGGCGAAGCCCGTGCCGAGCGCGCACGCGGCACGCTCTATCCATCTCTCAGCTTCGAGATTGACCTCCGCGATTTGACCTTCCGCAAGCCTTACCGCCGCCCGCTCGAAGTGCTCGGCGAGTTGCGGCGTTGATGGCTCGCCCTCGACCCAGTTGAAAACTCCATCGTCGTCAACCTCCACGTAAAATTCGAGGAGTTGCCCACCGCGTCGAACGACGCGATGGACGGGAAAAGCGTCAAGCAACTCGTTCGAGAAGATCACGCCATGCTCAAAGCGTTCGGGCCTTTCATCAAGAGAGCGGAACTCTACGCACCCGGCTGAAGTGGAGAGAACCGTCGCCGCCTGTGCACGCGCGTCCGCGCTCGATTCGTCAAAGATGTAGCGGAGCGAGGAATAGCAGCGCGGAGCGTCGCGCCGCAGGGTTTGTAGCACACCGCGCGCGAAGTCGCCCGCACCGCCACCCGTTTCGACGATAAAGAATTCGCTGGGGCGACCGAGTTCCTCGAAGAGCGAGATGAAGTAGCGTGCGAAAGTCGAGGCAAAGAGAACGCTTCTTTCAGGACTCGTCCGGTAATCGCCGGCGCGTCCCCAGCGCACCCTGCGGCGTCGGTAATAGCCGTCATGCTCGTTGTAGAGCGCCTCGCGCATCCACTCCGGGAACGTGAGCGCGCCCTCTCGCCTGATTCTTGCACGTAGCTTTTCAGCGAGCGCCGTCACGGCTGACGTTCGGATGGGTCCGTGGGTTGCTTGTCGAGGAGCCGCGTCGTGTTCTCCGTCACGCTCGAAGGGCGCTCGACGAGTTCGCCGGTGTTGTAGCGTGGCCGGTAGGTGGGAGCGGGCGCGGCGCGCGGCGGGGGAAGCGCGGAGTTTTGAGACGGCGTCCCCAAATAATTCGGCGGTGAAGGTGGGGCGTAAGACGGGAGGGAAGGTTGTGCGCTCCGCGCCACGCTCTCCTCGAACATGGCCGCGTAGAGGATGCGTAACAGACCGCCGAAGATGCAGATGACGGCGGCGAGCGGGATCAGTTGTCCCGGCAGATGGAGCGTCGCCACGCCGAGGAAGATGACAATCGGCACGATGAGGAACGTGCTCAACATCAGCATTGCCCCCTGACGGATACCCTTCTGCCGAGGCGATAGCCCCCGCGGCGTCGCCTCTTCGGGCGGGCGCCAGTTGAGCCGCCCTCCGCCGGCCAATACCTCAGTCACGATATTCAGGGCGAAGCCGCAGCTCGAACAAAATCGAACGTCATCCGCTACTTGTGGCTGTCCGCACTTCGGGCAGAACATATAAAGAATGTCCTCACTAAGCCGGCGCTCAATGCCTCTCCCGCTCGTCCTGCTCGCCGAGCAGACGCGTCGTGCTTTCCGTCACGCTTGGACGATAGCTGATCTCCGCCGTGTCCGTGCGTGGTGGAATATATGATCGAGCCGGTTGGCCTTGTCCCGGCGGCAGTTCAGCCGCGCCACGCGCGGGCGGCGCCAACTGGTTCGGTGGTACGTACACGTATTGTGTTTGAGATTTCGGCTGCCGGAACGGCCCCTGCTCGAAGATGAGCGCGTAAATTATCCGGAGCATCCCTGCCAGGAATGTGAGCACCCCGAAGAGCATGATCTCTTCCGGCAGCTTAAAGATTTCGTGCATGATCCCCAGCATTGGGATGAGGAAGATGCCGAAGAGTAAGAGTTTGCCGCCCAGCCTCGCGCCCTTTCTCCTCGGCGTTTCCTGCCATGGGACGGCCTGCATCGCGTTTACGGGCGTCACACCATTGTTTGCGAGCAGCCCCGTCACGCCCTCCAACTGGAAGCCACAACGCGAGCAGAAACGCACCTCGCCGGAGACTTGCTGTTGTCCGCATTGCGGGCAGAACATGGGTGAAGCGAACCTCTTTTCAAAGGATTGTTGTCAGGGAACGCATGAACATATTACATCATGCCACGCGCTCAACTACGAAAGTGAGGACGCCTAAGTTCGCAACCTGTGCTTTAAACTCGCGGCAGCCGACCGTCGGAGAATAGCCGGTAGGTCGCAAACGCACGGCCCTGATGGTGCGCCGCGCGCACGAGAGTCTCCGTGATTAACGTAAAGAGCGCACGCATCTCGCCGGGCGGCGCCGCGATCTCTTTCAGCAGGTCTTCATCCGACTTGAAGAGCAGGAACGCGCGCCGTCGTGTCGCCTCGGCTTCGACTAGATACTCGACGACCTGCCCTGGCGTCGCCAACGCCTCCGGCAGCGTCCACTCGAAGGGGTCGTCCCAGAGGTTGACCGTGATGCCGCCAAAAGTTTGTTCGACGGCGGCGGCGCTCCGCAGAATGTGTTCGCCGCAGGAATAGGCCGGGAAGCTTCCCGAACCTTCGCGCGGCTGCCAGTAGAGTTTATCGGTGGGAACAGCCTGCACGAGAGCCGTCGAGCGCTCGTGCAGGCGTGCGAACTGTTCGTCGAGGCTGCGAACGATCAACATCCGTGGCCCGCGCCTCCGCCGGGCGGCGGCTTCACTTGACCCGCCGTTCGGATTCACGTAACGCGGTTCCGAAGTTCCGGCCCCTGAAGGTCGGCCCGTTCAGCACGCGCCCCTTCACGCCGACGCGCGAGCCTTTTGAGGGCACGCCGCGTTCGGTGAGCACCCAGATTTTCCCCGTATCATCTTCAATCTCGTAAGCGCCGCCGACGAACGGCACCCCGTAACTGTCAATCACCGTCCCGCCGATGCCCACCTCTTTGTCAAAGTAACGTTGTGGGTCAGCGTTGATTTTCCCGATGTTGGTCCGGCTCGGACAGCCCGCGAAAGTGAGCACACCGGCGAGCAGCACCGGCCACAACCATAAACGTTTTGAGAGCATTCGCCCCTCCTTCATTCTAACGGAATTCCGGGAGAGCGCGGCCATCATAGCACGCGGGGTTGGTTCGGAAACAAGCGCTTGAATTGTCGAGGCGCGTGTTCGTAAATGTAGAACGCGAAAAGAACTGCGCTCACAGCGGCATCTATTTTGAAGCCCCTCCCACCGCTGTCGTTGTCTAAAATCGCGCAACCTGCTGGAAGACGTATCTCGCACGGGAAAAAGTATGATAAAGAATCCGCGTTTTATGTTACGTTAACGCGCCTTGCCGATACGCTGTGCCGTCGTTTTCCGTCTGTTCCATTGTACCCTTTTTATCCGGGGGCGAGCATGTCACTCGATAACGCGCCATCCGACGATGTGCGGATGATTCTACAGATCGAGCGCGAAACGATGGCGGCCATTCTGAGCAAAGACATTGACGCTCTCAGCCGCATTCTCGCCGATGAATTCGTCTACCGCACGCCGGGAAACCCGGACACGGGAAAGGCTGAATTTCTCCACGGCATCACCTCTATCCCCGTCGAGGTTATTGCAATTTGGGGCGACGAGTTGAGCGTCTACGTCTCCGGCGAGACGGCGGCGCTCACGGGCGTGCAGCACACAAAGTACCGCACCGGCGACGGCGCCGAAGGGATCAACTCGGTCGCCTTCACAGACGTGCTCATCAAACGAGACGGACAATGGCTCATGGTGCTGGCCCACGGAGTCGAACTGCCGCCGTCGCCGGAAGGACAGTCCACGGATTCCGTTTGATTCGCAGCGGCTGACAACGCTCGATGCCGTGCACATTCGCACCCGGCTCGAACTCAAAGCGACCGGCGTTGAGATTGCTGCTCTGAAGACACAATGTCGAAAGAGGAATAGGAACTCTACAAACTACAGACTGATTCGTAACGGAGAACTTTATGACTAAAAAGATGAAGCGGCGCGAGTTTCTCAGGAACAGCGCCGCCGCCGGATTGATTGCCACGGCTCCGCGCACGCTCCACGGCAAGGCGCCAGCCGTCATCATCCAGAGCACTACGAAACCAATCGTCATCGCTTCGGGAAACGGCAACAAGTACAAGCACGACGGCGATATGACGTGCGTGCAGAAAGCTTTCACAATGATGTCGAAGGGCGCGGACGTGCTCGACGCGGTAATCGCGGGCGTCAACATCGTCGAACTCGACCCGCTGGACGACAGCGTCGGATACGGCGGGCTGCCGAACGCCGACGGCGTCGTACAACTCGACTCGTCCTGTATGCACGGGCCGCGCAGACAGGCCGGGGCCGTGGCCTCTCTCGAAGGCGTGCGGACGCCCTCACTGGTGGCGAAGGCCGTGCTCGAACAGACCGATCATCACTTGCTCGTCGGGAGGGGCGCGCAAGAGTTCGCGCGCAACATGGGCTTTAAGATCGAAGACGACCTGAACACGGATCACTCGCGCAAGCTCTGGCTCGAATGGAAACGGCGCACTGACCCTGCACACTATCTCGACCCGGCGAAGCGCGCCGAGGTTTGGCGCCGCGAGGGGCTACGGATGGTCGCGGAAGGCTTGATTGACCGTGAGCATTACTACGGCACGATCAACTGCAACGGCGTCAATGCGAAGGGTGAAATCTGCGGCGTCACGACGACGAGCGGGCTGGCGTGGAAGATTCCGGGGCGCGTCGGCGATTCGCCGATCCTCGGCGCGGGCCTCTACGTTGACGGCGCGGTCGGGGCCGCCGGCTCGACTGGTCGCGGCGAGGCGAATCTTTACAACCTCTGCTCCTTCCTCATCGTCGAGGAGATGCGGCGCGGCAAGTCGCCGAAGGACGCCGGGATGGAAGCGCTCCGCCGCATCAAGGCCAACACCGTCGAGAAGCGTCTGCTCAACGGTCGTGGGCTGCCGAGCTTCGGCATCAACTTTTATATCATCAACGCGAAGGGCGAGTATGCGGGCGTGACGATGTACGAGGGAGCGAGGACGACTTTCGCCATCTGTGATGAGCGCGGCCCACAGACGCTTAACTGCGAACCGCTGCTGCCGGGCAAGGCGCAGGATTAATCCCGCAAAAAGAGGATAGTGGCGAGATTTCGCTACTAAGCTGCCGACATCTCTTCGTAGCGTCGGAGTAGGGATTCTATTGCACCGGCATGCTCTAAAAACTTCATACTTACCAACTGCTCTTCATTTAAAGCAACGGGAAGGTGAGCCGAATCCCACACATCATTGTAAACCCCCAAGATAGGTTTTTTTAGCCCCCAAGCCGCACCTAGCTCTTGCAAAACCCAAGATGACTTCACTGCGTTTGGCGTTATCAGTATGATGAAAAGATCGCAACTAGAGAGTGCGGCTTTTAGCTGGGAAACCCAACCTTCGCCAGCACTGAGCTTATCGGTAGTAAACACGCGAACGTAAGTGTGTTGTTCAAAAGCAGCACGCAGATTTAGCGCTAAGTCCTTATCCGCCTGAGCATGGCTAAGGAAGACGTATAGCGGCTTCTTGCCCCTCTCGTTTTTCACAACCATCTCTACCCCTTCTTTACACGCTCCGACAGTTCTTGCAAATAATTCTCAAAATCGTTTTAGGACTTACGCAGTTGAAATGGAGCCTCGTTGAAAACAAAGGACTTAGCGAAAACGCCTATTCCCGTAAGTTGTTGATTCTTTATCCAACTGCGTAAGTCCTACGTTTTATATCCTTCACATCGAGAAAAGTTTTCAACCGATACTTACGACACTTTTCTCTAATCAATCTTTCTAACTGCTTAGCTATGAAGCTATCCTTCGAGGAGTAGCTTAGAGCGTGTCTAAAAAGTCAGCTTGGAGTCAGCTCCGTGAGGAGCGGAAGGTGTGTCGCCCGCGCCGCTCTCCCCTTGTTCTTTCAAGCCCCGGAGGGGCGGCAGCGCCTACCATGTCGCTCCTCACGGAGCTTCAGCGACCTCGTGTCACGCGATGGGCTATAAACATTCCGCTCCTCACGGAGCTTCGGCAC
>JBGTBQ010000013.1:0-2458 GCA_041749275.1 Pyrinomonadaceae bacterium | reverse complement strand
TTGGTGGTGCCTGTGAGTATCCGGGTCCGACTGCTTTGCGGGTTCGTGAACACCAGTGTACAACCGACCTCTATGCCAACCGGGCGTGCCGAGTATATCCATTTTCATCCGTGGTGGTGAGCCACGGGTCATGAAGGCTGCTCTTTGACAAGCCCATCCGCCAAGAGACGAGACTCATTCAAACTAAATCCCATCCAACTCGCCCAGCCGCGGGACTTCTCAGCTATTTATACCCCGGAACCCCGCAGGCTTTCATTATACTATTGTAAGGGCCAAAGCCACTCAAGTCATGACTCGGATGAAGAGTTTGAATTGAGCGGCGCGGCGCGTTTTAATGCTTCACGTTTTCGTTCGTCGCGCATCCTCTCGCCCGGCGAAGAGCAGGTAGGTGTAGAGCAGGACGAAGGTGATGCCCGCGACGGCGAACTTGACGGCGGGTGAGATGGGCGCGGGCGAGACGAAGCCCTCGATGACGCCGGCGACGACGAGCAGCGGGACGCACCCGATGACGAGCCGGATGGCGTCGCGCCCCCTGAGCCGCAAGGCGTCGGCGCGCGACAAATCGCCCGGCATCAAAACCGCGAAACCGAAGAGCATCCCGGCCCCGCCCACGATAAAGACGCACGACAACTCCACCACGCCGTGGGCGGACATGAAGGTCAGCAGATCGTTCCCATAGCCCGCCAGATAAGTCAGCGACAGAATCGAACCGACGTGGACGCCGAAGCTTGCCATCTCGTAGAGCGTGCCGAAGCCGAAGAGCGCCCCGAAGGCGAAGGCGCGGAACGTCACGTAGATGTTGTTCGACATGATAAAGCTCGCGCCCAACTGGTTCGCTTCGTTCAGGCTCTCCCACCAGCGCGGGCGGTGGCGGAGGATGTGCTCGCGCTCGATGGGAGAGACGCCGCCGAACTCGGAGAACGCCGGGTCGAGCCGTGTGGCGAGGAAGGCGAAGGCGAAGAAGAGCATGAAGACGCCGAAGGCGAGCGCCGTGTAGCGCCACGTGCGGCGAAAGGTGCGCGGGAACTCGCGCGTGAAAAACTTGCGGATGCGTTGGCGTCCCTCGGCGGCGTCGGCGCGGTAGATGCGACCGTGCGCGCGGATGACGAGGCTGTTGAGGTAGTTGACTAATCTGGGGTCGCGCGACTCGGCCCGCGCGATGGCGAGGTCGGACGCCGTGCGCCGGTAGATGCGCCCCAACTCGCGCACCTCCTCGCGGTGCAGCCGCCTGAGAGATGAGCGGTCGAGCAGCTTCAGCAAATCTTCGAGACGCTGCCACGCGCTCTTGCGTTCGTTGATGAAGCGGTCGGAGGACACAATCGGTTAAAGTCAGCCGGCGAAGTTTCGCGGCGGTGGAGCGCGCGGGTTAAAATCAGGCTCCGTCCAACTCCGGAGCCGAAACGTTTATGAGAAACAAGTCTACCGCGGCGCTCTACGACCGCATCGGCACAAAGTACAATGAGAACAAATCGCGCGCGATAAGCGACTATACGGAACTCCCCGCCGTGTTGTCACTGGCCGGCGACGTGCGGAACCTGTGCGTGCTCGACGCGGGCTGCGGGCCGGGCCGTCACGCCAAAGAGTTGATCGGGCGCGGCGCGCGCGTCATCGGCATTGACATCAGCGAGGAGATGGTCGCGCTGGCGCGTAAGCGCTGCGGCGGGCGCGGCGAGTTCCTGCGCGCTGACTTCGAGAGCGCAGAGTTCGCGCCGGCCTCATTCGACCTCATCACGGCCAGCCTGTGTTTGATGTACTCGAAGGAGGTGCGCCCGGTCTTCGACAACTTCAGCCGCTGGCTGAAGCCGGAGGGGCGACTCGTCTTCTCGCTTTATCATCCGGTCAGGTTCTTCGTGAAGATTCCAGACTTCGACTTCTCCAAAAGCCGGAAGGTGTGGATTCACCTCAAAGGGTGCGACGTGACGGTCTTCAACTACTACCACCCGCTGCCGAAATACTTCGACGCGCTGGCCGAGAGCGGTTTCGAGGTGATGCGCCTCATTGAACCGACCCTGAGCCGGCGGCGCAAGGGCTGGCCGGAAGATTTTTACCGCGTTCCGCGCTCGCTCGTCATCGCGGCGCGGAAGCGCGCGTGAGGAAAGATGAGCGAAGAACTGACCGAACGTGATTACGACTCGCTGCGCCGCGCCGTCGAGTTCGCGCTCGAAGCAGAGCGCGGCGGCAACCTCCGCATCGGCGCCGTCCTCGCCCTCGACGGCGAAGTAGTCGCCGGGGCGGGCAACGCCGTGCTCGCGCCCCTTTATCATCCGGGACGCCACGCCGAGAAAGAACTGCTCGCGCGCGTGCCCGCGAATCTCTGGCCGCGCAGCCGCGAGATGACCTGCTACACCTCGCTTGAGCCGTGCGTGATGTGCATGGGCGCGTTGCTCTTGCATGGCGTGGGGCGCGTCGTCTACGGCGCGGTTGACCCGGAAGGCGGCGCGGGCGTCGTGCTGCCGCA
>JBGTBQ010000012.1:0-3883 GCA_041749275.1 Pyrinomonadaceae bacterium | reverse complement strand
GTGGCGGGGCGTCCGCTTCGACGCGCGCGGCGACGGCGGCAGTTACCGCCTCGGCATCCACACGCGCGGCGCACGCGACGGAGCCGCCTTCCGTGCGCCCTTCACCGCGTCGCCCAAGTGGCAGACCGTCAACATTGACTTCGCCTCGCTCAAACAGGAAGAAACAAAAGCACCCGCCGCATGGACGGGCGCCGATCTACTGATGCTCGCCTTCGAGATCGCCCGCCCGCCGGGTGAGTTGGGCTGGCTCGAACTCGACAACATCAGGTTTTACAGGTAGACGCTGCTTTCAAACGTCAATTGAAGACGATGGCGCGCACGCTCAAGCCATCCTTCTCTTGGACGAGCAGCGCCGTGCCCGTGCGGATTTTCGCGGAATCTTCGAGACGGCACGCGCCTGCGCTCGCGCGCGCCTCCGGCGAGAGCGCGCGGTGATCGTCGCTCTTCGCGTCGAAATAATTGCCGAGTTGATCCGGCGTCCAGCGCCACGCGAAGGCGACGCTCGACACCTCGTCCGACTGCGAGACCAGCGCGCGCGTCTCCCGCGGAAGCTTCTCCCACTCTTCGCGCGACAGGCGGCGCGGCTTGACGACTTCCCTGACCTCGACCAGCGCACGCCCGCCGACGGGCACGTTCCATCCCGCCAGCTCACGCTTCCAGTGCGCCGACTCCGCGAAGCCGCGAGCCGTCAACTCGACGCGCGCGTAAGTTCGCCCGCCGTCGGGGTTCTCCTTCTCGCGGCGGACGATTTCGCCGGTCTCCTTGTCCGTCTCCTCATAATGAATCTTCGTGGGCGTCGTGCCCACGCGGTAACTGACCAACCCCCGCTCCATGAGCACGCGCACGCCGGGCTGTAGCTCGCTCGACTCTTCCATAAACGAGAAAGAGACGGGCGCTGTGAACGCTCCGAATTCGCGGATCAAGTCCGCCGCCTTCGCCCGCGCGTCGAGCACTTCGTTCGCACGCCTCTTGGCGACGGCGTAGGTGACGCCGGTGACGGCGAGTGCGACGACGATCATCGCCGCCGCCACACGATGCCCCGAAGAGAAGAACCGGCGCAGCGGGCCTTTGACGACGGGTTGCTCGCTCGGCAGCGGCTTCAGCGCCTTGCGGCAGACCGGGCACAGGGTGGCGAAGCTCCGCGTCCCGCAGAAGGAGCAGACGCTCTCTGCTTCTTCTTCCGCCGACACGGACGGCGCGGCGGTCTCGAACGCGTCGGCGACGGCTTCGTGTCCGCTCACCTCCTCGATGAACCCCAGCGGGCGACCGCAGCGCCGACACGCCCCGTCCGTCACCCAGTTGATAAAACCGCACTGCGCGCACTTGATGCTGTTCATAACGCTTCCACTACTGTTTGGTTTTTTTAGCGGCCCGGCGCGGATAGATGAGTTCTTCGCCGTCGGCTTGCGGGGCTGGACTTTCAATTCGGGGCCGCTTCGTCGAGGTCTCGCGGCCCTGCTCACAGTATATTAATCCGACGCGCGCCGGGCAAGACTTTTCCGCCGCACGGGTCTCTTGATGCTTGAGTGAGGCGAAGCTTGATCTTCACCACCGAGACACAGAGGACACAGAGGGGGCACAGAGTGATTCAACTCTCCGTGCTATCCCGTCATTCAGAGAAAGCTACTTTTACGCCTGCTGCACCGCCGCCACGAGCCGCGTCAGAGAGTCCTTCGCGTCG
This sequence comes from Pyrinomonadaceae bacterium, assembly GCA_041749275.1. Classification (GTDB taxonomy): domain Bacteria; phylum Acidobacteriota; class Blastocatellia; order Pyrinomonadales; family Pyrinomonadaceae; genus JBGTBQ01. The sequence continues at coordinate 2,202 of JBGTBQ010000012.1, read as the reverse complement.
CCGTAGAGCATCCTCGTCACCGGTTTGAAGAAGAGCGGATTTTCGAGACCCGAAAAGCCACGCCCCGCGCCGCGCTTCAAAACGACGACCGAGTGCGCGCGGTCAACTTCCAAGATAGGCATCCCGGCAATCAGGCTGTTCGGGTTGTCGCGCGCGTCCGGGTTGACCACGTCGTTCGCGCCGATGACGACGGCCACGTCCGTCGAGGGGAAGTCAGGGTTGATCTGTTCGAGTTCGTAAAGTTGCGAGTAAGGGACGTTCGCTTCGGCGAGCAGCACGTTCATGTGTCCGGGCATCCGGCCCGCGACCGGATGAATGGCATACTTGACCGTGACGCCGCGCTCTTCGAGCGCGTTCGCCAGTTCGCGCACGACGTGCTGCGCCTGCGCCGTCGCCAGCCCGTAGCCGGGCACGAAGACGACCTGTGTGGCGTAGGCCAACTGTGTCGCCACGTCGTCAAGGCTGGTCTCGCGCATCGCGCCCTGCCCGTCCGTCAATGCCGCCGCACTCGCCGGGCCGACCGCGCCGAAACCGCTGAACAGCACGTTGCCGAGCGAACGGTTCATGGCCCGGCACATGATGCTCGTCAGAATGATGCCGCTCGCGCCGACCAGACTCCCCGACACGATGAGCACGTTGTTGAGGATGACAAAGCCGGCAGCCGCCCCCGCCAGCCCTGAATAACTGTTGAGGAGCGAAATCACGACCGGCATGTCCGCGCCGCCTATCGGGACGACGGCCAACACGCCCAACAAGAGCGAGAGCGCGACGATGACGAGCATGACTTCGTAGGAGTCGGCGGGCCGCGCGCAGAAAACGAAGCCGAGCGCAATGATGGCCGCGAGAATCGCGCCGTTGACGATGCGCTGCCCGCGGAAAAGCAAGGGACGGCCCGGAAGCTTCTCGGCCAGCTTGGCGTAGGCCACGATGCTGCCCATAAAAGTCACGCTGCCGATGAGGACGGCGAAGAAGACGGCGACGGTCGTGTAGAGCGGGCGGGCGGGGTGCTCGTAGTATTCGACAAAGCCGACGAGCAGGCTCGCCAGACCGCCGAAGCCGTTAAAGAGCGCGACCAGCTCCGGCATCGCGGTCATCTTCACGGCGTAAGCGGCCCACGCCCCGATGATCGCGCCGATAGCGAGACCGACGATGATCCACTGATACGTCATGCCGCGCGTCAGCAGCGTGGCGACGATGGCGATGAGCATCCCCACCGCCGAGATGAAGTTGCCGCGCCGCGCCGTCTTCGGCGAACTCAGCATCTTCAGTCCGAGGATGAAGAGGACGGAGGCGACGATATAGCCGAGATTGATAGCGGTGTCGAGCGTCTCCTGCGACATAAACTCCCTTTACCTCTTCCCGTCCCTCTTTTTAAACATGGCGAGCATACGGTCTGTGACGAGGTAGCCGCCGACGACGTTGATGGTCGCGGCGACGACCGCGATAGTGCCGAAGACGTTGGTCGCCGTCGTGCTCTCCGTGCCGACGGCGACAAGGGCCGCGACAATCGTGATGCCGGAGATGGCGTTCGAGCCTGACATGAGCGGCGTGTGAAGCTGCGAAGGGACTTTGGAGATCAGCTCGATGCCCAGAAAGACGGCGAGCACGAAGACGAAAAAGAGAAGAATCATTTGCCAGCTCCCCGAATGAGTTATCTGCTCGCGACGGCTCCTAACGCGGCGGTCACGCGCTCGTTCACGAACTCGCCCCCGTGCGTCACGCACGACGGGCCGACGACATCATCTTTCATGTCTATGTTGAGCTGCCCGTCCTTGATGATGAGATTGAGAAAGGCCGTCACGTTGCGCGAGTAGAGTTGGCTCGCGTGGACGGGCACGGTCGCCGGCAGGTTCAGCGGGCACATGACGCGCACGCCGCCGCTGTCAATTGTCTCGCCCGGCTGGCTCAAGGCGCAGTTGCCGCCCGACGCGCCCGCGAGGTCTACGATGACGGAGCCGCGCCGCATCCCGGCGACCGCCTCCGCCGTGACGAGTAGAGGGGCGGGGCGTCCCGGCACCTGCGCGGTCGTGATGATGACATCCGCCGCGCGCGCGCGTTCGGCGATAAGCTCGCGCCCGCGTGCGAGCGCTTCGGGCGTCAACTCTTTCGCGTAGCCGCCCTTGTCTTCGGTCTCGATGCCGCCGAGGTCAACCTCCAGAAATTTCGCGCCGAGCGAGCGCACCTGCTCGCCCGCCGCCGCGC
>JBGTBQ010000011.1:0-2979 GCA_041749275.1 Pyrinomonadaceae bacterium | reverse complement strand
GGCGCGAAGACTACCATCAGGTGCAGCAGTTCGGCAGGCAGTGTCGGCATCGGAAAGACCTCTTTTGGTGAAGTTGTCTTTCTCAGCTTACGCGGCCTGCCGTTACTTTTTCAAAGACCTAAAATGGATAAAGTCGAGTCTAAGAGCGTGTCTCAAAAGCCCCGCGAGGGGCGAAATGTTTGTAGCTCGCAGGCGTTCTCTGTGCCCCTCTCAGCCCCGGAGGGGCGGCATAGCCCACATGCCGCTCCTGACGGAGCTGCATCTCTCAGGGCTGGCGGCGTGCTACACACATGCCGCTCCTGACGGAGCTGACTCCAAGCTGACTTTGTAGACACGCTCTAAAGGCACATCCCCACACAATGTTGATGAGGCCGCTTCTAATTCCAAGAAGCGCGGTAGACAGGCAAGCCGGGTTCTCACGCGGTTGTGAGAATCACTACAGCACCATTAAACACTCGAGCGAGACTATGAAAGCAGGGATAGAGATTACTAAGCACTCGATCACAATTCTCCGGTATAAAGAATCGCTCGCACAATGATGTTCATCCTTCATCTCTCATTTCTTGGTTTGGGCGACCGCGCGGAAGAAGGCCGCGAGTTTCGTCTCGTCCAGCTTCCCACCCGTCCGCACGCCGCTGCACACGTCCACGCCGAACGGCCCGACGCGGTGGATCGCCTCGGCGACGTTCGCGGCGTTCAGCCCGCCCGCGAGGAAGAGTGGGACGCTGACCGCTTCGCGGATGCGGCGGCTGATCTCCCAGTCGTGCGTGCGGCCCGTCCCGCCGAGTTCCTTGACCGCGAGTTGCTGGTTCCCTGAATCGAGCAGAATCGCGTTGACGTGCGGCGCGACGTTGATTGCTTCCTCAACCGACTCCGGCCCCGCGACGTGAACGACCTGCACGAGCGCGACGCCCGGCAACTCGCGGCGTAAAATTTTATAAGCGCCGTGCTCCAGTCGGTCGCAAATCTGGATTGTGTTCGCGCCCGTGCGCCTCTGTTGTGCGATAATCTCCGCCGCGTCCTGTTGGCAGGTGAGGAGGAACGACGCGACGCCGGGCGGCGCGCGCGCGGCGATCAGCGCGATCAACTCTTCCGCAATCACTCCGGGGCCGCTCGGCATCTCGGAGACGAGGCCGAGCGCCGAAGCGCCGTAGCGGACGGCGAGCGCAGCCTCTGCCGGGCTGCCGATGCAGCAAATCTTGACCCTCGTCACGTTCATGGGCGGTCGTGTCATGAGTGTTCGGGCATGGCCCTCCGACGATTAAATGAAGCGCGCAAGTTGTTCCGTCGCATCGCGGCGAGATGAATTTAGCACGGCTCTCCCAAGTCGGAACCACGCGGCGCGTTTACGCACGGTCATAAATATAATCCACGAGGAGGAATAATGGAGAAACCGAATGTCACTTGGCACCGTTGGGAGGAGATGCCCAGAGAGCGCGTGTCCGAGACGCTCGAACGGCGTCTGATTACCGGCGACCGCATCATGCTGACGCACGTCTACCTGACGAAAGGTTCCATCGTTCCACGCCACTCGCACGAGAATGAGCAGCTCACCTACGTCCTCGAAGGCGCGCTCCGTTTCTGGATCGGCGAGGACGGCGCGGAGACCTTCGACGTGCGCGCCGGCGAAGTGCTGTGCATCCCCTCGCACGTCCCGCACAAGGCCGAAGCGCTCGAAGACACGCTCGACGTGGACATCTTCAGCCCGCCCCGGCAGGACTGGCTCGACAAAACGGACGACTACCTGCGACAGGGTTAGCTTTGTCAGTACCGCCTGCGGTAGCGGGCGGGTCCGAGCGTCGCAGCCACCCGCCCGCTACCGCAGGCGGTACTGACCTATCTTGAAATCACGCGAGTCTGGATGTATGTTGCTGGCTTGAACCTCGCAGCACTTCCACCTCTCAAGTTTCACAGGAGATCGGCGATGAAATTCAACCACACGACGTTCTTCAACGGCTACCGGGAAATTTACGGCACGCTCAATCAAACACAAGTGTCCGGTCTGGACAATCTGCTCGGCTATATCGAGATTGACCCGGACGTGACCGACCTTCGCTGGGCCGCCTACATGCTCGCCACCATAAAACATGAATGCGCCGATACTTATCAACCGATTACGGAGCGCGGCGCGAAGTCTTACTTCAATAAGTACGAGCCGGGCACGAAGATCGGCAAGAATCTCGGCAACAAAGTCGCGGGCGATGGCTACCTTTATCGGGGTCGCGGCTATGTTCAGATTACGGGCCGCGCCAACTACCAGCGGCTGGGCGCTGCCCTCAATCTGACCGGCGATGAAGACCTCATCCTGCACCCTGACCACGCCCTGCACCCGGACGTAGCCTATCGCATCATGTCTTACGGAATGCGGACGGGGGCGTTTACGAGCAAGAAACTCTCCGACTACATCAACGGTACGACGTGCGATTACACGAACGCGCGCCGCATCATCAACCGGCTCGATCAGGCGGCGAAGATTAAAGGCTACGCCGTCAACTTCGAGGCCATCCTGAATAACAGTCTCATCGCCTGAGCAATAGTTATCACGCATAGTCAAGCAGAGCGGGTCAGAGGAAAAACGTGGAGCGCATCGTCGAGTGTGTGCCGAACTTCAGCGAAGGGCGGAACGGCGCGACCATCGCGCGGCTCGCGGAGACGATTGAGTCGGTCGCGGGCGCGCTCGTGCTCGGCACGCACATTGACGCGGATCACAACCGTTCCGTCATCACGTTCGTCGCGCCGCCTGAAACCGTGGTCGAGGCGGCGGTGCGCGTCGTCGCGCGGGCGGCGGAGTTGATTGACCTCAGCGCGCACACCGGAGAGCACCCGCGTATGGGCGCGTGCGACGTGCTGCCGCTCATCCCTGTGCGCGGCCTCGGCGTCGAAGAGTGCGTCGCACTCGCGCACGAGGCGGGCCGGCGCATCGCGCAAGAGCTGGGCATCCCCGTCTACTTCTACGAGAGCGCGGCGCTCCGGCCCGAA
>JBGTBQ010000010.1:0-17633 GCA_041749275.1 Pyrinomonadaceae bacterium | reverse complement strand
CTGCTCGGTGGCGGTCTCGACTTCCGACCCCAAAGGGCCGCGCGCCGTCTGCGAGACCTGCGCCCGCGCCGTCGCGACCGACTGCTCGGCCTGCGAGACCTGCGCCTCGGCCACGCTGTTTTTCAGGACGGCGAGCCGCTGCCCCGACGCCACACGGTCGCCCTCTTTGACGAAAAGCTGCTCGACCAACCCTTGCGCCTGCGCGCCGACGAGCGTCTCGGTCGCGCCGCCGACCCTGCCGCTGCTGGCGATGGTCTCGGTAATGTTTGTCAGCTTCGGCTGAACTACCGTCACGACCGCCGGGCGACGGCTGCGCCACATCAGGAATGCGACGACCAGCACGACAGCCAACAGGACGCCGAGCCGGACGAGCCACTTTCGCAGAGCGCGCGACCGCTTGCGCGCGGCGGGGCGGTCAATGGCGACTTCCGCCACCTCCGTACTCACGGCTTCGGTCTGCGCCGCGCGCTCTACTTTCATCAAGCCGGTGTCGGTCGTGTGCTTCTCCAGACTCTCGGTTTTGTTATCAGTCTTCCGTGACATCTTTGCTCGTCCTTTTCAGCGTTGCCTGACGTGTCTTTTATGCTCCACTCGTTTTGCGTTCCGCGATAGCTGCATCCTCGCTTGCCGCGCCCTCGTCGCTCACTTGCCCGTTTTCCTTCGCAGCACCATTGACCCGAAAAGCTTTGGCGGCTTCCGGGTCAATGCTTCGCAAGTGCAAATCGCGCTGCGTGTTCGGAATCGAGATGCCTTCGGCGTTGAACCGCTCGTAAATGGTCATTGTGAGATCGCTCCGCATCTGTTGCCACTCCTGAAAGTCGTTGGTCCATGCGCGCAACTGGAAGTCAATCGAGTCGGCGCCGAACTGCGTGAAGAAAGCTCGCGGCGGCGGCGTGTCGGTGACGTGCGGGTTTGCTTTGGCGATCTCGAGCAGCAACTCGATGACGCGGCGCGAGTCCGTGCCATACTCGACGCCGACGGCGATCTCGATGCCGCGCTGCCGGTTCGAGTACGTCCAGTTCGTGACGCGCTCGGAGATCAGTTTGCTGTTTGGCATGATGATCTCCGAACTGTCGGAGGTGCGGACGACGCTCGCGCGAATCCCGATGCTCTGCACCACGCCGCCCGCGTCGTCCACCTGAATCACGTCGCCGACTTTGACGGGACGCTCGAACAGGAGAATCAGTCCCGACACGAAGTTGTTGACGATGTTCTGCAAGCCGAAGCCGAGGCCGACGCCGAACGCGCCGGCGAGGATCGTGAACTTCGTCATGTCGAAGCCCATGGCCGCGACGGCGACGAAAAATCCGACGAGCAGAATCACGTAATGGAGCATCGTCGAGACGGCGTAAGGCACGCCGCGCGCCAGACCGGCGCGCGGGTACACGTCCTCTTCGAGCAGGAAGCGCAGGAAGCGCGACAGTAGAAAGGCCGCGTACACCGTGACGGCGAAGGCGAGCACATCGCCGAGTGAAATATTCAGCGAGCCGATGGTCAGGTCGGCGGTCAGGATCGCCCGCACGCGGTCAACCACCGGCGCGCGCAACGAAAGCAGGTCGAGCGTGTAGAGTCCCCACAGCAGAGCGGCCAGCCAACTCAACACGCGCCGGATGCGCCGCCTGAGCAGAGGGCGGTGGTGGTTGACCATGCCGAGCAGAGTGAGAGGGCGCACGCGCGACGCGAACATGATTAGCCCGTCCGCGATTCTGATCGCGGCATAGAGGATGACCGCGAGGTACGCGCTGCCGAGCACGGCGTTGCCGACAAGACTGGCGATGCTGACGTAGCCGAGCGCGTTGGCGATGAGCGCGACTAAGAAAACCACGCCGGCGATGCGCGCCGCGATCCTGATGGTCTTCCACAAACGGTTGCGTTCGGCTTCCGGCACTTCCGACAAGCGCGCCGATTTAATCAGCCAACCGAGAAAGACGATGCCGCCGAGCATCTCCGCCAGAAACAAGAGGCGCGAGGCCAGAGGCAGCGCCGCCGCGACGGCCCGCAACTGATCCACGAGGTAGAAGACGACGAGCGCGTTGAGCACGGGGAACAGGTGGCGTTCGACGAGTTGCCGCAGGATGATGATCGTCGGGATCAGCGCGGCGGCTCCGAGGATGGCGCTTAACAGGCGCGGCGACTGAGGGTAAATCCACCCGCTCAACAGGATCGAAAGGACGAGCGCGGTGGCGACGGGAATGCTAAAGACCCGCGCCACGCCTTCGAGGCTCGGCTCCGCCGCGACCCACGGCACGACGCGCCGCCGCGCCCAGTAGAGCGCCGCGATGAGCAACGTCAAGACGACCGCGTGCAGAATGAAGCTTCCCCACTGGCGGCGCGCATAAGCATTGAGCGCCGCCCACTGTGTCGTGAAAGAGTTCTGGCTGTCCTGCAACAGGTTGTTTCCGGCGCGCGAGCGCACTTCCGCGCTCCAGATGGGCGGACTGTCTTTGACGAACAACCGATTAACGGTCTGCTCGCGCGCCTGTTTGACGGAAGCGACGGCTTCGCTAACGCGCGCGTCCTGTTCGGCGACGCGGCTCTGAAGCGTGAGGATTTGCGCGCGTCGCTGCTCGACTTTTTCGCGCGTCTGTTTGATCGCGGCGATGACGCCCTGCATCCGCTGGAGAATCTCCGGCGGCGTGGCGGTTGGCGCTCCTTCTGTTGGAACGTTTTCGGTTGGTTGAGCGGCATCCGTCGGGGGCGGCTGCACACTCCGCGCCTGTTCGAGCGTTTGCGCCCACGTCCCTTCGAGTTGCGCGAGCCGCGTGATCTCTCTCTCAAGCGTGGTGGCGCGCGCCGTCAAATCGCGTTTCCAGACGGGCAGATTTTCGCCCAGCGTTTTCCAGTCCGCCTCAAGATTTCTGAGCGTCTCAAGCGAGGGACGCGAATTGAGTATCCTCGCGTTCTCGTCGAGGCGCGCGTCTATCTCGCGCACGAAGACGGGCAGCTCGCTGTCCACCGTCGAGGTGATTTGATCCGCGGCCAAGTCAGCTTCGATGTCGCGCAAGCTGGCCGCTGCCGCCTCGGCCTGCGTGACCACCTCCGCCAGAGGGATCGGAGCCGGTGCCGGCGCGGGCGTCGTAGATGGACTTGCCGTCACGGAAGGAGTCGGCGAGGTGGCGGCAGCGGGCGCTGGCGTCGTCTGTCCGCGCACGATGGCGACTGAAGTTAGGATCGCCAGCGTCATCACCAGCAAAAGCAACATGGCCTGCCGCCAACTAAATATGCTGGCTTTATAAATCTGTTTATTATTCATGTTGTGAATCACCCCCTTTCATCAAGCGACGAGCCGATTTTTATTTCACCTCTGGCAAAGCAAAGCGGCGTCGCCTGAGCATACTTCCGGGTCGGAAGACCGCCCCCATTACTCGACGCCGCCGCTTGGAAAAATGAATGCGATTGTACTGCGCTTCTCATTCCGTTAACAGTAGTCTTCGTTAGCGTCTCGAATAGCGGCTGAGCGTTTGCGGAAAGATACGCACCGCGCGCGGCATCTCCGTCACCAGTCCGGCGCGCTCGAAATACGGAGTGAGCGGGTCGGCGAAATCGTCGAAGCCGTAGGGCGTGCCGTAGTGCTGGCGGTTGCCGGGCAGGTAACGCGGCTTGGGCGTGGTCTCGACCCCGACGATGCGGCCTTGATGTCGTTGATGCCCGTGCATCAGCGCGCGGTAGTGGCTCGTCTTCTGATACTCATGCGGCTTCAGCTTGCGTTTAATCATCGAGTAGAGCCGCGCGCGATACTCGTCCGTGTCAATTTCGACGGCGCGTTCGGCGGGGATGATGTGCCACTCGATGTTGAAACGCGCGAGGTGCGCCGCGACGAGTTCCGTCTGCCTTTGCAGGACGAGGTAGACGGTTGATGTGCCCGCGTCCAACCTGCGCTGCTCGCTCGTGTACTGCAACTCGGTTGAGGCGCGCGAAGCGGCGGCAGAGGCAAGCCTCGCTTCCGCCGAACGCACCGCCTGCAAGGTGTTCCGCACGTCCGCCTCGATGATCTGTTCGGCCTGCGCGCGTTGCGTCTTGATGCGCGACCCCTCGACGAGCGAGCGGCCCAAGTTGGCTTTGGCCGTCTCGTTGCCGAGCGGCAGCGAGATGCGGACGCCGACGCGCACCGTCGGGTAGCGCAGCGCCAAAAGATTCGAGAGCGACTGCGGGTAACCGCCGACGAGATTCGAGGGGACGGAGCCGCCGGAGATCGTTGCCGGCGGAATCGGCGGCAAGCCCGACAGAGTCGAGAGGTCGTTGACGCGCGTGAAAAGGTCTGCGAAGCCCGCCGTCAAGGGGTTCGGCCCCTGCGCGACGAGCGACCCGGCCAGTCCCGTCGGGTTGTAGGTTCCGACGAGGTCAACCTGCGGGCGCGTGCGGTCTTTGTAGTAGCGCGCATCAATATCAGCGGGCAACAGCAAGATATTCTGCTAAGATGATGTCACTCAGCCCATACTTTTACAACCGGAGACAAGCCCCTGTGTCACAGGATCAAGCACCGCGTTGGAATCCCATCAGCCGCCTGCCGCTGATTGCGACCGCCATTGACGGAATGCTCGACTTGGCCGCAGAGCACTACGACACGCTGCTTCAGGCGCGAGAGCGCCCACACGTGCTGGATGACTACACGGTGAACCGTGTGGTCGAGGTTTTCACCACCCAAGCGAATGACCTCTGGCTCTATGAAGAGCAACTCGCACGGTGGCAGAAGATGGAATTGACGCCGACTCAGCGACAGGAAGTGGAAAGGCTCAATGAGCAGATGACCAAGCTGCGGGAGAAGATTGCCGCCATCCTCGCCTTGGCCGAAGAACTGAAGGGCGGAACGATAGACAGCGTGCTTCAGAAGAGTGACATCGAGTTGGCGCTGGAGCTTTTGTCAGGCAAGCGAAAACTCTAGGATGGAGAGCGAGCATTTATAAGCGAGTTTTCTGTTCCGTTACTCCCCAACACCCTATCTCCATCGCGGCGGCGCGCAGCCGCGCGTGTTCGGCGAGGCGTAGAGAGGTCGAAGGTCACCCACGCGAGCAGCACGGCGAGGGCGCAGGCGAGCGTGAGGATGACGCGCCGCGCCCGACTCTTCTTTTTGCGCGGGTCAATTCTGTTCTCCATCGTCCCACACTTTCTTGAGCGTCACGCGCCATCGCTCGAAGCTCTCTTCGTCGAAGCCTTTCAGTTGTGTCCGCAAGGGTTCGACGGTGAAACCACTCGCCGGGTCATCCAGCATCTCGGCGACGCGCGGGTCTTCGCGCACGGCGGTGGAGATGACGCAATCTTCGCCGGTCGAGAGCGGTTCGAGCCGCGCGGTAATGTTGACGTTCGAGCCGAAGTAGTCGAGCCGCCCGTTGAGAGTGACGGCGATGCCGGGGCCGGTGTGGATGCCGGCCTTCAGGCGGAGCGGGCGCGCGCCATCGGTGGGCGCGGCGAGACGCTGTTGCGCGCGCATGATGGCACGGAGGGCGGGAGCGGGGCGCGAGAAAACGGCCCACGCCTTTACTGTCTGCCCCGATGCGTTGTTAAAGATGATGAAGGAGCCGTTGGAGTCAAGCTATCGCGGCGCCGAATTGTTGGCGAGCGCCGGTGCTCATGTCAATGGTTGCGGTGACGTTGGGTAGTACGTGGATTTGCGTGCGCGTGGATTTCTTGTGGGTGTGAGGAGAGGAGAACAAATACATTCTCCTTGACGAGAGATGAAGACTCTCCGCGCAGGCGCACCGCTCTGTGTCCATTGCGCGATGCTTGAAAATTTCTAGTGACAGTAAAAACGTGGTCTGCTAGTTTGTGGTCGCAGTTCCACAAACAGAGGAGGAGAAAGAAATGGCTACGAAGAAAGCGAGCAAGAAGTCGGGTGGGTCAAAGCAGGGCGCGGCGAAAAAGAGCGGCGCGAAGAAGACAGCCGCGAAGAAATCGTCTGCTAAGTCTGGCGCGAAAAAATCAACGGCGAAGAAGTCGTCGGCCAAGTCGTCCGGCGCGAAGAAGGCGGTTGCGAAGAAGCCCGCCGCCGGCAAGCAGGGCGCGGCGGGGAAGTCAAGTGGGAAGAAATCCGGCGCGAAGAAATCGTCGAGTCGCAGGGGCGGCGTGGTGTCGAAGGTTAAAGAGGTTGCTGGCGAAGTCCTCGGCGGCGCGGTGGTCGGCGCTCTCGTCGGCGCGGTCAAGAGTGGAGTCGAGAGCATCCAGAACGTGACAGGCGTCGAGTCCGGGACGCCCGAAGGCGGGCAGCCAGATAGTAATGAGAGCCGGGGAGGCGCTGGCAAGTCAAAGAAAGGCTCGAAGTAAGAGGCGCGGAGTTCACCGCGACCTGAACGAACCGGGGGCAGCCCAGAACGCGAGCCGGGCCGCCCCCGATCATCCGGTTCATCCTACCGAGTCCGGGCTGCCGCCTTCACGACATCATGTGCACCAGTTGTGTCACGTCGCTCGACGGCATCATCCCCACCGCTCGCCGCTCAATCAGACTCTTCACCACCCGCAGCAGCACCGTCGGATTGATCGGCTTCGTCACGTAGGCGTCACACGCCGCCGCCCGCGCCGCATCCCGGTAGGCCTGACTGTCCGGCCCGGCACAAGCCACCACCGGCACTTGGTGCATCGGCGCCAGACTTCGCAAACGCTGCGTCGCCAGCACCCCGCTCGGCCCCGGCAGGTTGAAATCCATCAGCACGAGGTCGGGCGAGTGGGCCATGACGCTCTCAAAAGCCGCCTGTCCGCAGGTCGCCTCGCAGACTTCGTAGCCTTCGTTGACCAGATAGAAACGCAGCACGCTGCGCGCATAATGGGATTCGTCCACAACGAGGACGAGGGGGCGGAAGCGTCGGGTGGTATCCGTGGGGGGCATGGAGAGACACCTCTGTCGAGTAGGGTTGAAAAGAGTCTGCCAGATGCAGGTTGTATGTTTTGGGAACTGCTTGCAAAACGAGGGTTTGCGGAGTCTAACCTCGGAAAAAGCGAGGTGTCAACAACTATTTTCGCGTAAGCGGTAAATTTTTAGTGAAGGGAACCGAATACCACCTCGCGGATTGATTGGCGCGGAGTAGGTGTAACAGTGGGCAAGGAAAATCCATTTCACGAATTCGACGTTTAAGGCGCATCGGCCAGCAGGTCTTTTTGGTTGTGACGACCGATGCGGAGTTACCTGTCTGTCTTCGGGCGCTTGAAGTAGAGGGCTGTTGACCTCGGGTCGGCGCCCTGACGGACTTCGAGCGGGCCTTGCCCGACTAGCTCCCACCCCTCATTGCCGAGCCGTGTGACGGCTTTCGATAGAGCGTTGCCGGTCACTCCGACTTCAACGTCAATCGTTTCGATGCGTTCACCCTTGAAATAGCTGATCCAGTAAATCCCTCCACGGACTGTTCCGGGGTACTGCGCCTTCAAGACCGCGCAGTATTCCCACTTTTGCTCTTCCGAGTCAGCCTCACGAGACTCAGCGCGTACCGGGGCGACGCTGTTCGAGAACCACGAGGTCTCGGCGAGCGACCTGCCCGCGAATCCGGCGACCAGTGCGAGCACGATGGTCAGCGCAAGATGTTTCCTGCTCATCTACGGAAGCTCCTTTCAAAGTCGAAGAAACAGTGTGGACGATGGATTAAACGCACGCACCGTGCGAGTGTGCCGAAAGTTTGGCGTGCCCCAAGTGACGCGCCGCCGGTTCATGGTCGAAGTTTATAGCCGGGGTCGCCGGGCGTCAGGTTCTCGACGCGGACGACTTTGACGAACGTCTGCCTGCCGGTCTCGGTGACGGGCGATTGCTGTGACATCGGCGGTTGCAGCGCCGGCTCCGTGCGTGGAGTAACGTCCAACGTCCTCATAATCAGACGGCTCCGACGGCGCGCGCGGCGATGACGCCCGCGCCGACGATGGCGGTCTCATCACTCGTCTTGACGATCTCGAACGAAGCGCCGCGCAGCGGACTCATCTTGACCATCTCGTTGAGATAGAGGTCGAGCAGGCCCGTCTGCACGAATTTCGCATTCGGGCCGCAGATGAAGAACATGCCGGAGCCGTCGGCGTGGACGCTGTTGGCCGTGGCGGCTGCGAGCGCGCGGTGCCAGAGCTTGACGAAAGCCGCGCAACGCTCATCGCCCTCGCGCGCTTGCTCGAAGACCTCTTCGGGTTCGAGGTCGAGGAAACGCAGGCGCATCGCACGATAACCCATGATGCCTTCGAGATGCCCGACGCCGCCGCAACGGCAGTAGACCTCCTTCGGGTCGAGTGAGACGACCGAGTGCCCGTTCTCCCAGACGCCCTGCGCCTGTGGATAGCGCCCGAAGCCGATGCCGCTTCCCAGCACCCAGACGCGGATGAAGTCGTCGAGATGCCCGCGCGCGGCGGCGACGCCGGCAGCGAAAGCATCCGCGTCGTTCATCACGGAGATAGGCGCGTTTAGGCCATGCCCGCCGAGCAGCGCCGTCAGTTGTTCGCCGAGCCGCTGGCCCTTCATCTGTTGAAGGTTCGGCGAATCCTCGACGACGTTGTCGCGGATGATGCCCGGAAAGCCCACGCCGATGGCCGACACTTCGCCGCCGTCCGCCGCCGCGAGCACCTGCGCGACGATGTGTTGCGCGATCTCCTCGGCGGGCATCTCGCCGAGCGTGTTGTAATCGCTCTTCGCGTCGGGGAAGACGCGCATCGCGCCCGCGAGCCGGTTATCTTCCACGAGTCCGACCTCGATACGCTCCATCGCCATCACGCCGATTGTTCGCGTCATACTCTCACCTTCCTCTCGGATTTCAAGATCAACTGCCGAGGCGCGTAAGTTTGTTGAGACCGTTGAAGGCAGCGGCCTTGTAACACTCGGCGAGCGTCGGGTAGTTGAAGACGGTGCTGACGAAGTAATCCACCGTGCCCTTGAGCGTCATCACGGCCTGTCCGATGTGCAGAATCTCAGAGGCGCCCTCGCCGATGATATGGACGCCGAGCACCTCGTGCGTCTCGCGGTTGAAGATGATCTTCAGCCTGCCGGTCGTGTCGCCGCGAATCTGCCCGCGCGCGATTTCGCGGTAGTAGGCCACGCCCGTCTCGTAAGGCACGTCCTCATCGGTCAACTGCTCTTCGGTTTTGCCGACGAAGGACATTTCCGGGATGGTGTAGATGCCGTAAGGATAGTTGGCGCGGTCGGTCTTGATTTCGACGCCGAAAGTCCTGCCGGCGGCGACGCGCCCCTGCTCCATCGAGACCGAGGCGAGCGAAGGGAAGCCAATTACGTCGCCGACGGCCATGATGTGCGGAGCCGTCGTGTAGTAATTCTCATCCACGGCGATGCGCCCGCGCGAGTCGGCTTCGAGACCGGCGGCGGCGAGGTTCAATTCATCCACGTTTCCCTGCCGTCCGATGGCGTAGAGCAGCGCGTCGCCGGACACCTTTTTTTTGCTCAAGAGGTTCGCCACGACCGTCCCGTCCGGCAGTTCCTCAACGCTTGACACCTCTTCGCCGAGCCGGAGCGTGACGCGGTTGTCGCGCAGGTGATAGCACAGCGTCTCGACCATCTCCTGATCGGCGAAGGGAAGCAGCCGCGGCATCTTCTCGATGAGAATGACCCGCACGCCGAGGGCCGCGAACATCGAGGTGTATTCGACGCCGATGACCCCGCCGCCGACGACGATGAGCGAGCGCGGCAGCGCGGTCAGCGAGAAAATCTGATCGCTGTTGATGATCGTGCGATTGTTGATGGGGACAGCCGACGACTCCGCCGGGCGCGTCCCCGTGGCGACGATGAAGTATTCCGACTCGAACTCAGACTGCCCGCGCGAACTCTCGACGCGGAGCGTGTTCGGGCCGGTGAAGCTGGCCGCGCCGTAGACAACTTCGATGCCGTTGCGTGAGAGTTGTGCCTGCGTCACGTCCACCTCGGTCTTGATGACATGTTGGACGCGGAAGGAGAGGTCGGCGATGGTGATGTTCTCTTTGACGCGATAGTTCATGCCGTAGATGCTGTGGTACTGGTAGCCCGACAGGTGCATCACGGCCTCGCGCATGGACTTCGAGGGGATGGTGCCCGTGTTGATGCACGCCCCGCCCAACACCTCGCGCTTCTCGATGAGAGCGACGCGCTTGCCGAGCTTCGCGCCCTGTATGGCGGCGCGCTGCCCGGCAGGCCCCGAACCGATAACGATCAGGTCGAATTTTTGCATGGCTTCCACAAGGCTGCATTCTGGGAAAACCCGCTTCAGGCGAGAGCGAACACCCCTCGCGCGGGAGATGGAACTGCTTCGAGGTCAACAAACTCTATTCGCCTGCGGGCAAATGTCAAGGATAATATCTCCAACATGACGGAGACGGCGGAAGTAGTCATCATCGGCGGCGGCGTGGTCGGCGCGAGCGTGGCCTACCATTTGACGGAAGCGGGCTGCCGCGATGTGCTCATCGTCGAACGCGGCGCGCATCAGGGCACAGGCTCGACGG
Organism: Pyrinomonadaceae bacterium; assembly: GCA_041749275.1. Lineage (GTDB taxonomy): Bacteria > Acidobacteriota > Blastocatellia > Pyrinomonadales > Pyrinomonadaceae > JBGTBQ01. The sequence continues at coordinate 7,253 of JBGTBQ010000010.1, read as the reverse complement.
GCAGGGCGACGGGCGGTGTGCGCGCGCAGTTCGGGACGGAGATTAACATTCGCATGTCGCTGTACTCGATTGAGTTCTTCGCGCGCTTCGCGGAGGCGACCGGACACGATTGCGGATACGAGCCGAACGGTTATCTCTTCTTTGCGACGAGCGAGGCGCAGTTTTCGCTGCTCAAAGCGAACCGTGAACGGCAGCTTGCCGCCGGGCTGAAAGATGTTGAGGTCGTCGGAGTGGAAGTGATTGCCGAGATGTCGCCGGGGTTGCGCGTGGACGACATGACGGGCGGAGTGTTCTGTCAGACCGATGGCTTGATTGACCCGCTCGCCGTCATGCGGGGCTTCACCGGACGAGCGCGGGAGCGCGGCGCGCGTCTGTGGATCGAAACGGGAGTCGGAGCGATTGAAGTCAAAGGCGGGCAGGTTGTCGCGGTTCAGACGACGAGAGGCCGCATCGAGACACGCGCCGTGGTTAACGCGGCGGGCGCGTGGGCCGCTGAGGTTGCGCGGATGGCGGGTGTCGAATTACCCGTCACACCGCTCCGGCGGCAACTCGTCGCCACCAAGCCGGTCGGCGGCATACCGGACAGGCTCCCGATGGTCATTGATGCGTCGGACGGTTTCCACTTTCGCCGCCTCGGGCGCGCGGGAGCGGGCGGCGACCGTGGGCTGTTGTTGTCGTGGCCCGACCCGGAAGCGAGACCGGGCTTCAAGGATGACTTCGATTCGTCGTTCATTCCGAAAGTGCTCGCTCGCGCCGCCGGGCGCGTGCCGTCTCTCGCGGGTGTCGAAGTTGACCTGACGCAGAGCCGCGCCGGCCTCTACGAGATGACCCCGGATCACCATGCGATCATCGGCGCGGCTCCCGGCGTCCGTGGTTTCTACCTCGCCAACGGCTTTAGCGGCCACGGCGTGATGCACTCGCCGGCGACGGGGCGCATGGTCGCGGAATTGATTGTGGAAGGACGTGTGAAGTCGTTCGACGCGGCGCAACTCGGCCTCGACAGGTTCGCGGCGGGGCGCCTGATTGAAGAGACGGCCTTGATCTAAAGCGAGAGGCGCAAGCGTCAGGAAAGGGCGGTAGTGTTGCCCCCCGAAGAGGATGTGTCTTTGCTACTGGGTGAGTCCCTCTTGTCGCCGGAAAGCAGCATCTCCATTAATCTCTTGAGACGTTCGAAGTCTATCGGCTTAGTGAGATAACCGTTGAAGCCCGCGTCGGCGGCGGCTCGCCGGAACCCGTCCGTATCGAACGCCGTGAGCGCGATGATCGGCGTGTCTTCCATCCCGGCCTCTTCGCGTATGAGTCGTGTCGCGGCGAGACCGTCCTGCTGCGGCATGGCGATGTCCATCAGAATCAGATCGGGTCGCGCGAACTTTGCCATGGACACCCCGGAGGCGCCGTCGCTGGCCGTCAGCACACGGTAGCCCATGTCCTGAAGCGACAGACTGATGAGGATCAGATTGTCGCCCACATCATCCACGACGAGCACTGTCTTCCGACCGTCACTTTGCTGCGGCACGTCTTCCATCATAATCGCATTATCTACCCACATCGCCTGAACACCAAAGCCCGGAATGGCTGCCATAAAAATTGAGGTTCGGTTGCGCTCTCCCCTTCGCAACCGAACCTCATTTTACGGTCGCCAGAGCGACCGATCTCTTCTTATCGAGACGTGAATAGTTATAACAACCTCCGTGCCATTGAGACGCAGACCCTCTTTAGGCAAGAAGGCTGGGAATCGAGAGCTATTGTTTGGAGATTCGCGCCGGCTGGAGGAGGCGGGCCGACGATATGGTTTGCTGATTCAACGATATAGGACATGGGCGCGAGTCGCGCGGCAGGGAATGAGGCAGGCGAGAGGCTAAAGCATATAAGTCCAACTCTCCTGTCCATTAATCATCACGACGATGCGGATGCCGGTGGCCTTCAACGCCTCGCGCATTCGGCTGTTGCCGAGAATCTGGTTGCCCGCGGAGCGCGTCAGTGTCGCGCAGGAGATGGAGAGCGTGCTAGTGCGCGAGTCGCCGCTGACGGTCGCGTGCGCTTTGTACCCTCTAGCGCTCAGGCTGCTCGTCAATTCTGAGATGACCGCCGCGCGTCCTACGGTGGGGGGCTTCGGTGGTGCAACGGCGACGTTACCCTGCGGCGCCGAAGTGTTGACTTGGGAGGTGGAGGTCGGCTGCGGACTCGGTGCGGTGCTGGTTAATTCAACTCTTGCGGGGGAAGTAGATTGATCGGGCAGCGTCGTGACGGGCGAGGCGCTGGCGGCCAACTGTCCGGGTTGTGCGGGCTGCGAAGTGATTGCGCCGAGCACGGACGAGCGCGGCGGCTGCGACGGAGCCTCGTCGCTTTTAACGACAGCGGTTGGTTTCGACGCCGGCAAAGTAGTGTTTGCCTGAGATTCGCTCTGAGGCGCTTGCATTGGCGCGGCTACTTTCCGCGCAAGTCCGAAAACTCGCTGCCCATCGTCGCCGAGTGGTCGGTGATAAAACACCTCGAAGCCAATCCCGCCGAGCATCCACATACACAGGAAGGTGGCGAGACCGGCCAGCATCCACGCCGTCGAGGCGTGCAAGTGACCGAGGACGGGAACGTCGTAATGCATTGGGTGGGTCCGCTTGTGCGCCCGCGCGGAAGCGGTGCGCCCAGCTAAGAAGATAAAGAGGAGCGCCGCGAGAACGGCGAAAGGGCCGAACACGGCGCTGAAGGCAAATCCCCATTTAAAACTCCTGCCCCCCTCGCGTAGCAGCCATCCCGCAATGAGACCGGGCACAACAGCCCAGCACACGACCAAGATCAGGCCGAGCAATACCATCGTCAGGATGTCCGCGGTTTCCATCGAGAAAGACTCCGGCAGTCGAGACTTTTTACCACATCCTCGCATCAATCAAATAATAGATTTCTACACAGCCGTCGCCTCTCATAGTTTAGAGCAGTTTGCTTTTGAATGTACGGCAGACTGTGAGTCTGCCGCATGGTACTGAGCAGGCGGCAGACTCACAGTCTGCCGTACACCCAATCGCAAATTCCTCTAGGCTTTCACCGAAGGTCGAATTATTTCTCGACAGCGCCGATTGATTCTAAAGCGCGAAGATACTCCAAGACAATTTCCATCTTCACCGGGCCATAGATAGCAGAGACAGCGTTGCGTATATCCTGTGCGTTGCGACGACCGTCCACGAGGTTCAAAACTTCATAAGCGTAATCACTCCCGGAACCGCGCAAGCCCTCGAAACTCAACAAGCGAATCTGCCCCGCCCGTTCCTCGCCCACCTTATCAGTGAAATAATCATAGCCGAAGGCGGACATCGGCCCTTTCAAGTTCGAGTTGCGGCGAAAGACGAGTCGCCCGTCACCCAACGGCGCGGCGGGAGGCGGGATTGCGCCGGCGAGTCGCTCAAGGTTGTCAAAAAATCTATCTGACTCCGCATCCAGACCGCTGGGGAGTTTGAAAAAGCGATCCATTGACGAGATGACCGCGCGTTCGTGCCAGAAGTGAAAGCGCGTGAGGTTCGCCGCCTCTTCCGGCGCGAGCGCCTGCCGGCGCGAGAGCATTCGCGCGGTGCGTCGTAATGCCTGTTGTTGGATCAGTCGCAGAAGATCGGGAGCGTCCGCCGACTTGGTATTAGCGAGAAAGTATCCGCTGGCGGCGCCGATGAATGCGGCGCGCTTGAGCTTCGTCGGGTCAATGTTCGCGGGTGTGTCAAAGTTGGTGTGGATGTAGCGGTCAGGCCAGTCGTTCAGGTAGATGGCGGGGATGCCCCACGAGCTGTCCGTGTATACCTGATGATCGCTGCCCGAAGAGAACTCGGCCATCTCGGCGAGCAGCGCCTCTTTGCCGCCTTCGGGCGAGTGGAGAGAGTAAGCCACGCTCTCGCCGCCCGCGAAGCGCGCCGACTGGTCGTTGACGAACTCGCCGAAATGTTCGGCCACGTCATTAACGAATGATGGCAAACTCGCCGGCCCGCGCGTGACATGGAAGACGGCCTTCGTCTCCGGCCCACCGCCGACCATGTCCATGTGGATGACGGCCTTGATGCGCGCGGCGATGTCGGGACGCGCGTTCAAAAACGCGAGCGTGCCCTCGATCTCCGGCGGCCAGATAAAGCGGATGGTGCGACTGGGGCGCGGGATGCGACCTTCCTTAATCAGTTTGGCGAAAGTCCGCGCGACTTCGAGGATGGCGACGCTGCCGGAGGCGTTATCGTTCGCGCCGGGGCGCGGGTGGTCAAGGTGGCAACTGAAAGCGATCTCTTCGTTTTTAAGGCGCGGGTCCGAGCCGGGGATCGTCGCCGTGAGCACGTCATATACGCCTGCGTGTTTGCCCGCGCGCACTTCTGCCCTCAGCCAGACGCGCTCGGCGCGAGCGAGCCGCCCTTGTAACTCACGCGCCTGTTTGAGCGAGACCATAAAGGCGAAGGTCGGCTTCGCGGCGAAAGTATCGAGATGACCCCACCGGATGAGGTTGTCGTTCTCGCCCCACCATGCCGTGCGCTGGTTTTGCGCGTAGCTGATAATGCCGACCGCGCCATATTTTTCTACGGCGAGCCGTGCGACCGGGCCGGGCTGCGCCGCCGCCAATACGAACTTGCCCCGAACATCATTTGACGAGTAATTCCGCTCGGTGAGGCCGCTGCCCACATCCACGAGTTCCGCGGTCACGTCGGCGCTCTCGCTATCCTGCGCCAGAGTAATCGGCATCGCCTCCCAACTCGCCAGCCGGGATACCGGCGACCACGTTGGCGGCATCGAGGGCGCCTCAGAGCCACGCACCTCCCACAACTCAGCGAAATCCGCATCCCACGGCGGGCGCGAGCGCTGTGTTCCGTAAAAAATCTTACCGTCGGCGGGGAACTGCTCAATCCGCACGTCGGACAGTCCATATTCGCGGAGTTGCTCGGCGAGGTTTTCGGCGGAGGAACGAAAACCGTGTGACCCGCGCATACGGTGCTGGCGAGAGAGGAATTCCAGATTGCGCTTGGCCGTCTCGCCGGAAATCTCCTGTGCGAGCGCAACGACGACCGTTTCCGGCAAAAGAAGCGACCCATTCGCACTGACGGTGCCGAAGGAGAAACCAAAGCAGAGGAGCAGGGCGGCAAACTTTCTCACTTGTATCTCCTATCGAATCAGCGATTTAGAGGAGGGCTGGGGCCGGCAGTAGTCGAATCAACACCGTGCTCACCGCGTCACACAAATAATGATCTGCTTAACTCAAATGATACCAGCGTTTGAGCGGCTCCAGCAATAATCTCGGCTGCTCGGCGGGGCATTAGATTGTAACACCACATTTTACAGCTTGGAGCTTTCACATTATTCATGTATAAGACCCTTTTCGGTGCTACAACTGGAAAACCACTGTCGGCATCCAAATTCAGCCGTGGCAATACCTTAGTTGCGGGCGAAATCGAGGCCGGGATCCCAACGGGGGAGCAAGGGCGGCCAGCGCACTGAGGCGGAAAACAAAAATGTTAACTGCCACGTATGAGTTGCATTCATAACTTCAACCTTCCGAATATGAGGCCAAATTTGGACACAAAGATGAAGAATCAGGGCGGACTGGAAATTATTGAGCAGGGGGGCGAAAAGTTCGGCGCCTTCGAGAGGTATAACGAAAACCTCTCGGACGAGGCCATCTCCACGCACGATATTGACGACGTGCTGCACAAACTCGAAGCGTCGAGCATCTCCGGAACCGAGTCGGACGAGGAGTTGATCTCCGAAGTTGCGTCGCTGGCTACGCCGGAGGATGAGGAGACGGCGCTCGACGAGGTTGACGAACTCGACCTGTCGGCGGGCGAGGACGAAAAGTCCGCTGACCCCGTTCGGGTCTATCTGCGCCAGATGGGGACGGTGCCGCTTTTGACGCGCGAACAGGAAGTCTCCATCGCGCAACGCATCGAGCGCGGCCAGACGAAGACGCACAAAGCCATCTCGCGCTCGCCCATCGCCGTCGAGGAACTGATTAAGATTGGCGAAGGTCTTAAGAGCGGGCGTCTCAACATCCGCGACCTCGTGAACTTTGCCGATCAGGCGGATTTCACCGAGGCGGAGGACAAGGCCGACGAGTATTTGCAATGGACGATTGAGGGCATCGAGAACATCAACAAGCACTTCCGCGAAGGGCTGAAGGAGTGGGGCAAGCTCGACGCCGAGCAGAAGCTGCACCGTGGTAAGAAGTCGAAAAAGCTGCTCCGCCTGACGCGCAAGCTTGCGCTCACGCGCCTCGAAATCTCGCGTGAGATCAAGAACCTCAATCTGAAAGAGAGCGGACGGCAGCGCCTGATTGACGCCATCGCCTCCGTGTTCAAGGAGATTCGCTCGGCGGAACGTGAGATCGCCAAGCTCAATGACAAGCTCGAACAGAAGCGCATCAAGCCCGAAGTGCAGAAAGAGTTGAAGCGGCAACTGCTGGCCGCCAAGCGCCGCTTCAAGAAGGTCGAGGAGGAGCACAACATTTCCCCCGTCGAGATCAAGCGCACGCATCAGGCGATCATCATCGGCGAGTTGGCGACGCACAACGCCAAGCGCGAATTGACCGAGGCGAACCTGCGTCTCGTCGTCTCCATCGCCAAGAAGTACACCAACCGTGGTTTGCAGTTCCTTGATTTGATTCAGGAGGGCAACATCGGTTTGATGAAGGCCGTGGACAAGTTCGAGTGGCGGCGCGGCTACAAGTTCTCGACCTACGCGACGTGGTGGATCAGGCAGGCGGTAACTCGCGCCATCGCCGATCAGGCGCGCACCATTCGCATCCCGGTTCACATGATCGAGACCATCAACAAGCTCATCCGCACCAGCCGCGCGCTCGTGCAGGAGTTCGGGCGTGAGCCGACGACCGAGGAGATTGCCTTGCGGGTGGACATGCCCGTGGCGAAAGTCCGCGCCGTCTTCAAGCTCGCGCAGCAGCCGATCTCGCTCGAAACGCCGATTGGTGAGGAAGAGGATTCGCACCTCGGCGACTTCATCGAGGACCGCGCCGCGCTGGCTCCCGCCGACGCCGCCTCGCACCAGCTGCTCAAGGCGCAGGTGGAAGCCGTGCTCGACACGCTCTCCGGCCGCGAGCGGCGCGTGCTGCAGCTGCGCTTCGGTCTTGAGGACGGACGCTCCCGCACACTCGAGGAGGTGGGCAAGGAGTTCAACGTCACCCGCGAGCGCATCCGCCAGATCGAGGCCAAGGCGCTGCGCAAATTGCGCCACCCCTCCCGCAGCCGCAAGCTCAAGGACTACCTCGAGTAGCGCCTCTCTCTGCGATGCTT
>JBGTBQ010000009.1:0-5476 GCA_041749275.1 Pyrinomonadaceae bacterium | reverse complement strand
GAACGGTTTCATCACGTAGTCGAAGGCGCCCGCCCGCAACGCTTCGACGGCGCTCTCGATGGTCTGCGCGCCGCTAATCATAATGACGACGGTCTCGGAGGCCAGCGCCCGCACGCGCGGGAGCAACTCCAGCCCGCTCATCCCTTCCATCGTGATGTCGCTGATGATGAGGTTAAAGCAGCCCGCGGCGATCCGTGCGAGCGCCTGCTCGGCTGAGGCGGCGGTCTCGCACTCATACTGGTCCGAAAGCAATTCGGACAGCAGTTGCCTGATCTCCGGTTCGTCATCCACGATCAGAATGCGGGCGCGACCAGAAGGTTCGTCGGATATCGGTTCCAAGATCATTTTATTACATCCCGGCAAAAGCAAAAACGAGGAGCACAACCTCCGAAGAAAGGAGCAACAGAAAGGAGCAACCCGTGCTCACACCCGCGATGAGTGGGGCAAAAGGGGAAGCGGCAGCGCGCTCCACCGGGGCGTCCTGCCCCAATGATGCACTTATCAGGTAGTGGTGGGGCTGCTCAGTGGTTGACCTAGCACAGTGCGTGCCAGAAAGAATTAGCCGCCGTGGCTTGGCTGATGCTTGGCTGATGCTTGACGGTCACGAGCGCGTGCGGGGCGAGGCGCGCGGACTCTTCGGGGGTGTGATGTGATGACGTTTAATCATTCTTTCGAGCGTCTTGCGGTCAACGCCGAGGGTGCGCGCCGCGGCTTGCTTGTTGCCGCCCGTGTGTGCGAGCACGCGCGCGACGTAGCGCCCCTCGATCTCGGCGAGCGCCGGCCACTCTTCCGCCGCTGTGTTGGTCGCCGCGTCCGCGTCCGTCCCCGGCGGCGCGTCCGCGACGCTCGCGCCGGGATGATAGCCACGAACGCGATCCGGCAAATCTTCGGGTCTGACCAGACCACCGCACAATGCCACCGCGCGCACCACGGCGTTCTCCAACTCGCGGATGTTGCCCGGCCACGGATACTGTTCGAGCAGATGGAGCGCCTCCGGCGAGAAGCTGACCGCCGCGTTCAGCGACCAGACTCGCTCGGTGAAGCTCGATGCCAGCGGGAAGATGTCCTCCTTGCGTTCGCGCAAGGGCGGCAGGTAGATCGTCACCGCATTGAGACGGTAGAACAAATCCTGCCGGAAGCGACCGGCCTCGACCTCCTGCTCCACGTCACGGTTCGAGGCGGCGAGCACGCGCACGTCAACGCGCTGCGTGCGGTTCGACCCGACGCGGCGAATCTCTCCCTCCTGCAAGGCGCGCAGTAGCTTGACCTGAAAAGCGGGCGTGGTCTCCGTGATCTCGTCGAGGAAGATGGTGCCGCCGTCGGCCTCTTCCCAGAGGCCGCGCCGGTCGCGTTCGGCTCCGGTGAAGGAGCCTTTTACGTGGCCGAAAAGCTCGGACTCGATCAACTCGGCGGGGATCGCGCCACAGTTGACGGCGACGAAGGGCTGCGCCGCGCGTGGGCTGCGGCGGTGCAGGGCCGAGGCGACAACCTCCTTGCCCGTCCCCGACTCGCCCGTCAGCAGCACGGGCAAATCCGTGCCGGCGACGCGCCCCACCTGTTTCATCACTTCGACGAAAGCGCCGCTGCGTCCCACAAGGTCAATGTCCGAGGTGTAGTACGGCTTCGCCTTCTTGCTGACAAGGCGGCGCGGCGAGTGGTTGGCGAAGCGCTCGCGCAAGGCGCGCGAGAGCGACTGTAGTTCCTCGACGCCGAAGGGCTTCAGGAGATAGTCGTAGGCGCCGAAGGAGGTGGCGTCGAGCGCGCCGACCGCCGAGCCATGCCCGGTCATCAGGACGACCGGCGTGTCGGGCAACTCCTCTTTGAAGCGGCGCAAGACCTGAAACCCGTCGGCGCCGCCGAGCATCACATCGCACAGGACGAGCGACCACTCTTCGGCGCGCAGCATCGCAAAGGCGCGCTCGGCGCTCTCGGCCTCCGAGACCTCCCAGCCGTCTTCGCTGAGTGCGACGCCCACGAAGCTCCGCACCTGCGACTCGTCGTCAATTACTAAGGCACGCATCGTTCCGATAATCTCAGAAACTCCGTTGTGAGCGCAAAGAGTATCCGCGCTCTTGAACGCGCTGACTTCAACTCGGATGGAAATCGGGCAACTCTCAGGCCGGGAGCGCAAGGCGTCCCTCCGCTCACTGGTGCACCGTCTCGCGCCGCGGGTCGAGTAACTCGCGGAGCTTGTGCGCCAGCGTGGAGGGTGCGAAAGGCTTTTGCAGGAAGGCGACCTCCTCGTCGAGCACGCCGTGATGGATGATGGCGTCGTCAGTGTAGCCGGAGATGTAGAGCACCTTCATCCGGGGCCGCAGGAGCGTGAGCGCGTCGGCCAACTCCTTGCCGCTGAGGTGCGGCATGACCACGTCGGTCAAGAGCAACTCAATCATGCCCTGATACCCTTCGCAGATGCGGACGGCCTCGCCGCCGCAACTCGCCATGAGGACGTGGTAGCCGCACATCTCCAGAATCTCGCGCATCATCTCTCGCACGCCCCGGTCGTCCTCGACGAGCAGGATGGTCTCCGACCCGCGCGCTATCTCCGTCTCTCCGGGCGACGGCCCGACCGCCTCGATTGCCTCCAACACCAACGGCAGATAGATGTTGAAGGTCGTTCCCAGACTCGGCTCGGAGTTAACACGGATGCTGCCGCCCGACTGCGTGACGATGCCGTAGACGGTGGAGAGTCCGAGGCCCGTGCCCTTGCCCTTCTCTTTGGTGGTGAAGAACGGCTCGAACACGCGCCGTCGCGTTTCGGCGTTCATGCCGTGGCCGGTGTCGCTGATCGAGAGCAAGGCGTAGGGGCCGGGAGGGAGGCCGGCGTCTTGGCTCGCGTCGTTGTCGTCGAGACGCGCGTTCTCGGTCTGGATGGTGAGCGTGCCGCCGCCGGGCATGGCGTCGCGCGCATTGACGACGAGGTTCATCAAGACCTGTTCGAGTTGGCCGGGGTCGGCCTTGACGTGGCCGAGCAATTGGCCGAGGTTGACGACCAGCAGCACGTCCTCGCCGATCAGGCGGCGCAGCATCTTCTCCATCTCCGCGACCACGGCATTCAGGTCGAGCACCTTCGGCTGCAAGACCTGTTTGCGCGAGAAGGTGAGGAGTTGGCGCGTGAGGTCCGCGGCGCGCTCCGCCGCTTTCTTGATCTCCCCGATGTTGCGGTGGACGGGGTCGCCCTCCTTGAGCCGGCGCAGAGAGAGGTCGGAGTAGCCGGTGATCGCGGTCAAGAGGTTGTTGAAGTCGTGCGCGACGCCGCCCGCCAGCCGTCCGATGGCCTCCATCTTCTGCGACTGCAAGAGCTGCTCCTCGCTGCGGACGACGGCCTCGCGCGCGCGCTTGCGCTCGCTGATGTCGCGGATGATCGCGGTGAAAAGATGCGTGCCGTCGCGCTCGTACTCGCCGAAGGAGATTTCGAGTGGAATTTCGCGTCCGTCTTTGTGCAGGCCCGGCGCCTCGAACGCCTCCCAAGTGATATGCCGTTCCCCGGTCTCCCGGTAACGCTTCATCCCGACGAGGTGCGCGTGGCGCAGGTAGTCGGGGATCAGCGTCGTGAGCTTCGCGCCGGTCAACTCGGCCACCGCGTAGCCGAAGATTTTCTCGGCGGCGGGGTTGACGAACCGGATCGTGCTCTCTTCGTCAATGGTGATGATGGCGTCGGAGGCTGTCTCCATGATGACGCGGTTGCGCCCCTCCGATTCGAGCAGCGCTTCTTCGGCGTGGCGGCGTTCGGTCACGTCGCGGGCGACGCCCTCGATGTGGACGGGTTGGTCCTTCTCGTAGACGAGGCGCGAGTTGACTTCGAGCCGAACGCGTCGCCCGTCTCTGGCGACGATCTCCAACTCGTAGACGGCGGGAACCTCGCCCGCGAGCCGCCGCGCGGTCATCCGGCGCACCAGATCAAGATAGTCAGGCGCGACGATCTCAGCGACGGTCATGCCGATGGCCTCTTCACGCGTATAGCCCGTGATGCGTTCGCCCGCTTTATTGAACGAAAGGATTGTCCCTTCGAGGCCGTGCGTGTAGATGATGTCGTTGGCGTTCTCGACGAGGTCGCGGTAGCGCTTCTCGCTCTCGTACAGCGCCTCTTGCGCGAGGGCGCGCTCGCGGGCGTAGCGCAACGAGCGCGCAAGCGTGGCGGGCGTCAGTTGCTCTTTGATGAGAAAGTCGGTGGCCCCGCCCTTCAGCGCCTCGGAGGCCGCGCCGAACGCATCCTCTCCCGCCAAAAAGATGAGGGGAAGATCGTAGCCTTGCCGCCGCGCCGCGAGCGCCAGTTCCGGCAGGCGACGCACGCCCAATTCATCATCCACCAGACAGGCGTCATATTTCTCCCGCTCGATTTCCGCCAGCGCGGCCTTGAAGGAGTTGGCGAAGCGCAGGTCTAGTTCCTCGTCGCCTACGACATCATGTGTGAGTGCGTAGAGCGAGTCATAGAGCCGCTTCTCGCGTCCGGTGAGGAGAATTTTGGCCGTCTGACGGCGCATATATTTTACCTAGGACTGGAGTTTGTCGGGAACACTCAAGGGGGCCGGTAAACCAGTTGGTCATCTTCGGGAAAACCATCCGATTGTCCGCCCATCCGTTTCCAGCTTGGTTAAATTTGGATTACATAACTGTGATGGATCATTTACTCAGTGGCCTCCAAAATGTGAATTACGCCCTTACTTCGTGCGGGCTGCCGCAATGTTTATTCCGGCGGAATCCACTCGATTCACGTTGATAGAGTCCACCGAGCATGACGGCGAGCACTACGTGCCGAGCGCCGCACCCGAGGCGCACGAAAACAGTGATTTGAGAGAGACAAAAGCGGTGAGCGGCGACGGAAGGGAAACGAGCGAGTTGATCACGTCATGGCGCGTGCGCCACGACGGCGACATGGTGTCGGACTGAGCAACCCACACCTACATCCCACACGCTCCACTCACTGAGCACAAACCACGGTTCGCGCATTCAGTTCGTCAAACGTAATTCGCACCGCACGGCGTGGCTTACTTCCGCAAAAGGGGTCAGAGGTAAAGCAGCGCACCTGCTACCGTCCGGGCTAACGGACGGTGAGAAACAGCAGACACGCTTTTATGCGAAACATCAGGTGTCAAATCTGATTTCGTTCTTAACGACGCCATTCTATACCCCTCTCTCCCAACAGTACAATTTTTTTTGCATCGGGCTATCGGATAGTGGACGAGGAGCCGCGAGATGTTTTCGATGCTTCACCCGCGCCTCTCAATTCGCCCGCGACTCTACTTTCTGTTTGAGAGGTCTGTCGTGTATCCTTGCGGCTGACCTTATAAACTCCATAAGCGGAAATGATGAAGGGCGGCTCCGGGCCAACCTTCCGTGCAATGCGGTAATGCAGGCGATGTCTTCACCACCCACGGTTATGAAGTTCGGCGGCACTTCCGTCGCGGACGCGCGCGCGTTCGAGCGCGTCCGCCGCATCGTGCGAACACACACCGAGGCGCGTCCCGTCGTCGTC
>JBGTBQ010000008.1:0-11070 GCA_041749275.1 Pyrinomonadaceae bacterium | reverse complement strand
CCAACTCGGCGCCCTTCTGCCAGAACGGATTGGACTCCCCTTTCTCGTCGGCGGTCTCCTCAAGATTGACGGCGTCGAGGACTTCGCCTGAACTGATGTCAACCAGACGGACGGCCAGGCCGAGTTTTGCAGTGTAAGATGTTTTAGAGGCGATGCCGAAACTCTTACCCTTTTTGGTGGCCGTGAACTCCGTGATGTCGCCCAGAATGAGGGCATCGGCTTTCAGGAGTTTCCCGATGCGGACGAGAGGGTTTTCTTTAAAACGATCCGTGTCCTCTTCCTTGTTGACCTGATCAGTTACCCGATCCAATTGTAGGCGCTCAACAACGATAATGTTGGCCTGTCTGGTGAACGCGTTCGAGAGCAGGATGGCAAGTTGCCGTCCGAGGTTCTTCTTCAAATCGGTCAGACTGGCGTCGCCGAAGTCGAGCACGGCAATGGTAATACGTGGGGTGCCTGCTGTGTCGTCAGTATTGATCGGAGGGTCATCTTTTTTCTTGGGTGGGGTAGCAGACGGTGGTAGCGGTGTGGGACTTGGACTAGGGGTAGACGTTGCTTTAGGGGTGGGTTTGGATTTACCAGAAGTGGTTTTGGATCCAGATTTACGAGATCGTTGAAGATAAAAATTATATGTGTAGCTACTCGCATGGGACTGATTAGATATCTCACCTTCCATAGGGACGCCAAAGGATGCTCCTAGAATATTGGTGAAAATAAACAGGCAATCTATGATGTATTGCACGTTATTGCCTCCTTCAGCTCATTTACGCTTATGATTAAGGGCCATGAGTTGCAAGATTTCTAGTGATGTCCTGACTGCCATTCATGAACCTGTTCGTAGATAGAGTGCCCCGCAACTAGAACGGCAGGCACGAAGAAGTCATAAAAGAGTCCTAGATTCAACCAAGACAAGTAACTAAAAAAGACTAAAGCAATCAATAATATGACCATGCTTAACAACTTCCAATGCAACCGCTCCACCAAGGCGAAGATTAAAGCTACAGAGAAAGACGATATGGCCTCTATCACGATTAGGAATTTCTCCCCCCAAGGTTTCGCTGTTCGTTGATCGAGCAAAGCTTCCACGAAGTTGGCGTGAATGAGTGGTCCTTGTAGCGGGCCGACTGGCGTGAGATGTACGTCAACCATCCCTCCCCTACCGTAAGCCCTGGCGTTCCAGCCAGCCCCAATAATAACGATATTATGGCTGAGTTTCTTTTTAATCTCATCGTTAGGAATCAAAATATCAGCGCCGGACAGCTTAGTGAAACTATCCGAGGGGAGGTAGCTACCGTAAAGAACCTCGTTTTCCTGAGAAACAGGTTCAAGCGCTCTTTCATTAACCGCCCGAACTATCGCTTGGGAGAATGAATCAATAACAGCACCGTCCTTAGTAGTAAGATTCAGCGGAACCTTTCGATAATCGAAAGGCAACGCTATGTAACCTCGCAAAACCTTCCTGTTCTGGAAATCAAAGTTATCGTAGATATCTGATTCCGTAACGTAGTATCCATCGGTGAATCGTACCGTCTTAGGGAGTATGATTGAGCGACGCTGCGAAACATCTCTTATGGTCTCAAGAAACTCCTGCGTCTCATTTCTATAATCTTGGTGTTCGATAATGGTGCCATCCGGCATTTGAGACCGTAGGTCAAAGTCGACAGCAATAACTGCCGGATTAGCAGCGTCTAGTGCCCGAACCAACTTGGCAAGGTAGTCGCGCTTAATTGGGGTACGTCGTGCCGGTTCCCCTGTCCAGAATTCTTCATCCTGAATAAGAACTAGAACGGTTCTTTGGACAATGGCCCGGTGAGGTGAAAATCGTTGAGTGATTAGCTGGGTAAGTTTGTAACGCAACTGAATCGCGAACCGTTGCCCTTCCAGCCAATGTCCGACTGGAATACCAAGAATAATAAGAACCACAACTACTAACCAGTAGAAAAGACCCTTGTTTTTTGCCTTTCTATATACCTCTTTGATAATCATATCTAACTTCGGTTTGAGAGTAGATTTCCAGTAGTCCGTCATGCTGATTTTGATGTTCTGAGTTCAAGCTTCAGCTTGCTGATTCTGCAATACAAGCAAGCTGAAGCTTGAACTCAGAACTCCTCATCTTTACCGTGACCGACTACTAGGTTAACACGCCTAATCAACTTAGGACTGAGGTTTACTTAGGATAACTGAGTGGTGATGCGCCCTTCATGCTGTCTATCTGTGAAGCAAGTGAAAACAAACGGTTGACTGATTGCACAACCCTGTCCGCCCCGCTCGGCTCGAAATAAATTTCGCCGCACTGCGTGCAGACCCACCCCTTGAAGCCGTTCAGCTTCACCCTGACTCCATCTTTCTCAAACACCTGTGTGAGTGCCGTTCTCTTTAATTTACCTCCGCATTCGGAGCAGGGAGATTTCATCAACTCTTTCTCACTGTCCATCAACCGTGTACCGTTTCCTCGACCGTTGGAGTATCCCACACGTCAATGAAAATCTCCATCGTGCCGCCGCAGACCATGCCTTCCTCGCTCGCCTCGTCCGCCGTGAGGCTGAACTTGTGAAGCTCGGATGTGCCCGTCCGCAGAGCCTCGCGCGCCTCGGCCCAGACTTCGGCCTCGACGCAGCCGCCGCCGACTGTCCCGGCGGTCGCGCCGCCCTCGAAGAAGAGCATCTTCGCGCCGCGCCGTTGCGGAGTGGAGCCGCGCGTGTCCGCGACCGTCGCCACGACGACGCGCTCGCCACGCGCGCTCGCCACTGCGATCAGGCGGTAAAGCTCAAGCTGTGAGATCGTACCCATAGAAGCACACGCGGAGGCCGAAACGCGAAAGGATGATTAAGGAGCAGTTTGCATTCATTCAGTCGTCCGCGTTCCGGCTTCTGACTTTTACCGCGGCGGCTCGGGTTGGGGATTTGCCGGCGTGATGACGGCAGGGGCGCCGGTGTTCGTCGCGGCTGGCGTGCCGAGGCGTTGCTGGTCGGCGGCGTCAACGCGCTGGCGCAGTTTTTCGACCTCCGCTTCGGCGGTGGCGACCGCCGCTTCGAGTCGCGTGCGGCTGTTGGTCGTTAGCTCTAGTTGCTTTCGCACGCGGTCGCGTTCGCGTTCGAGGCCGCGTGCGATTTGCTCGCGCAGGGCCGAAGGGTTGAGCGTGCCGTAGACGGCGGCGCGGCGCTGGATGGCGTCGGGCTGTAGCTCGTCCTCGATTTGCGCGAGCCGCTCCTGCAACTGGAACTCCCTGTCGGTCACGTCGCGCTGTTGCGAGCGCAGGCTCTCGGCGCGCTGCTCGGCGCGCGTCAGGCGCTCAAGCTCGATGAGGATGCGCTGGTCGTTCTTCAGCGTTGACATGTCATCGGAGATGCGCTCGACCTTCGTGGAGAGTTCGTTGACGGTGCTGCGGAGTTGCTCTTGTTGCTGTTGCTCACGTTGCTGCTGCTGGGCCTCGGCATTCGTGCCGCGCCGCGTCGTGCGCGTGGTGCGGCGCGGCGCTTCTTCCTGCGCGCTTTCGTCGGCGGTGCTGATGAGCGCCGGCTCCGAGGCGGATGGCGTCGGCGTGGGACGCGGTCGCACGGGATTGGTCGTGCGGCGCGAGGGGCGCGGGCCTTGCCCCTGAGATTGAGCCTCACTCATGCAGACCGACAGCAACAGCGGCATGACCATGCCGGCCAGAATCCATCGAGACAGAAGCTTTCTCATCGTCAATCAACCTCCCATGAACTGATCCAATCCGTTTACACGCCCCGCGCGCGCTTTAGTTCCGCGCCCTCCGGTCACGCCGGTTGAATCTTAAAGCTGATGTCCATTGCGCGCGCCGAGTGCGTCAGAGCGCCGATGCTGATGAGGTCAACGCCCGCCTCGGCATATCCGCGCACGTTCTCAAGCGCGATCCCGCCCGACGATTCGAGCATGACGTGCGACGCCAGTTCGCGCGCCAGAAGCACGAGCCGCGCCGTCTCCTCCGGCGTCTGGTTGTCGAGCAAGAGAATGTCCGCGCCGCTCTTGATCGCTTCGCGCAACATGGCCTCGCTCGCCACCTCTACTTCGACCTTGTGCAGATGTCCAACCGCCTGCCGCGCCCGCTCGACCGCCGTCGCCACACCTCCGGCGAGCGCGATGTGGTTGTCCTTGATGAGCACGCCGTCGTCGAGTCCGAAGCGGTGGTTGCGCCCTCCCCCGGCGAGCACCGCGTACTTTTCGAGCATCCGCAAACCCGGCGTCGTCTTGCGCGTGTCTACGATCTGCGCTCCCGTCCCTTCGATGGCGCGGACGAATTGTCGCGTCAGCGTGGCGATGCCGGACAGACGCTGCATCAGGTTGAGCGCCAGCCGCTCGCCGCCGAGCAGCACGTCGGCGAAGCCGGAAGTGCGCGCGATCACTTTCCCTTCCTCGACCTCATCGCCGTCCGAGACGAAAGCCTCGATCTGCTGCTGCGAGTCGAGAGTCGAGAAGACCGCTTCCGCCGCTTCGAGACCGGCGACGACCATCGGCTCTTTGGCGAGGAAGCGCCCGCGCGCACGCTGTTGCCGCATGACGGTGCTCTGCGTCGTGATGTCGCCGCGCCCTAAATCTTCCTGTAGGAACGCGCCGATCTGCGAAAAGAGTGCGCCCTCATCGAGCCAGTTCATGATTTGAGCGCCTCCGACATCTGTTTGAGCGCGTTTGTTCGTTGCCCGATGTCCGCGGCGCGTTGCCGTAATTCTTCGACCTTCTCGGCGGGCGCGCGCTCGACGAATTGCGGGTTCGAGAGCTGCGCCTCGATCCTCTCAAGCTCCTTCGTGAGCTTCTCGGTCTCGCGCGCGATGCGCTCGGTCTCGCGCGTGAAGTCAATCAAGCCTTCGAGCGGGACGGCGATCTCGACGCCGCCCGCGAGCGCCTGTCGCGCCGTCGCGCGCGGCAGCTCCGGCATCGCGCCGGAGACCGTCACGTCGCTCGCGCGCACGAGCCGCATGATCTGCGGCAGGCTGTCGCCGAAAACTTTTTGCAGACCATTCTCGCCCGCGCTGACGAAGACACGCACCGGCTCGCTCGGCTTGACGTTCAGTTCCGTGCGGATGTTGCGGACACGCGAGACGAGTTCGATGACCGACTGCATCTCGGCCTCGGACTGCTCATCAATCAGTTTCTCGTCGGCTTGCGGATAGGCGGCGAGCATCACGGTCGGCGTCGCGCCGTGATAAGCGGGATGAAGCGACCCGGCGCCGACACCGGGCAGGCGCAACCATATTTCTTCAGTGATGAATGGCATAAATGGATGGAGCAAACGGAGCGCCTGTTCGAGCACGGTCAGGGCGCGGCTCCGCGCGGCGTCGCGCGCGGGGCCGGCTGCGGCGGCGGTCACGTCCGACTTCGACAGCTCGATGTACCAATCGCAGAAGTCGTCCCAGAAGAAATGGTAAAGCGCGTAGACGGCCTCGTGGAATTGATAATCGGCGAGCGCTTCGCCCACGGCGCGCGCCGTCTTATTCAGGCGCGACATGATCCAGCGGTCGTGCAGCGCCCAAGTTTCGGGAGCGCCCTCAAATCCTTTGCCTACGGTCGCGCCCTCCGAGTTCAGGAGGCAGAAGCGCGCGGCGTTCCAGATTTTGTTAGCGAAGTTGCGATAGCTCTCGACCTGCGCGTCGCTCCAGCGCGTGTCCGTGCCGCCGATTGAGGCGAGCATCAGTCGCGTGGCGTCCACGCCGTACTTGTCGAACACGTCGAGCGGGTCAATGCCGTTGTTCTTCGACTTCGACATTCGCTGTCCCGCGCGGTCAAGCACGGTGCCGGTGATGAACACGTCTTCAAATGGCCGCTCGCCGACAAACTTCATCCCCATCATCACCATCCGCGACACCCACAAAAAAATGATGTCGCGCGCGGTGACGAGCACCGAAGTCGGGTAGAACGCGCGGAGGTCTGCCGTCTCGTCGGGCCAGCCCAGCGTCGAGAAGGGCCACAGCCCCGAAGAGAACCACGTGTCGAGCACGTCCGGGTCTTGCGTCAATTTATCCGTCCCGGCTTTGGCGCGCGCCTCCTCTTCGTTGCGCGCGACGTAGACGTTGCCCTCTTCGTCGTACCACGCCGGAATCTGATGGCCCCACCAGAGCTGGCGCGAGATTGTCCAGTCGCGCAAATTCTCCAGCCAGTTTGTATAGACCTTCTCGTAAGAGTCGGGGATGAAGCGCGGCTTGCCTTCGTCGCCGAGGAGCTTGAGCGCCATGTCGCGCATCTCGTCCATGCGGACGAACCATTGCGTCGAGATGAGAGGCTCGATCACCGTCTTGCAACGCTCGCACTTCGAGATGGCGAATTCGTAATCCTCGACCTTTTCGAGCAGCCCCAACTCTTCAAATTTTTTGACGACCAGCTCGCGCGCCTCATAGCGGTCGAGTCCGACGAATTCGGCGCCCGCGTCCGCCGTCATCCGTGCGTTCTGGTCAATGACGAAGACCTGCGCGAGGTCGTGGCGCACGCCCATCTCGTAGTCCGCCGGGTCGTGCGCGGGCGTGATTTTCACGGCGCCGGTGCCGAAGGCGGGGTCAACGTAATCGTCGGCGATGACGGGAATCTCGCGCCCCGTAAGCGGCAACATCACGGTCGCGCCGATTAAATCGCCGTAACGCTCATCGCTTGGATTGACCGCGACCGCCGTATCGCCGAGCATCGTTTCGGGCCGCGTCGTCGCCACGGTCAGACGCCGTTCGCTTCCGTTGCCGGTCTTGATCGGGTATTGCAAAAAGTAGAGCTTCCCGTCCTTCTTCGTCTCCTTGACGACTTCCAAATCCGAGAGCACCGTCTGGTCGGTCGGGCACCAGTTGACGATGCGTGCGCCGCGGTAGATGTGTCCTTCTTCGTAGAGCCGCACGAAGACCTCGCGCACGGCGCGCGACAATCCCTCGTCCATCGTAAAGCGCTCGCGCGACCAGTCCACGCTCACGCCCTCGCGCCGCATCTGCCGCGTAATCTGCCCGCCCGACTCGGCCTTCCATTGCCACACGCGCTCGACGAATTTTTCGCGTCCCAGATCGTGCCGCGTCAACTTCTCTTTCTTCAACTCGCGGCTGACGACGAGCTGCGTCGAAATCCCCGCATGGTCAGTGCCCGGCAGCCAGAGCGTGCGGTAGCCGCACATTCTCTTGTGGCGCGTGAGCACGTCCATCATCGTGTGCTGCAAGGCGTGGCCCATGTGGAGCGAGCCGGTCACGTTCGGGGGCGGGATGGCGATTGAGTAGACAGGGGCTGACGGGTCTTTGTTAATCTCCGGCGCGAAATAGCCGGCGCGCTCCCAGTTCGCGTAGTGGCTCTCTTCGGCCTGTTTCGGGTCGTAAGTCTTCGGAATCTCCATACGCGGACAATACTAACAAAGCGATGGTCAAAAGCGGAAAGAGGCGAGAGACTTGAGGCTGTCAACAGCCCCTTTAAGTCTCTAGCCTCTAGCCTTGAGCCTCTTCTCTTACTTACTGCTTGCGCGCATCCTCTTCGAGCTTTTGTTTGATGAGCAGCTCGGCGAGTTCCGGCACGACCTCCCACGCAATCTCGCGGACGACTTTGTCGGACATCATCTCGACGACGCGGCGAGCGATGGCGTCAATCACTTCTGCCGAGAGTTGTTCGGGACGCACTCCCTCTTCGACTCCGGCGCGCGCGGCTATGACCTCGAAGCCTCCGGTCGAAGGGGCGGGCGGGAACGCGGACGCGGCTTCCGCCTCGCCGATTGGTTCGGCCTCGACGATTGGCTCGGCCTCGACGATTGGCTCGGCATCGAAGACCGGCGGTTTCGCCACATCACCCTCGACGCTGCCGTCCACAAACTCTGCTTCGACGATTGCGGGCGACGTGTCGGCGGCGGGCACGACCTCCGGTTCGACGAAACCGCGCGGCGCGCTCGACGTTTCCCTCATCGTCTCGCCGCCGAACTCCAGCGGCTCGTCCTGCGCGACCACTTCCGCCGCGACCTCGCCGTCGTAAAGTGGCGCGCTTTCACCATGCGCGGCCTCGGCGAAGGCGCCTGCCGCGTCCGGCGTGGAGGCTTCGACTGGCGCGGCCTCAGCCCACACGCTCCGCGGCTCTTCAACCGGCGCGGCTTGGTGCATGGCGGGCGTGAACTGGTCATCGTCCCCAAGATCGAGGATAAAGTCGTCGGCCTCGTTGGTCGTAGCAGGCGGCTCGAAATCAAGGTCGAGCAGCGTGTCGTCCGCGTCGGCGGCCCCGGCGAGGTGCGCGGCGAATGCGGGCTGCCCGACGCGCGACTCTTCCGCGACCACTACATTGGCGACCGGCGCCGGCGCTTCCGTAAAGACCTGCGCTTCGCGCTCCGCGTCCATGCCGCGCGGGGCGGCCATGTATGGCTCGCGGATTGTGTCGTCGAACGAATTATTTGCGGGCTGCTGGGCCGCGCTTGGCGAGGGCGTTGACTCAGGGGCAGCAGGGGCGAACGTTTCCGGCGCTTCGTTGTGCGCCGCCGGGCGCGCTTCGATCATCTCGTCGTCCATCTGAATATCGGCGAAAGACGCCGCGGCGTCCTGTTGCCGTGGCGCTTCGTCGTGCGCGGCCTCCGTTTCGGTCTCCGGCTTCGAGCCGCTGAGGAGAGAGCCGACCTTGCTCATAAGTTCGCGTATGGATTGAAATGGTTTGGTCAAGACAGTGTCCGCGCCGACTCTGCGCGCCTCCGCTTCGTTGAAAGGTTCAAACGAACCGACAAGCAGCATCACGGGGACGTGCCGCAGACGGCTGTCGCCCTTGATGCGCTCGCACAGTTCGTAGCCCGTCAGTCCGGGCATCAGAACGTCCGCCAGCACGATGTCCGGCATGAGACCGGCTTCCAGACGCCGCGCGGCCTCGTCGCCATCGCCGACCGCGACGACCTCAAAGCCCTCGTCGGCGAAGGTCAGGCTGACGACTTTTTGCGTGGCGGATGAATCGTCCGCGAGAAGCAGAATCCGGCGTCCCATTACCAAAAGAAATGTCTCCTCATGTAAGGGAGCCAATCCATCAAGGGGGTTTGATATTCGAAACGCATATGCGTTAAGCGACGGAATGGCGAGGCGTGCGGCGCCTTCGGGCAACCTATCGGCCCAGAAACCACGTTCAAACCTAACATCTCGTGCGAGAGCGCGTCAAGATTATTTTCCGCCGATAATCGGCGAGAAACTGACCGCCAGAGCGGCGAAGAATGCCGCACTGGCGGCAAGCTTTTCATCCTCGCCTTCGCTGAATTCTATTGAGTCTTCTCTCGCAAGCAGTGGATAATGCGTCCGTTCTTCCAACCACGGAGGTCAAACATGAAAAGCTGCTACAGAATCTTTGCGCTGATCGCGTTTCTGCTCATAACGGCGCTCCCCGTATTCGCGGACATCGCCACGCCCAACCGCAATTACAACCGGCGGTCGCGCAACAACGAGCTGCTTGGAAAGAAGCCGCCCAAGCCACCTCAAAAGTTGGACAGTATCACGGCGAGAATGCGTATTGCGCCGGACTCGACAGCGACCGAGGCGCGGCTCATCATCCCGCGCAGCTTGGTGCTCCAAATGAAAGCGGAACTCGACGGTGACGACTCACAGGTCGCCGCCGCCACGCGCGGCTTCAATTTGACGCCGACGCAGACCGTGTTCGCGGGGCTGTGCCTGTCGCTCTCTTTCGTCCTCGGCGGCGTGTGGTTCGTGGGTTCGCGCATGGCCGGCAAGAAGGCGCCGCGCGTGGCGGCAGTGCTCGCGGTGCTGGCACTCGGCGGCGCAGTCGCGACCACCGTCTATGCCAACGTCGGCCCGCCGCCCGTCGCGCGCTCGTTGACCTCGAAGATTCTGATTCCCGAAGCGACCACTTACGGCGCCACCGGTTTGGTAAAGGTTGAGTTCAGCGACGAAGGCCCGGCTGATTTTATAGACCTTCGCCTGCCGCCGAAGGCAAAGGGCGAACGGACAGGAGACGAGTAGAGCACTGTGCAAAGCTTGACCGGCAACGTGAATCTCTTCGCCGCGAGGCGCGGGCATCGCCTGTTCGCGCCATCCTTCGCGCTGTCGTTCCTGACCTTTTGTCTGCTCTCGGCCCTACTGATTAGCTGGTGGCCGCTTCAGCTTTCCATCGCCACCGTTTTCCTCTTCGCCGGCCCGCACAACTGGATGGAGTTTCGTTACTTCCTCGCGCGGATGCCCGCCCGCTGGGGAAGGTCGAAAACCTTCTTCACCGTCGGCATCGGCGGCGTCATCTTTTTCGCGAGCGTCTACGCGCTGCTCTACTCGTTGGGGCAGAGCTGGTATCTGGACGGAGCGGCGTGGACGGTGGGCATCTCGCTCTGGAACACGGGCTTTCTGATGTGGGTCTCCGCGCTCGTCTGGTTGCGCGGGCGGCAGCGCGGGCGGAGCATTGGCGCGCCTGTGTTCGCGGTCGGCTTCGCGTTGGCGGCCTTCGCGTGGGCCGCGCCGGTCTGGTTCAGTCTGGCGCTGGTCTATCTGCACCCGCTCGTCGCGCTCTGGTTTCTCGACCGCCAGTTGAAGCGCACGCGCCCGAGTTGGCGGAGCACCTATCACGTGTGCCTCGCTGCGTTGCCGTTGATACTGCTTTTCATGTGGGGCCAGCTTTCAAGCGCGCCCCACTTGCCGGACGAGGACGCGCTGGCATGGCGCATCACGCAGCACGCGGGCGCGGGCGTTTTGCAGGGCGTCTCCAGCCACATGCTCGTGGCGACGCACGTTTTTCTGGAGACGATTCATTACGGCGTCTGGCTCGTGCTGATTCCGCTCGCCGGACTGCGCGCGGGCGTCTTCGAGACGAAGAAAATCCCGCTCGCCGCTCACCGAGAGGGCTGGCCGCGCGCCGTCAAAGCGGCGCTGATCTTCGGAGTGGTGCTGGTGCTCGCCCTGTGGCTCTGCTTCCGGGCCGATTACGCCACGACGCGCGACGTGTACTTCACGCTCGCCATGGCGCACGTGCTGGCCGAAGCGCCGTTTTTAATCAGGCTGTTTTGACTCGACTTTATCCAACTAAGCCGCGAGAGCAAGGCAGGAGAATAAGTGATCCAGTACCTTGCCGGGTATTTGCACGAACTCTGCCTGTCGAACAGAGTTCACCAAATACCGAGACCGCCATAAATGCTGTCTGACCAGC
>JBGTBQ010000007.1:0-18769 GCA_041749275.1 Pyrinomonadaceae bacterium | reverse complement strand
CCGCCGTCCGCCGCCACGCAGACGGGGGTCTCATGATCATGATCTTGAGCCGCCCGTCTTCGTCGCTACCGAACATTCGCCACGTGCTTTACTGCGAGTTTTCGGCGCTGGCCGCGGCGTCACCGAGCATGAGGAGGCGGTCGTCTTCGGGGAAGACTAAGCTCACGAGCGTTGCTTGCTCTCCCTTCGGCTGCAATTTCACCAGCCAGCCGAAACTGCTCGATTCCTGTTTCTCCACGCGGACGGCGCTTTTGGCGACGACGTTCTTCTGCTTGTCCATGAAGCGAATTTCGCCCGCCGCATCGTCGAAAGCGAGTTTGTAAGTGCCTTTCTTGACGAGGGTCGTGCCGACCCAGAAGTCGGTCCCGAAAGTTATGGTTTTGGTTTTCACCTTCGCCGACGCCGTGCCCACCGGGAGAGCGCACAAAGCCAGCACGAGTATCACGCGGATGATGTATTTCATCGTCACAGTCTCCTCTTTCCGTGTTCGTTCACAGGTGGGCGACCCGGTCATCCCTTCAGCGGGCGACAGGCGAACCGTAAGGCACGAAACGTTGAGACGTACAGAGAAATGTGACGAGACGCGCCGCGCGCCGGACGTAAGGCTCCCGGCGCGGGACTGATTAATGGACGCCGTACCGATGACTAGACGAAACCTCGGCGGAGGTGAGGCCGCCCTTCTCCGCCGCGCAAGTCTTCGGCCCGGAGAATTGACATATCACCTCCCGCAACGGCGAAACGATGTTAAGATGCGGCGTGATTTGACAGTCCTTACGCCCGGAGTTTTCGGGCATCAGGTCGCGGCATCCTCTCGAACCCGGGCGGCTAACGTTCAAATTGGCCGGCATGGCACGCAGTCGGACGACTTCACGCTTGACAACAAACACGAATCCGGTCAGTTGTGAGGCGCGGATAAAGCTTCACGAATCGCGCGCAGGCGTTGAGAGCGCCGGCTTCAGCCGGGCTTTTCTCGCGCCCCACAACCCGTCTGAAGCCGGCGCTCTCAACGCCCCTCTCCCAATCTTGTGTTCCGATGTAGAACCGGAGAGCAGGGTTGAAGCACATGCGCGGGCGCTTCGTTTGGCGTTCGGGCTTCTGTCTTCAATGCGCTCTTAGAGCGTGTCTAAAAAGTCAGCTTGGAGTCAGCTCCGTCAGGAGCGGAATGTGTGTCGCCCGCGCCGCTCTCCCCTTGTTCTTTCAAGCCCCGGAGGGGCGGCAGCGCCTAATATGTCGCTCCTCACGGAGCTTTAGCGACCTCGTGTCACGCGATGGGCTATAAACATTCCGCTCCTCACGGAGCTTCGGCACATGGCTTTTTGGACACGCTCTTAGAGAATCAACCCCAAACCTTGCCCGATGAAGATTCTTTCGCCGGGCAATATCCGTCCGTCGAAAAATATGAATAAAGAAAGCGTATCGAATCTGATTGAACAGGCAGCCAAGTCGGACGCGGTTGAGCTTGACCTTAGCTCTGAAGAATTAAGCTCTCAGGACTTGGCGACACTCATTCCAGCTATCAGCCAATTGGCGAAGCTGAAAAAACTTTCCCTTAACCACAATCAGGTGACGGATGTCACGCCGCTCGCCGCGCTCGTCAATCTGCAAGAGCTTTACCTTACCGACAATCAGGTGACGGATGTCACGCCACTCGCCGCGCTCGTCAATCTGCAATCGCTTTCCCTTGACGCCAATCAGGTGACGGATGTCACGCCGCTCGCCGCGCTCGTCAATCTGCAAAGGCTTTCCCTTATCAACAATCAGGTGACGGATGTCACGCCGCTCGCCGCGCTCGTCAATCTGCAAGGGCTTTACCTTCCCAACAATCAGGTGACGGATGTCACGCCGCTCGCCGCGCTCGTCAATCTGCAATAGCTTTACCTTACCGACAATCAGGTGACGGATGTCACGCCTCTCGCCGCGCTCGTCAATCTGCAATCGCTTTCCCTTGACGCCAATCAGGTGACGGATGTCACGCCACTCGCCGCGCTCGTCAATCTGCAAGAGCTTTACCTTGCCAACAATCAGGTGACAGATGTCACGCCGCTCGCCGCGCTCGTCAATCTGAAATGGCTTTACCTTGACGCCAATCAGGTGACGGATGTCGCGCCGCTCGCCGCGCTCGTCAATCTGCAAGGGCTTTACATAGATGAGAACCAACTTAAAGGATTCTCAAAAGTGCTCGACTGGCTGAAGCGTCTAAATTTAATCATTTGGAACGGGCGTGAGCGCGTTTCGATACCGACCGAGACGCTCGCTCAATGCGAGACTGTTCACGACATATTTGACTACTTAAATCAAACGAAGATTCAACAGGGGCGGGAGCTTAACGAGGCCAAAGTATTAGTCGTCGGGCAGGGCAGCGTGGGTAAAACTTCTCTGATTAAGAGGATATTTAAAGGCGAATATAACCCACAGGAAAACAAAACCGATGGCATTGACATTTACAGGGGCGAGGAATTCAGGGTCGAAGTAAAGGGCCGGAGCGTGCAATTGAACGTCTGGGATTTCGGCGGGCAGGAGATTTATCACGCCACGCACCAGTTCTTTCTCACCGAAAGAAGCCTTTACGTGCTGGTGCTCGATTCGCGTCTCGATAGACACGAAAACAAAGTGGATTACTGGTTGAAGAAGATCGAAATTCTGGGCGGCGATTCCCCCATCCTGATCGTCGGCAACAAGATTGACCAGCATCCGTTGGACATCAACGAAAGCGAATTGAGGCAAAAGTATTCGAGTGTCAAAAATATCCATCCGGTTTCCTGCGAAAAGAAAACCGGCATCAGCCATCTGAAAGCCATTCTCATCGAGGAGATCGGCAAGCTCGGCGGCATCAACGACGTTCTCCCGGCCAACTGGTTCGCCGTCAAGGAAAATCTCGAAAACACGAAGGATGCTTACATCAGTTACGAAAAGTATGTGGAAATCTGTCGGGAGAATGAGGTTGACGAGAAACAGGCGGACAAGTTGATCCGCACGCTCCACGAGTTAGGCGTCGTTTTAAATTTCAAAGAACATGCTCGTCTTCAGGACACGAACGTCCTAAACCCCGAATGGGTCACGCAGGCCGTCTATAAAATCATTGACTCAGGGGAATTGTCTTTGAAAAAAGGCGTGCTAACCAGAAAAATGCTCAACGAAATTCTCGATACGAGAGACTATCCATCTTACAAACAACTCTTCATCGTTGACATGATGCGAAAATTCGAACTCTGCTTCGACATCATCCCCGACGAAAAATTCCTCGTCCCCGACCTGCTCGCGAAAGAGGAATTGAATACCGGAGATTGGAACGGCTCGCTCAGATTTGAATATCTCTACCCGATTTATTTCAGCAGCATCATCACGCGCTTCATCGTCAAAATGCACGAACACATCAGCCGGGAGACGGTCTGGCGAACCGGCGTCGTGCTGGAATACGAAGTCGGCGGCGCAGTGGCAAACGAAGCACTGGTCAAGGCCGACAGCGCGGCCCGCAAAGTTCTCATCTTCATTCGCGGCCATGAAAACACGCGCCGCGAATTTCTTTACCGCATCCGCCACACCTTTGAAGAAATCCACCGAACGTTTTCCAAAGACTTCGCCGAAAAAGATGTGGTCGAGCGAGTCCCGCATCCCAGATACCCGCACGTCGTCAGAGATTACAAACGCCTGTTGTCAATGGAAATCAACGGCAAAGCATTCGAGTACGCTGATGAGCTTGGGCTGGATTTGTCCGTCAAAGAATGGCTCAACGGCATCGAGTCCGAACAGGAACGCAAAAGACAAAGCGAAGAAAAAACTCCGGGCAGCCCTCCGCCTGCTCGAACGGCAATCATTGAGATTGAGAAAAAAAGACGGGAACTCTCCGACCTTGAAGCGATCAAAGGAACTTTGGAATTACAAAAGCAGAGGCTCGATGCTGAGGCGAAAGGACGGGCAACCGTTATCCGAGGAAGCCTCAGTTTCGCGTTGCTTGCCGTGCTGGCTTATTCGATTTATTGGTCTTTTGTTAATCGTGAGTGGATCGAACAGAATTGGACGAAATTTGAGATGGTTGATGCAGCCCTTCCCAAAATTCTTGCCATGATTCTAATTGCGTTCTTCCTCTTCGGACGGCGGAGGGTTTCACCGGAGACAACCATTAGCTGGGTTGAGAGCTTGATGGAAAAATACCTGTACCGGAAGAACGAATTTCCTTTAGAAGAGTACAAAAAAACCTGTCAAGGAATTGAGCTTAGGAAAAAAGAATTAGCGGGGTTAGAAACCAAACAACCGCAACAAGCGGGCTGAAAATTCGATGTTCTCAGATGCTCTCATCTAATCATCCCTTCGCTTAGAGCAGTTTGCAATTGAACGGAGGAGGCGGCTGCCGGGAGCGCGGGTGCGACGCCCGCGCTCCCGGCGAAACGCAGCCGCAAAATTGTCTATCCCAGCACTTCGGCGACGGCGACGGACAGGTTCGAGAGCGTGTGCGCTTGCGCCGTCTCGCCGCGCCTGTACGTCTTGGCGATCTTGTACGCGCCGCCCGCCGGGTCGGCGTAGACCTCGATCTGTTCGTCGGGCAGGTTGACGATCCACGTCTCCGGAATGCCGGACGTGGCATAGAGCGGGACTTTCACCGCCTTGTCCGCCCCGATGGTCGTGTCGGCGACTTCGATAAGGAGGAGAACATCCGCCGGGCGCGGGTGGGCGCCGCGATAAAAATCGTCACGCCAGCGCAGTAAGGCCACGTCCGGCTGCGGCTCGGAGAAGTCGCTGAGACGAATCGGATTCTGCGCGCGCACGATGAATCGCCGTTGCGACAGTTGACCAAGAAAGAAGATGAGGAAATCAACGCACGCGGCGTGAGGGCTGCCAATCGGTGACATCTCGTAAATCTCTCCTTCGATGAGTTCAAGACGGGCCTCCGGCGCGAAGATGCCCGCCTCGCCCATGCGCTCGTACTCGTCGGCGTTAATCCAATACTTTGCCAACTGGCGCGACATGATTCTTATTCTTCCTCCTCAGCCCTGATTCTACCTTCGGCCCGCGCCTGCTCGACGATCTTCTGCGCGATGTTGCCGGGCACGGGGTCGTAGTGCGAGAACTCCATGTGGTAGGAGCCGCGCGCGCCGGTGATGGAGTTGAGCTTGGATTGGTAGTCGAGCATCTCGGACATCGGCGCTTGCGCCTTGATGACCTGATTCTTGCCGCGCATCTCCATCCCCTGCATCCGACCGCGCCGCGAGTTGAGGTCGCCCATGATGTCGCCGCTGCATTCGACGGGCGCGACCACTTCGACCTCCATGACCGGCTCCAGCAAGGTCGGCTTGACCTTTTCAATGGCGTTGCGAAAAGCCTTGCGGCCCGCGGCGCGGAACGAATGCTCGTCCGAGTCTACGGTGTGGTATGAGCCGTCAATGAGCGTCGCCTTGAAGTCAACCAGCGGATAGCCGGCAATCGCTCCGTTCGCCGCCGCTTCGACGATGCCCTTCTCGATGGCGGGGCGGAAGTTTTGCGGAACGGAGCCGCCGAAGATTTTGTCCTCGAAGATGAAGCCTTCGCCGCGCGGCAGCGGCTCGAAGACGACCTTGCAGTCGCCGAACTGGCCGCGCCCGCCGGTCTGCTTTTTGTGGCGGCCCTGCACCTCGGCGCGCGCCGTGATCGTCTCCTTGTAAGGCACTTTCGGAGGATGCAGCGCGACCTCGACGTGATAACGGTTCTTCAGTTTTTCGACTACGGTCTCGACGTGGAGCTGTCCGGAGCCGGAGAGCAGAAACTCTTTCGTCTGCGCGTCGCGCGTGAAGCGCAGCGCCGGGTCTTCTTCGAGAATCTTATGCAGCGCGACGCTGATCTTCTCCTCGTCCTGCCGCGACTTCGGCTCGATGGCGAAGGAGATGGCGGCCTCCGGGTATTCGAGTTTGTCATACACGACCGGCGCGGCCTTGTCGGAGAGCGTGTCGCCGGTCTGCGTCTCTTTGAGTTTGACGCAGGCGATGATGTCGCCCGCGCTCGCCTCTTCAATCTTGTCGAGCTGCTTGCCCTGCATCGAGTGCAAGGCGCCGAGACGCTCGGCCACGCCGCGCGTCGTGTTCTGCATGGTGGCGTCCGCCTTGACCTTGCCGCTGATGATCTTCATCACGTTGATGCGACCCGCGAACGGATCGGCGATGGTGCGAAAGATGTAGGCCGAAAAAGGCTCTTCGGGGCTGTAGCGGCGCGTGACGGCCTCGCCGCCGTCGCCATCCGCGCTCGCCTTGCCGTGCTCGGCCTCGTGCGTGTCGGGCGCGGGCGCGTAATCAATGATGCCGTCGAGCAGGGTGGAGACGCCGGCGAGCGTCGCGGAGGAGAGGGCGAAGACCGGGCACAGGCGGCTCGCCGCAATCGCCCGGCTGATGTTCGGCACCACGTCCTCTTCCGGAAGCGTGCCCAACTCGAAATACTTTTCCAGCAGCTTGTCGTCCGATTCGGCGATCACTTCGACGAGGCGCTCGCGCTCCTTGTCCACGACCTCGCGCCCCTCGGCGGGGATGTCAATCTCCTTCGCCTTGCCGTTCGCGTCGAACTCGTAAGCCTTCATGTGGACGATGTCCACGACGCCGCGAAAAGTCGTCTCTTTGCCGATGGGCAGCGTGAAGGGGACGATGGCGCGGCTGAAGGTGTTGCGCGCCGAGTCGAGCGCCGCGCCGAAGTCGGCGTGCTCCTTGTCCATCTGGTTGATGACCATGATGCGCGGCACCATGAATTCGTTGGCGTAGGCCCAAGTCTTCTCGGTCTGCACCTCGACGCCCTTGACGGCGTGGACGACGACGAGCGCGCAGTCGCCGACGCGGAGCGCGGGCCGCGCGTGCGAGACGAAGGCGGCGTAGCCGGGCGTGTCTATGAGGTTGACCTTGTGGTCGCGCCATTCGAGGTGCGCGAGCGCGGTGTTGAGCGTGACCTTGCGAGCGATGGAGTCTTCGTCGTAATCGGTCGTGGTCGTGCCCTCGTCAACCTTGCCCCAGCGCGGGGTGGCGCCCGCGACGTAGAGGAGCGAGCTGACGAGTTGAGTCTTGCCGGCGTCGCCGTGCCCGATGACGGCGAGGTTGCGAATCTGGTTTGTGGGATAGGCTTTCATGGCGTCAGGTCAGAACATCCTTTCGACAGGTCGGCGGACGCTGGGCGCGACAAGGGAAGCCGCCTGCCGCCCGCCTGAGTTTGAAATTTGCCGCGGGATAGAACCTCAAGGTTGAGGGAATAATTTACGCGACCGAAAGGCGGAAACGCAAGCAGCCGAAAATGGAGCGTCGAACCGAGGATACTTACCGCTTGGTTGTGTTGCCGAGTGGCCCCGGTCTAATCTGTGCGCGACGTTCGACCACCAGATTTCTTTTCCGAGGAGGAGCGACAATGGCAAAGACGATGAGTTGCGGGGATGTCGGGCCGGATTGCGATTTCGTGGCCCGCGGCGAGTCGGATGAAGAGGTGTTGGAGCAGGTCGCCGAGCACGCCCGCACGGCGCACGGCATGGACGAAGTGCCTCCGGAGCTGGCGGAGAAAGCGCGGGCCGCGATCAAAGACGAGTAGCGAGGCGGACGCTTCGCATCTCCGCATAAAGTCAGACCGCCGGGTTAGGCGTGCCGGCGGTCTGTGTTGTATGCGTGCGGCGGCTGGCACGCGCAGTCCGGCTCGCTGCCGAAAGAGGAGTTCACCAGAGGGAACGTGTTTGAGATGCACGAGATCGTACAGGATTCGGCCCGCCCGGAGATGGCGCCGGAGCCTCCGGGCGGGCCGTGCAGGATGCACTAGCCGCGCATCTCATTTTGCCTAAACCAACTCGTAGCCAAGATGCCGGTTCAGGTTGCTGAGTGCGAGGTACTCGTGGATGTCGAACGGGTGCGTGCCGCCCGTGAACTTGTGCTTGAAGAGGTCTGCGAGATGAGCCAGCAGACGACCGTTCTCGTCTATGTCGGCGTCGAGGATGAGCAGGTCGTTGCCGCTCGCGTCCGTGCAGGGAGCGAAGGTCAGTTGGACGTTGCCGTGGTCTTCGGTTGACTTGAGGCTGAACATCTTCGACTTCTGCGGGTTGAGCGCGGCGGGGATGTTCCCGAAATGATTCTGCGCGGGCGTGTTCTTGTAGTCTTTGAATTTGCCGAGGTTGCTCTTGACGGCGCGGACGATTTCGCCCATCCGCGGGTCAACGACGGCGATGAATCTCTCCTTTCCGATCTCCAGTATCTCACGCACGAATGAGAACCACGGCTCTTTCCCTTCGGTCGGCTCTTTCAGGTCAGAGAGTTTCGTGTAGAGGTTGAGGAGCGCTGCCTTCGCCGACAACTCCGCCGCGCCCGTCACGCCGTCGTAGGCGCTTTCGGTGAACTTGCCGAGCATCTTGCCGCCCTTCACTTTCACCGCCGAGGATTTGTTGAGGGCCGACTTGAACGGCAGGAAATGGCTGGGGAGTTGATCCCACGCGGTGAAGCTGGCGGTGAACTTGTCAGGGCGGCGGAACAAGGTCAGGTTCCGGACGATGGTTTCGCCATCGGTCAGCGTGAAGATGCCGGAGCGGCGCTGGCGATAACGCGGCGTCGTCACTTCGCAGAGCAGGTTCTTCTCCTGCGGGAAGGCCGGGACGGCGAACCTGTGCGGCGGCGGGAAGGCGAGATTCGACGCGGTCGAGATGACCTTGTTCTCAGTCACCCGGACGAAACTCACCTTGACGCCCGTCTCGTTGACCGGGCGACCGGCCACGTCGAGCAGACCGAGTTCAAAAAACCCTTCATTAGCCATGGGGTGCTCCCTTTCTTAAACGTCACGCGCTGTTTTTGAAAAACGAACTCGTCTCTTCCATTAATGCCTGTCCGCCTCGAAACGTTTCCCCATCTGGGCAGCAACTCATTGATTCCCGGCACAGCGGACTTCGCCGGGTCACGGTTCGATTGGCCGTGGGTCGGCGGGCCGCCACGGCACGGGCGGCGGCTGGCTGAGAATCTCGGGGTGATCCACGCTGACGCCCGCATAGCCGAGGTCGGGCCACGTGAGGTCGCTCGCATAGTAGGTCGAGGCCGAGACGTTAACGAAGGCCGCATAGATGTTCCGGCCCTGTTGCTGTTTGCTCGAACGGAGCTGTTCGAGCGTCTTCCGGCGCTCCGCGAGCGACATGTGCGAAAAGGGTTTCGGATTCCCGCCGACGATGAAGTTGAAGAGCCGAGTCTCAGCCAAAAGCAGCGCCGTGAGGAACGCTTCGCGCTGCGACGGGCGCTGGTAGTTGAGATAGTCGTCAACGGTCTCGATAAACTTTGGAGCCTGCGCGAGAAAGTTCTCGCCGAGCACGGCTTCGGCGACGGCGAACAGGATGAGCGCCGTCTTCTCGTTGAGGTGTTCGAGCTTGATGGGCTTAACCTCGGCGCGCTTCTTCGGCTTTGCCGCCTCGTTCAATATTTTCAGTAACCCGGCCACGGCCACGTACCTCCTTGCTGGTGATTGAGCTTGAACTGCGCGTTGTTCTGCTCGCAGATTTCGCGCGCCCCCCAGAGCGCGAGCGAGTAGATCGTCACCTGTGGGTTCGCGCCGAGCGCCGTCGGAAAGATCGAGGCGTCCACAACCCAGAGGTTCTTCATCTTCCCGAACGTGAAGTCGTCGTTGACGCAGCGGCGCTTCGCGTCCTTGTTCATCTGGCAGCCGCCCATGACGTGGACGGTGAAGATGGTCGAGCGCTGCGGCTCGGCGAAGTTGATTTTTTTGATCTCGTCGAAACCGGAGCCGGCTTTGACTTCGAGTGGCGGATTCCGCATGACGTAGACCGAGGTCGCGCCGGCGGCGAGATGGATGTTCACCATCACTTCGAGGCTCTCCTGCATCGGCTTCACGTTGGCCTGCGGGATAACGTAGTCCAATTGTGGGTCGCCGTTCTTGTCGAGTTCGACCGTGCCGTACTTCTCTTTGTCGTCGAAGCCGGTCGTGTGGTGCGCGTAGGAGATCGCGCCGTTCGGGTAGTAGTCGCGCATGATGCGGTGCAGCTCTTCGCCGTGCTGGAGCGTGGCTGAAGCCGAAAGCACGGGGAAGAACGAGCCGGTCTCGACGAGGTAGCCCGTGGGGCCGGCGGCGAACTTCGGCGTCCACATGTTGTCGGGCACGCCGTAAGCGGGGTGCGTCTTCTCCGGGTACTTGCCGATGGTGATGGTGACGGGATGGATGTGCGTGCTCTTGCCGACGCGCTTGTCGAGAGCGAGCTTCGAGCGCAGGAGGATGGCGGGCGTGCCGATGGCTCCGGCGGCGAGCACGACGCCTTTCGTCGGCTTGACGACAAGCGTGCCCCCGGTCGGGCGCGTCTTCGCGTCAATGAAGTGTGAATGAACTTCGGTGATGCGGTTGGCTTTGCCGACGAGTTTATCAACCTTCGTGTCGGTGTAGACGGTCGCGCCGCGCTGGACGGCGTCGGGCAGCCACTT
Organism: Pyrinomonadaceae bacterium; assembly: GCA_041749275.1. Lineage (GTDB taxonomy): Bacteria > Acidobacteriota > Blastocatellia > Pyrinomonadales > Pyrinomonadaceae > JBGTBQ01. Next base: position 8,381 of record JBGTBQ010000007.1, on the reverse strand, counting down.
GACGAAGCCGCTCATCTTGCGGTCGTAGGGGCAGCCCACGCCGCAGCTCCCGCACTCGCGGCAGTTGTGCGTGTTGTTCGGCAGGTTGTCGTGCGGGATGTTGAGGTGGTCGCAGCCCTCGATGAACTTACGCGCGGAGGTATTGTACTTGTCGTTGCGGACGATGGGCAGATAGTTGACGACCTCGCGCAGATAGGGGTCGAGGTTCTGGCGCGTGAACGGCAGCCCGCGCTTCCGCCACTCGTCGAGCGTTTCGAGGCGCGGCGGCAGACAGGCCGACCAGTTGACGGCGGTGCCGCCGCCGAGGCAACGCCCCTGCAAGACCTTGACCCCGCCGTTCTTCGTGAGGCGCGTCGCGCCCTCTTGATAGAGCAGCTTGTACATGTCTGCTTCGCGCTCGTTGAGCGTCTTCCGCACGTGAGAGAGGCCCCCGTGCCCCTGCTCCTTCGGAATGTTCGGCCCTTCTTCGAGCACGATCACGTCGAAGCCGGCCTCGGCCAGCTTGAGCGCGCAGACGCCGCCCGCCGCGCCCGAACCGATGACGCAGAAGTCGGGCATCAGCGTCCATTCGTCGGTGAGAGTGCGGCCCTCGACAATTTTGCCGGGCATCGTTTCCTCCTTTTTCAGCCGCGCGGGCGTGAGCCATATCAGCGGCGCAAACAGCGTCTTTCAGCCGCGTAATACGTTTTCTCCCATGCGCGGCGAACCGAGCGCCGCGTGCCTTTCGGCGAACGCCGCATCACTTCAAAGTCGGTCTCGTCGTCGCCAAAGCCGCGCATCACCCACCCCTTGCCGAGAACACGTGTGACGGCCTTCCGCGCCTTCGCTCGCTGGCTCTGGTCGAGCGCTTTGAGGACGAAGCCCTCGAAGACGGGAGCGACCTGCGTGAACTCTGTTTGATCGCGCCGGTCATTCATCGTGATTGCCTCGGCGGTCGGGGTTGCCGCGTTATGGTTGACGTGAGGCCATGTCAAGGTCTGGTATTCGTGTTGACAGCAAAAACGCCCCTTGCGGAGTGGGAACGATATGCTCGTCCGGGGTTTATGTCAACACGATTCTGAAAGCGCGCGGTTCTCAATTTTGAGATTAGCCACAGAGCCACGGAGACGCAGAAAAAGCAGAAAAGAAGAAGGGAGCGTTGCCCGGTCAACGCTCCCTTCTCATCAACGATCCTTTCTTGTCTTGCCCTCTGTGGCGCGGCAAATTCCGAGACAAAGTGGAACGGCGCGAGGTGTTTAGACAATCAGACCTGCTCCGCCGCCGCTGCTTTGGCCTGCGCCCAACGTTCCAACAGCCCGCGCCGGTTCTCCAACTTCCTCTCAACGTTCGGTATCTTCATCACGAGCCGCTCCAAGTGCGCGAGGTAATCCGGCTCGCCGATGGTCTCCCTGATCTCGGCGATGAAAGGCTGGAGTTTCGCAAACAAGACCACATGCTCCGAGTTGGCTTCGAGAAACATCTTCTCGTCAATGCCGCCGTTGTTGACGAGCGAGGCGGCGACCTCCCAGTGCGACGTGACCATGCGGTATGACGCGCTCTGTTTTTCGCCGCTCAACATGAGCGCCACGATCTCTTTGCCGTTGCGCGGCGCGAACTCGGAGAAGAACCACGCGCGCGCCTCGCGCATCCGCGTCTCGCTCCTGATCTCGTAAAGTTTAAGAATCACCAGCGCATCCTGCGGCTTCGTATCCATTCGTCTCATCTCCTCCCGTCAATGAATTTATTCAATCGGCGCCACCGCTGTTTCGACAACCTTCAGCGCCGCCAGTTGAGCCTTCTCCGGCGCGGTCAGCAGCGAGCGACAGAGCTTGAGATTGTGCGCGGCTTCAGCAAAGGCCCCGTTCGCCTGCCTGAGCGCGGTCTCGAACTCGCGCCGCGCCTCCGTGAGCCGCCCCATCCGCGCCAGCATCACGCCGAGGTTGTTGCGGCTCGCCGGGAAGTGACCCTTCGCGCGGGCGACGGCCTCTCGAAAAAGCGCCGCCGCGCCTTCCGCGTCGCCCTCACGCGCCGCGAGCAGACCCAGTTTGTAATGTGCCGGCGCGAACTCGCCGCCCGACGCGGCGACTGATTGCCGGTAAGCCTCTTTCGCTTCCGACAGCCGGCCCATCTCTTCGAGCGCGACGCCGAGCGCGTAATTCGCCATCGGATAGCGGCCCTCGCGCGCCGCGATGGCCTTGCGGTACATACTGATTGCGTCTTCGGTGCGCCAGAGTTCGTAATGACAGACGCCGATGTTGTACAGCGATTGCGCGTAAGCTTCGCCCGCTTCGCGCGCAACTTGGCGATACTCCTCGATGGCTGCCTCGTACTCCGCCCGCGCGTGCTTCGCGTTGCCGCGCTTAATCAGATCACGCGCGTCACGCTCGTTCGTTTGAGCCGGCGCAACGCCGCCCGCCAGTGTCAACAGCAGGATCGCTAACAGAATACCCTTCGCTCTCATCAACCTACCTCCTTCGTCCGTGCCGGACTTGATGTTGGAGGTGAGCGTACAGGCGGCGGGCGCTTGGCGTCTTTCCTGTTATTGCTCAGGCTTGACGATTCTTGCTACTCATCTGTTGCAATATGCCGCGCACACCGAGATGCCGACTAGACGGCGCGGGCAGGTCAGAACCGCCTGCGGTAGCGGGCGGTCTCCAACCTTTACGAGAGACCGCCCGCTACCGCAGGCGGTTCTGACAACACATCCACTTCTTCAATATAGGTTAGTGCTGAAACAGGAGACGATAGGATTGCGGCGTCGTCCCCGTCAGCCGGCGGAAGAGACGCGTGAAGTGGCTCTGATGACTAAAGCCCGACTGCGAGCTGACCTCGACGAGCGGCATCGCGCTCTCCTTGAGCAGCGCCTTGGCGCGCTCGACGCGGAACTTGATGAGGTACTGGTGTGGCGTCGTCCCCGTCGTCCGTTTGAACTCGCGCGCGAAGTGGAAGGTGCTCATGCCGGCCACGCCCGCCAGTTCCGCGAGACTTAAATCGCTCCCGTAATTGTCGCTGATGAAGTCCGTCACCTGTCGGAGACGCTGCCCGGACAACCCTCCGGTGAGTGCGCGCGCGCCGTCGCCCGCCGCCGTGTAGTGGCGCAACAGATGAACCGCCAGCACGTTCGCCAGCGACTCCGCGTAGAGCCGTCCGCTGAGTCCCTCCGACTTCAATTCGGCGAACAGCGCCAGCCCGACGTTGCGGATGACCGGGTCGCTCGCCGCGCACTTTTCGATGACCTCGACGCCGCCCGGCGCGCGCGATTCAGCGGCGGCCCGCCGGACGAGCGACGGCTCCAGAAAAAGCGTTAGGTACTCCGCGTCGCCTTCGAGCCGTGCCGCGAAAGGATCGTGCGCGGGGATGACGCACACGCTGCCCCGGCCCATGTCGCGCGAGTTGAAACCGCCCGCCGTGCGTATCTCGCCCGTGCAGTCCCCGCTCATCGAGATCATCACAAGGTGGCGCGCGTGGCTGTGTTCCGGCAACTCTCCGGCGTGAAAGCGGTAGTGTTCGAGCCTGATGCCATCCCAATCGGCCCCTGTCCGGGAGACGACTGGCAGCGACTGATGTAGCTCTGCTGCTCCCATGATGTTAGCCCTTTTTCGGCGTGCGGGCGCGGCTGCGTTTCCCTTCGGCGGGTGGCAACAGCGAGGAGCCGCTCCGGGTTGAGTAACGGCGCAGGCGTTCGAGCATCGCTTCGCGCGCGCGCGCGAATGCCTGCCGGTCGCCATAGAGCTGGAAGGCCCAGTTGGCTCCCAGTTCGAGAGAGTTGAATTCAAAGGCGAGTTGCGTCGGGTCAACCTGCGGGTCGAGTTGCCCCGCGCTCTGCGCCTCGACGATGGCGAAGCGGAGCGTTTCGAGCCACTCCTTCATAATCGCGGCGATACGGTCGCGCACCGGGCCGGGCCGGCTGTCGAACTCGGCGGCGGCGGCGGCGAAAAAGCACCCGCCGCGAAAGACCCCGCGCTGCACGTGTGCGAGCCAGATGTCGCACAACTTCCAGAGACGCGGCAGCCCGCGCTCGGCCTTGAAGGCGGGGCCGATGACCTCATGGATGAAGACGGAGCGCGCCGCCTCGACGGTGGCAAGCTGCAACTCCTCCTTCGAGCCGAAGTGCGCGAACAGCCCGCTCTTCGACATCGAGAGTTCCGTCGCCAGCCGCCCGATGGTCAGCCCCTCCAGCCCCTCGACCGAGGCGAGGTCAACGGCGGCCTCCAGAATGGTCAGCCGCGTGCGCTCGCCCTTCGCCCCGCGGCCCGTGGTGGTCTTTATCTCCTGCACGAAAAAGTCTCCGATAGCTCTGATCGTCCGTTGATATAGCACGAACGTTCGTTTTAAAGCAAGGGCCATGCGCCGCGCCGGCCCGACGGCGGCACGTGACCCGCCGCGGAGGTTGTCTATATTGGAAGAACGGAAAGGCCGCGCCGCTGTTTCCGTCCGCGCGCCCTTTCCGTTAGATTAAAGATGGCATGAACATCTCAGGCGCACGACGAATATAATTATGAAACAAAGCATCGTGTCTGTTGCTTTAGTCGTTAACGACTATGACGAAGCCATAGACTTCTATACCAATAAATTGAATTTCACTCTCGTCGAGGATACTCCTCAAAGCGAAACGAAGCGGTGGGTTTTAGTCGCGCCGAAAGGTTCGGAAGAATGCCGCGTGCTGCTGGCAAAAGGGGTCGGTGAAGAACAAAGAAGCCGCATCGGAAACCAGACCGGCGGGCGAGTTTTTTTATTTTTGCGAACTGATGATTTTTGGAGAGATTATCAAAACATGCGGTCGCAGGGCATAAATTTTGTCAGAGAACCCACGCATGAGGAATACGGAACGGTTGCGGTTTTTGAAGATTTGTACGGCAATCTTTGGGATTTGGTCGAACTCAAAAAGTAGAGGCGGGTGAACCATCTCAGGGCTAAAGACGAATGATGGGCGACAGGAGAAATGAGCCGGAGTTGACGTGGGCTGGTAAGGACGCGCGAGCGCGCGTGGAACCGCGCGTCCTCGTCGAAGACGCGTCCCTTTCGTACCAGTCTCCGCGCCGCGCGTCCGGCGGCGGCGGGTTCGACAACCTCCTCATCCACGGCGACAACCTGCTCGCGCTCCGTGCGCTGGAACATGAGTTCGCCGGCAGGGTGCAATGCGTCTACATAGACCCGCCTTACAACACGGGGGGCGAGTTTACGCACTACGACGACGGGCTTGAGCATTCGCGGTGGCTGTCGTTGATGCGCGACCGTTTGGAGATATTGAAACGCTTGCTGGCTCCATCGGGCGTGATCTTCATTTCGATAGACGATGTCGAGGTCGGCTATCTGCGTGTGCTGCTGGACGAGGTGTTCGGGCGGAAGAACTTTTGCGGGCAGTTCGTGTGGGAGAAGAAGAAGAAGCCCTCGTTCCTCAACAGCAGCATGGGCGTCGTCACCGAGTACATCGTCGCTTACGCCCGCCGGCGAGAGCTGTCGCCGCCCTTCATCGGCGGCGCGACGACGCTGAACAAAAAGTATCCGCTGAACAACGCGGGCAACGGCTTGCGGACGCTCCGGTTCCCGCCCGGCGCGGTGAGTTTCAAGTGCGAGGATCGCGTCTTCGAGCCGCAGGATATGTCCGAGGGAAACATCACCACGCGACTGCTCGACCGCGTGGAGGTGCGCGACGGCGAAAACGTCAACTCATTTCGTCTCGAAGGCGAGTGGCGCTACTCGCAGGCGACGCTCGACGCCATCATCGCAGCCGGCGAGCAGATAGTTATCAGCAAGGCTCCCTTCCGGCCCAACCATATCAAGGGAGGCGGCGAACCGAAGAAGCTGAAGAACCTGTTGAGCATCGCGCATTACGGGATGAGCACCTACGAGGACGCGACCGAAGAGAGCCGCGCCCTGTTCGGCGCGGGCGCGGCGTTCGACTACCCGAAACCGGAGAAGCTCATCGCCACGCTCATCGGGGCCGTGACGGAAGAGGGCGACTGGGTGCTCGACTCCTTCGCCGGCTCCGGCACGACCGGCGCGGTCGCGCACAAGATGGGGCGGCGCTGGATCATGGTCGAACTCGGAGAGCACCTCCACACGCATATCGCGCCGCGTCTCAAAAAGGTGATAGACGGGACGGATCAGGGCGGAGTTAGTAAAGAGCAAGGCTGGGGCGGCGGCGGCGGCTTCCGCTTTTACCGTCCGGCGCTCCCGCCCGCGGAGAAAGAGAGCATGGCGAAAGAGCACGGTTTGCGAGTCGCTGATCTTGCCGTGGTGGAGGAATGAACGCGCCATGAACACGTCGGCTCGATTAATGACCGCCAAGTGAAACAAAGGCTATTTCCGCCCGCCCCGCGAGGCCAAGAGGTGCGAGGAGGAGTGTTGTTGAGCGCCGCCGACCCGCCCGCTGCCACGACGAGCGAGACGCCATTTGTCTGACCGCCGAATCCCCCAAGACTTCATGTGCGAGTCGTGGTTTATAATGGCTCCCGCGTGTAAAGTGTCTCGTCAAAGAACCGCACGGGGACGGATCGAAAAGCCCTCCTGCTGAAGAGGGATGTGACCGTCAGCTTTATCAGTTGTAAAGGCAGCGCCTTCCGCGAATAAGCATTACCTGCACGCGATCTCGTCGAAGTTTCATTATCAGAGGTCAGTCAAGATGAGCCAAAGGTTGTACACGCCTCCGGGAACCATCCGTCACGTCGCGGACTTCCGGTCGCACCTAGAGAAGCTACAACTTTCCATCCCCTGCGACGACGAGGTCATGCACGGCCCCGCTTCCCCGCTCGCGCAGCCGATAGCTTTTGACGGCAAGCAGATCGGCAACCGCTTCTGCATCCACCCGATGGAAGGTTGGGACGGCACGCCCGACGGGCGACCCACCGAATACACGCTGCGGCGTTGGCGCAATTTCGGTCTGAGCGGGGCCAAGCTGATCTGGGGCGGCGAGGCGGTCGCGGTGCGCCACGACGGGCGCGCTAACCCGAACCAACTTCTCATCAACGAGGCGACGAAAAGAGACTTGGCGGCCTTGCGCGAAACGCTCGTCGCGGCGCATCTCGAAGCCTGCGGCACGACGGACGACCTGCTCATCGGTCTTCAACTCACGCACTCCGGTCGTTACAGTCGCCCCAACGAGAAGGCGAAGCCGGAGCCGCGCATCCTTTATCACCATCCGATTCTCGACCATCGCGTAAAAGTTGATGCGAGCGACCCGGTCTTAACCGACGGCGAGATCAGGGAGATCATCGCGCACTACCACGCAGCGGCGCGCATCGCGCACGAACTCGGTTACGACTTCGTAGACATCAAACACTGTCACGGCTACCTCGGCCACGAGTTTCTGAGCGCGCACACGCGCGAGGGAGCTTACGGCGGGAGTTTCGAGAACCGCACACGTTTTCTGCGTGAGATCGTGGAGGGCGTCCGCGCGGTCGCGCCCGGCATGGCGGTCGGCGTGCGTCTCTCCGCTTTCGATGTCGTGCCCTTCCGTCCTGACCCGGAACGTTCGACGCCCGGCAAACTCGGCCCCGGAGTCCCGGAGCCTTACCGAGACCTGCTGCCTTATCGCTGGGGCTTCGCCATCAACACCGAGAACCCCGAAGAGTACGACCTCTCGGAGACGTTCGACTTTCTTTCGCTGCTCCGCGACCTCCGCATCCGTTTGGTCAACATCTCGGTGGGGAGTCCTTATTACAACCCACACGTCCAGCGCCCCGCGCTCTATCCGCCGTCGGACGGCTACCAGCCGCCCGAAGACCCGCTGGTCGGCGTGGCGCGGCAGATGGAGGCGACGCGCGTGCTCAAAGAGAAGTTTCCCGACCTCATCTTCGTGGGTTCGGGTTACACCTACTTGCAGGAGTACCTGCCGAACGTGGCGCAGGCGGCGGTGCGCGAGGGGTGGGTGGATTCGGTGGGACTCGGACGCATGGTGCTCGCATACCCCGATATGCCGCTCGACATCACGCGCGGCCAGAAGTTGCGGCGCAAACTCGTCTGTCGCACCTTTAGCGACTGCACGACCGCGCCGCGCAACGGCTTGATCTCCGGCTGCTACCCGCTCGACGATTACTACAAGCAAATGCCGGAAGGTGCCCGGCTCAAAGAGATCAAGGCGGCGACGCGGGGCGCGAAGTAACTGCACGGTTGGAAACCGAGTCCATTCATTCTTGAGTGAAACGGCATTGATCTTCACCACAGAGACACAGAGGACACGGAGATGGCACAGAGGAATTCAACTCTCTGTGCGTCCTCCGTGTCCTCTGTGTCTCTGTGGTGAACTGCCGGTTTGTTAGTTCAATGGTTCAGACAGAATCATGCGGCGATTGCGCCGTAAGTTCTGAGATAGTCATACTGGGGGTGATTTTTTATCAACGTCGGCTCCAAAGCTAACTTGGAAATAACCAGATCGAGCAGATGTTCATTGAAAGCTCGTT
>JBGTBQ010000006.1:0-4281 GCA_041749275.1 Pyrinomonadaceae bacterium | reverse complement strand
AATCATTCCGATGAGCGCCGGCGTCTGGCTCACGCGACGCAGGAACGTGCCGACGAGGAAGACGCCGAGCACGGGGCCGTTGATGAGTGAGGCGACCGAGAGCGCCTGATCGAGCGCCGAGCGATTCTGCCGCATTGCCAGAATTGCCGCGCCGATCTGCACGATGCCCCAGACGAGCGTCAGCCAGTGCGAGACGCGCAGGTAATGCCGGTCATCTTTCCGTGGCGCGAACGGTTTGTAGAGATCGTTGACGGCGGTCGCCGCAATCGAGTTCAAAGAAGACGAGAGCGCGGCGGCGAAAATAGCGGCGACGACGAGACCGGAGAGACCCGAAGGCATGTGCCGCGTGATGAAATCCGGAAAGACGCGGTCGCCGCCGACCGCCTGAAACGCGCCGCCCGCCGCCGAGGGCAGCGTCGCCGTGCCCGCCGCGAGCGTCGCATAGCCGGCGTCGTTCGACGGCCCGTAGAAGGCGAACAGCAAGACGCCGATGAAGAGAAAGCCGATGAACTGCGCGAGGACGACCGCGCCGCTCGACAAGAGCGCCGCCGCCGCGCGTCGCGGCCTATCCGTGCAGAGGTAGCGCTGGACGAGATACTGGTCGGTGCCGTGCGTGCTCATCGTCAGAAAGCATCCGCCGATGAGTCCGGCGAGAAACGTGTAAGGCTTCGTCAAATCAATCGGCAGAGAGAAGTGAAACTGGCTCGACGTAAACGGCAGGCTGAACGCATAGCTCGTCTGCCGGAAGCCTAAGTCAACGATGTCGAACTTATCGAACTGGGCGCCGAGCGCGGAGGCCGCGCCCCAGCCGCCGTTGATCGCGGAGATGAGGACGAGCGCCGCCGCGAGCGCGCCCGCGAGATAGATGCCGAGCTGCACCACCTCGACCCAGATGACCGCCTCCATCCCGCCGAAATAAGTGAAGACGATCATCACCGCGCCGAGCAGGATGATGGACAAGATGACTATCGTCTCATAGTCAGACTGCGGCTGAAACGCGATGTAGACGGCGGCGAGCACGAACGCCGTCAGCAACAGTCGAATGCCGTCGGCGATGTTCCGCATCACGACGAAGAGCGCCGCCGCCAGCATCTTGATCTTCAGCCCGAAGCGTCGTTCGAGGAGTTGATAGACCGTCAGCAACTCGCCGCGAAAGTAAGACGGGATGAAGAGCAACGAGATGACGATGCGACCGAGCATATAGCCGAAGACCAGTTGCAGAAACTGAAAGTTTCCGCCCTTGGCGAAGGCTACGCCGGGCACGCTGATGAAGGTGATGGTCGAGGTCTCGGTAGCGACGATGGACGCGGCAATCGCCCACCACGGCACCGTGCGGTCGCCGAGGAAGTAGTCGCGCGTCGTCTTCTGCTTGCCTGAAAACCAGATACCGAACAGCGTGATGCCGATCAGGTAGCCAAAGATGATGACTAGGTCTATTGCTCGCATCGGTCGAAGTTGTCAGCCGGAAAAAGAAATGCGGGAGGCACGGATTCTATTTTCAAACCGTGCCGTTTATCAACTCACGGAGCGAACCGATGCGGGGGCAGACGCTCTCCGGGTGCAGGTCGCGCGGGTCGAGCAGAATGCCGCGCAAGCCCGCCGCGCGGGCCGCCAGCGCATCGTGGGCGTAGGAATCCCCAATATATGCCGCATCCCCGGCCTCAACGCCGAGGTGTTCGAGCGCGAGCTGGAAGATCGCCGCGTCGGGTTTGCGTTGGCCGACGCGGTGCGAGTCAATGAGCACGTCGAAGTTGTTGGCGATGCCCGCCGCTTCGAGCGAGTCTAACAGCCGCCCGTCTTCAGTGTTCGAGATGACGGCGATGGTCAAGCCCATTCGCTTCAATTCTTCGAGCACGAACGGAACGTCGGGGTCGAGGCCGCACCAGACGTGCCGTTCGACATGCGATGCGTGGAGGCGTTCGATGATGGAGGCACAGGCTTCGTCGTCCAGACCGAGCGAGTTGTACATGCGACGGAAGACCCAGTGCGGGCGCTTCATCTCGTCCGGCAGCACGAACCCCTCGCGCTGCATCTCCACGCCGACCGCTCGCAGCATCTCGCCGAAGGCGCGGCTCATCTCTTCGGACTCGAATGCACGTCCGGACGCTTCTTTTGCGATGTGCGAGAGGCGAGGCCAGTCCGGGTGCACGAGAGTCCCACCCGCGTCAAAAATGCAGGCCCGCGCGTTCCGCAATTCAGGATGGAGTTTACTGGACATAATTGGCTTTCCAGAGGCGGAGTTCGAAATAAACACTCAACTCGCTTTCACACTTGGCTCCGCTACTCGCTTTGCAAAACCCTGACCGCCTGCTCGACGACGCCCCTTGATGCTATCAGCGCTCTCTCCGCGTCTTCGCGCGAGCGACCCGTCTTGTGCATCACGAGCGCGACGCGGAGGTCGCCTCCAGCGGCTTCGATTGCCGCGTGTGACGCCTCGGCGTCCGCACCTGTTTCGGCGCCGTAAATGCGAACCGAACGCGCGCGCAGCTTAGAGTTTCGCGGCAGCATATTGGTCATGCGATTGCCCGTTACGTAACCGAGCCGCACCATCGTCGCCGTCGAGAGCATGTTGAGCACCAACTTCTGCGCCGTGCCGGCCTTGAGCCGCGTCGAGCCGGCGATGACTTCCGGGCCAACGACCGGGACGATGGCAACCTCGACGGCTTTGGTAATCTCCGAGCCGGGCACGCACGCCACGGCGACGGTAAACGCGCCGAGTGCGCGCGCGTGCTCGATGGCGCCCACCGTGTACGGCGTTCGTCCCGAAGCGGCGATGCCGACCAACGCATCGGTTGCCTTAAAACCGCGCGCGTCGAGGTCGTGTCCACCGGCCTCGCGGTCGTCCTCCGAAGCCTCGACCGCTTTATACAGTGCGTCGTAGCCGCCCGCGATCACGCCCTGCACCAGTTCCGGCGAGACGCCAAAGGTTGGCGGACACTCCGACGCATCGAGCACGCCGAGTCTGCCGGATGTTCCCGTGCCGATGTAGAACAGTCTTCCACCATTTTCCAAACGCGCGACGATGCCTTCGACCGCCCGCGCCACCTCCGGCAGCACGCGCCCGACAGCTTCGGCCACGCGCGCGTCCTCCTCGTTCATCAGGCGCACAATTTCCGATGCCGGCAGTGAACCGATCTCCCGCGTGCGCGGGTTCTCCTGCTCGGTAATCGGAATTCGATCTGGACTATCAGAAGTCATCATGGACGGCGCACCGAAAAAAGCATTTCACCACGAAGGCGCAAAGAGAGAGACCAGTATATTCAACTCTTTCCCCTTAGAGCGTGTCTAAAAAGTCAGCATGGAGTCAGCTCCGTCAGGAGCGGAATGTTTATAGCACGCCGCCAGCTCTGCGAGATGCAGCTCCGTCAGGAGCGGCATGTGGGCTGTGCCGCCCCTCCGGGGCTGAGAGGGAAACAGAGAGCGCCTGCGAGCGACAAACATTTCGCCCCTCGCGGGGCTTTTGAGACACGCTCTTATGTGTCTTTGCGCCTTCGTGGTGAATCTTTCGGCTCCATTTTCATCAATCATCCAGCGAGCGCGAATTGTACCTGCTCGCGTGCCATGCGTGCGGCAGCCTCGGCGGGCGTCAGACGCGCGGGAGCGAGGTGAGCCTTCGGCGCCGCATTGATGATCTCCTCTTGCAGTGGACCGAGCATCAAATCGCCGGCGGCGAACACCCCACCGACGTAACCGACATGGAAACGTTCGCGCCCCATCCGGAGTTTGCGGATCACCGCCGCCGCCGCGCGCCCTAGTTCTCGCCCTGCCTCGGCTACTATCGTTTCCGCCACGCGATCACCGCCCCGCGCCGCTTCGATGACGGACTTGCCGAAACCCGCGATGCGTTCGTTAGACATGTTCGGCGCATAGATGGCCGTCGAGAGGTCGTTCGCCGAGGTAACATTGAAATACTCGCACGCGGATTCGACGAGTCGTGTAGCCTTCCCGCGCCCGTCCGTCGCGTGCGCCACAGCCTGCAAGCCGCGCCGCGCGATCCACGAACCGCTTCCCTCATCACCCGACACCGGCCCCCACCCGCCCGCGCAGGCGTGCCCGCCGCGCGCGTTCCTGCCGCAACAGACCGAACCCGTGCCCGCGATGATGACGAGACCCGGTTTCCCTTCAGTCGCGCCGTAGAGCGCGATGTCCGCGTCCGTCACCACATCGAGCGATTTGATCCCCAGTTCGTCGAGGCCCGCGCGCATACGCTCGCGCAGATCGGCGCGGCGCACACCCGCTAGCCCGATCTCGGCGGCGACGATATCTCCGCGCCGGACGCGC
>JBGTBQ010000005.1:0-13439 GCA_041749275.1 Pyrinomonadaceae bacterium | reverse complement strand
GTGGCGAGCGGAGAACGCCGAGAAGATGTTGGCGTTGCGAGTGACGCGAGCCAATGGCGAGTGGCAATCATACTGGCAAGGGGTTCGTCAATCTCAGGCTTGATGATGGCGATACTGCGTCACACTTTTAATTGCACCCATTGCACGGTCGTACTCTCGCTTGTCTTTGTAAGCATTCCCGCGGTTGAGATATGCAAACTTGTAGCGCAGATCAAGACTGATTGCTCGCGTGCAGTCGCTCACCGCCTCATCCGCCCGCCCCAACCGCCACTTGGCGTAGCACCGCGCCTCGTGTTCTTCAGCATTCCCGGCGCTCGTTAGTAACCGTGCTGCCGCCTCCACATCTTGCTTGCCCTTCTCCGGTTCGTTGAGTAGATAGTAAGCAGCGGAGCGGGCGCGCAGGGCCAGCGCGTTGTTGGGGTTGCGTGACAGTTCGGCGTCGGCCTCGCGGACGACGGTCGCGTAATCGCTGCTGTCGTACAAATTCAGCCAGCGCCGGTAGCTGCTCAGTAATGTTTCTGCTGCGCCTGCCGACGGCTTTGGCCCCGTCGCCGCTACTGGCACCGGCATCCCGAAGACGAAGTCGCCGCGATCCAAGTAGATGTCGTTAATCGTGCCGTATTGCGGCGTCTGCCTGCGGTCGGTGTAGTTCGTCACTTTCTCCTTCAAATACACAGCCAGCTCCGTCCCCGTCATGTAACTGTCGTGGTTGCGGTCGGCCTCGCCCTCCAACCCGCGCACCAGCGCCCGCCGGAAGATGCTTTCGTCCGGCACAATCTGATTCGCCGCGCCCGCCGTGATGAACTGCCGCACCGCGTAGGCAACGCTCTCTTGTATGAAGGGCGGCGCCGTCACCGCATTGCGCGAGACGAGCTTGCCTGAAAAGCAACTGTCGAAGATAAACAGCGCGTGTTTGGCTTGAATCTGTTTAGCGTAAGTCTGGATGGCGTCCATGCTGACGGCCCGGCGACGGAAGTTGAGTTCATCCCGGCTCGGATGCGGCGCATCGGTCGGCACGACGTAGCCGAGTTCACGCTCATCGCCTGTTGAAGTCAGTGTGTGGCCGTGTCCGGCGAAGTAAACAAGCAGGCGGTTGTTCCGCTGGTAGCCATAGGCGTCAATGAATTGTCTCATCCGCTCGTCGAACTGGCGGCTGTTCAAATTCTCCGCCACCTCGACCTTGAAGCCGTGTCGCTCCAAAATGTCCCTGACCGCCGAGATGTCGCTCGTCACTCCGGGGAGCGCGTCCCACCCGTCTGCATACCGGCTGTTGCCGATGACGAGCGCGTACGAACCTTCATAAAGGACGACTTCCTTCGTCTGCCCGGCTGCGGTCTTTACGCGGACGCCGCCGCCGCGCCCCGGTGCTTGTTGGGCGGGCAAGCCTCTGCCGAAAATCAGAATAAACAGGATCGCCGCGAAGGCTCTGCATGTGACGGCGGAGTGTTTTTTCATGTCGCTGAACTAACCCGCATGAGGGCTTATGGGATGCCCATAATTTCCAGATATTTCTTTTTATCCGCTGCCGCCCGCTCCGCGTGGCCCATCTTTTCGTAGATGGTTGCGCGATTGAGATATGCAACCCCGAGCCGCGGATTAAGCTCAATCGCCTTGCTGAAATCCTCCACCGCGCGATTGTAATCATTCGTATGCGCGTAGACGGTGCCGCGATTGTAGTAGTTCTGCGCGTCAACCGATCCGAGCTTCATCCCTTGGGTGTAGTCCGAGATAGCTCGCTCGTACATTTTTTTGTTCGCGTGATAAGTGCCGCGCCCGATATAAGCCAGACCCGATTGCGGGTTGATCTGAATCGCTTTGCTGAAGTCCGCGAACGCTAACTCATGCTTTCCGATGACGTTGTAGGATGAACCGCGCACGACGTACGGGAATTCGTTATCCACCTTCAGCTCGATCGCCTTCCCGCAGTCGGCGATCACTTTGTCGTGCTGGTTCTTAAGGTGATAGATACCGGCGCGAAGGACATAGGCTTGCCCATACGCGGGTGAGATTTCAAGCGCCTTATTGATTTCAACCAGAGCGCGATCAAGATCGCCCCGGTTGATATAGGCCTGACTAATAGCGAAATACTGCGGCGCGTCCAGATTACTAGGAGTTACATACGGAGCCGCGCCGCTCGTCGGCGCCGGATTCGCCGCGCTGCTGCTCGATGAAGCTTTGTTTGTTTGTGTCGAGAAGAAATAGAAATCTCCGGTCGTGGAGTTCGACTCCCAAGGCACTTGCGTCCCGTTCGATCTCTTCTTGACTTCAGCCCTCACGTTTTGAAACATCCGCATCAAATCCACATCCGCGCGTTTTATATGGTTCAATAAAACCTCCGTATATAAGCCATTCCGGCCTCTTCCGTCGCTTGCCACACAGTTAGGACAGGTTGCATATTCAATCAATGTTCCGTTCGGCGCGTTGATTTGAGCCAAGCCCCCCGAAGCGATGTCGCGATTCCAAGACCGTGCAAATGGGTTGTTGCGACAGGCGTCCAATATCACGATGTTAAAGCCATTGTTTGCCGCGTCCATCTGTTGTAATACAGAATTGACATCGAGCGCCACATCTTCGGTCTCCACCTCGGAAGCGATGTCCGCTTCGACCGGTATTATAAAGTTCCGACCGCCGGCCTGAATGCCGTGACCGGCGTAATAGAACAGACCGACGCCGCCATTTTGTCTGAGCTTGGTGCCGAACTCGCGCATCAGTCTTCTCATTTGGGGCAGAGTTTGATTCGCGCCAAAAATCACTTCAAAGCCCAATTCCTTGAGGGCGGATGAAATATCCGCGGCATCGTTGACGGGATTAGCAAGCGAGGCGGTGTACTGATACGCGCCGTTGCCGATGACGAGGGCGAGACGCTTTTCGCCCACGCGCGCCTCCTGTTGCCTGACGCCCGCGCCGCGTTCCGGCGTCTGCCCCGCAACGCACAATGTGCACACACACAAAAGCCAGATCGACGCCAGCGCGATTGGTCTGTTCCGCCTCATTTTGTCAACCTCTCCTTCTACAAATTGAAATACTCATTGCCGTACAAATCTACGAAGCCCTTTCTGCCGTTCAACGTGACACCGACAAAACCTTCGCTGATAAAAGCCTTGCACCACACCTTATCGTACTTGACGGGGATGTCTTCTTTCCCCGTCTTGCGCGATAGATTTTATTCCCATCATCGAATTGCGCCGGGCGCAAAGTAGTTTGCGTTCACTTCAATTTTTCGTAGGTCTGCCTGTCGGCCTCGGCCAAATCCGCCCGCCCGATGGCGTCGTAAACGAACGAACGGTTCTTGTAGGCAGTCGCGGATTTTGCATTAAGCTCAATGGCTTTGGTGAAGTCGGCAATCGCTAAATCGTATTGCTGCTTGTTGTAGTAGATGACGCCGCGGGCGTTGTAAGCCTGCGAGTATTTGGGGTCTAAAATGATCGCTTGGGTAAAATCAGCGAGTGCTTTTTCACTCTCACTCTTACCGAAGTAAGCCTCTCCACGGTATTGATACCCGACGGCACTTCGGGGATCGATGCGATTTGCTTTGTCCAGTTCGGCAATGGCTAAATCGTGTAGTTGTTTTCTGAGGTAAACGTGACCGCGCCCTCGGTAAGCAACCGGATTTTCCGGGTTAATCTCCATCGCTCTAGTGTACTTATCCAGAGCTAAATCGTACTCCCCCTTCTCTATGTAAAGATGGGCGAGGTTGGTGTAATAAACATCAAACCGAGGAGACAACTCGACTGACTTCAGCAGATCATTTATTGCCAAGTCGGTGGCCCCTTTATTTTTATAAGCGGCTCCACGTTGGTTGTGAGAAGCGGCGTTTTTCGGATTAAGCGCAATCGCCTTTGTGAATTCGCTGATCGCGGAGTCGTATTCTCCATTCTCTAGGTACGCGTTGCCCTTCGCATAGTGGTCTGCTTCAGCCGCCACGTCATAATTATCGGTGGCCTTATTCACCGCATCCGTTCGTCTGGCGGACGGCGAAAATGTTGGGCCGGATACACGCTTGGGTCGTTCCCGCGCTTCGTTCTTTGAACTCTCGTCGGCATTTTTCAGCCGGTCGACTTCCTCGACACGTCTCACCGGCGCGACGACCGGAGACGGCGCGGCACCTTTGGGCGAGACGAAGACCACGTCGCCGCGGCGGAAGAGATCAGACTTGCCGAAGACGGGAGTCTGTCTGCGGCCCGTGTCCTTCTCGACCTCGATGCTGACCCAGCGCCCTAGCTCGCTGCTCAGGATGAAGCCGTCACCGTTCGTATCAGCCTCGCCCCTTAATCCCGCTACGAATTTACGGCGGAACTTGCTGAAGACAGGTACGCGCTGTGTCTCGTTCCCGGCAGTCAAATATGCACGCACGGGTTTCAACTCTTCAGTCGTAATCAGAGTTGGCACACTTGTGCCGAGGTCTTTGTAGAGCACGGTGCCGGAGAAACAACTGTCGAAGACAAAAAGGACGTGTTTGGACGTGATGCGACGCGCGTAGGTTTCGATCTCGTCCATCGTGATGGCGGCGGGCAGGAAACGCTCAAACTCTTCATCAGACGGCGGCGTCTTCAAGGCTCTTTCTTCGTCGGGCATGGCGGGCGCGTCGGGCAGCACGAGGTAGCCCATCTTGCGCTCGTCCGGCAGTAGCGCCGTGTAGCCGTGCCCCGAATAATAGATCAGCAGGCGGTTGGCAGACCGCTGCCCGTACCTGCTGATGAACTGGTCAATCACCCTCAGCAGCGCGTCGCGGTTCTGGTTCAACGCGACCTCGACCTTGAAGCCGTGTCGGCTCTCCAACACTTCCCTGACTGCCGCGAGGTCGTCATCCACGTCGGGCAGGTCGTTCCATGCACGATCTTGATATTTGGTATTGCCGATCAGGAGGGCGTAGCTGTTCGCATAAATCTGCGTCTCGTTCGCTTGTTGCTGGCCCCTCTCGTCCCTGACGCGTAGGCGTACATCGCCGCCCCTGTCTTGGGACTTCGCCATCAACGGCTGCCCCAAGATCAGTGACAGGTTTATCAAACAAGCCAACCACTTCATCTGTGTGTCTCCTGTGAGAGCTTCGACAACGGAAGCGTTCTTCTGTCATAAGCTAATCCGTTTTGAAAAGCAAGCTCTCTCCTTCATGGTCTAACGCGACATTCCCCGAAATTATTGTCAGCGATTGACGGATTAAGGCAAGATTAAGCTCGGTTTCTAAATATCGGCTAAACACCTGACTTGGGAGATTGCCTCCATGGGAGATGAATCGAAAATGCGAATCACCTTACTGCTACAGGAGTGGCAGCAGGGCAATGCCGCCTCCGGCGAAGAAGTATTCCGGCTCGTCTACGATGAGTTGCGCAGAATAGCCGCCCGCAAGATGCTCCGCGAGCGGCCCGGACACCTCCTCCAAGCGACGGCGCTGGTTAACGAGGCGTATGAAGTTCTAAGCGACCAGCACGCCACATGGCAGAACCGGCGTCAGTTTTATGGGGTTGCCGCACAAGTCATGCAGCGTATCCTGCTCGACGATCTCAAAGCTAGGAAACGGATCAAACGCGGCGGGGACCCCGTTATGGTGAACATTGAAAACTTGCAACTAGCGATCAACGCCAACATTGAAGAGCATCTCGATCTCGAGGATGCACTAAGTAGGCTCAAGGATGACGACGCCACGTCGCACGAGGTGTTCATGCTGCGCTACTACGGGGGGCGGGAAATAGCCGAGATAGCGAAGGCCCTCGGCGTGTCGAACTCGACCGTGAACAGAGACCTGCGTTACGCCAAATCTTGGCTCAAACGTGAGTTAGACCGAAAACCATAGGGTGTGCAAGTCAATTGTCTTTGACGCCCCTGCATTATTCTGAACAATACAGCGGTTTTCAAATGCGCGCGACTTTGAAGTATCATTGGCGAGATGTTGCCATATCCCAAAGAACTAAGAGCACGTGTTGTTGCCGCAGTCGAGCAGGGCGAACATACCATCGCTGAAATCGCCAATCTTTTTGGCGGCGGCGCCACTTTTGTCAAAAAGATGCTCAGATTGCATCGCGCGGGTGATGACCTAGAACCCCGCCACGCAGGGGGTCCCACACCACTGCTGCAAGAGAAAGCATTGGCGCTGCTGCGTCGTTCGGATCAAGGCAGTCATTTCACCAGCCCGCAATACATTGCGCGCTTGGAAGCGGCGGGAGTCAAAATCAGTATGGATGGCAAAGGGCGTGCGCTGGATAACATCTTCACCGAAAGGCTCTGGCGGACGGTGAAATATGAAGAGGTTTATCTCCACGATTATGCTGGCCCACGCGCCGCGCGCAGCGGGTTAACCCGCTATCTGGAGTTTTACAATCACGAGCGTCCGCATCAATCATTAGCGTATCGGACGCCGGGCGAGGTCTATGGCGTAGCGCCATAGACCAGAATTGACAACTAATCGAAGAGGAGTGAAAACCACCTTCAACCGGCGTTTTCGCTGTCTTGACATTGGCGTCCACCTTACGACAGTGGTTAGTGCAATTCGGCTGTATTGCCAAAGGATAAATCTGCGAGAGTACCTCCTCGCGCATTTTGGACAAAATGCCGGTTCTCAGACTCGGTGGCAGTAGCCCATCAGGTTCAATCAAACTTTCTGAAAGTTTGATACTACAGTTAATTTCTAACAAGGTGTTGCAGTTGTATGTGTGGGCTTTTCTTTACAACCTTACCTGCATGTACAACATCAGGTCTTGGTGAATTTATCCAAATAGTAATTAGTTTGATCAAGCATAGAGGAATATTTCCTCCTGATTTGTATCAAGAGGACAAGTTATTGTTTGTGCACGCGCTGATGCCTGTTCAGGGCACTGAGCCGGTTCATCAACCCTTAGTGGAAGGTCCGCACGTACTTATCTTTGCCGGCGAGCTTTGGCAACACGAAGGTGAGACGAGTGATACCCGCTATTTATTCAATGCTCTTTGTAACTCTGACAATGTGGCGGAAACCCTACGCTCCTTGAATGGTATGTTTGCGCTCGTTTTCAAAGACGAGCGCGCAATCTACTTCGCGTCGGACGTATTCGGCGAAGTCCCGCTATACTTCTGGCATTCCGGCCATCAACTGAGCGTCGCATCTGAAATCAAGCAACTTGTCGCCATAGGCGCGCCGCTGAAAGAAGTTAAAGCAGCGCAGCCCGGAGTGATATATGAATTCAGGGACGACACGCTCTTTTCCGCCACGTATCACGACTGGTCATTCACCAACAACGCCCTAGATTTTGACGCAGAGTATCTACGACACCTTGTCCGCGAGAGCGTGCGACAGCACTATACGACAATAGATTTGCAGCGGAGCGCACTCTTATTGAGCGGCGGCCTTGACTCGACCATCATCGCATACGAGTTGTCCCGGATCGGGTTAAAAGAAGCCTACACGGTGGGGATTACGCACGACTGCATTGATTTTTTGACGGCACAGCGCACGTGTCAGCGACTCGGCCTGCGCCACACCACCATTGTCGCGAGCGAACTCGACACGGACTGCGCGATTGCGGTCACGGAGGTAAGCAATCGCTCGGTAGTCGAAGAGTTCTGCTGCCATATCGCGCTCTCGAATGCGTTGCGCGCCAATAATGTTCGTGTCGTGTTCTCGGGGAGCGGGGCGGATGAGATGTTCGTCGGGTATCAACATCTGCTGCGTTTTTATACGAAAGAGAAACGTAATTTTTTACAGCAACACTTTATTAGGAAGCATCACACGCTTGACCTGCGTGCCGCGAACAAAACGTATATGCTGAACGCCATCGAGGTGCGTAACCCGTTCTTATCGTCAAAACTGATGGACTATGCAGCGACGCTCAATGTGGACAAACTGCTCGTCGGGCCAAAGCGTCAGATGAAGTTCGCTTTACGCCAAGCGTATGAACCCGTGATCGGCGACCTCGCGTACAACCCTAAGCTGATCGCCTTTGAAACCATGGGCGTCAAACGATATTTCAGATCGCAAAATGGCGATTCACCCTTTATTTATCGAAAACGCCTCAAAGAGATTTTTTCGCGGCCCCTACTTTTGCGCCGGTTGGTTGACCGAGCAAAGGCACTGAGCTAAATCCGCGCTCCACCGCTCTGTCTTACAGATAGTAAGATCAGCGAAGTCGGGAACACTCAAAGCCGTACCTCTCAAAGTCGCCTCCCCTGTGCGGATATGAAACCAGAAACTCACACCCCTTTCTTATATCGAGACCACGATGTACAGCGGCGCTGGCCCGATTTCAAGCTGACGGGTTTGTTCCTTGAGCTTAGAAATATTTATCAGGCTATTGTTCAGGGACAGACTGACGAAGTAGATACGCCCTCCGCTCTGATTCAGACTTCGTTCGAGATGGTCTGCCGGGGAATAGTGGAATCTCCGGGTGACGAGTTGGAACCCGACAGCGGACGTTGGAAGAACTTGGCCCGAGAGCGGCTTGCTTTGCGCGCTCTGGCTCTTGAAGTGAAGCAGAGCTACGGCCATGACTGGCTGCAAAGCGTTGCCAGCCTTCTGGGGATGCTCATGCATCTCAGTTGCGGCAAGCATAGAGTTCCCCAATTAGTGAATCTCCGCAGGCCGCGAAAGCTATTTTCGACCTACCCGAACTCTCCCGCCGTCGCAAAGCTGGCCACGGATTCCGTAATGAGTCGGTTGTTTCAACAGCCCATCCCGCTCGTCTGTCGTCGGATGATAGACGCGGAGCAATATGCGGAAGACTCCCTCAATTTCCGCGTCCTTGACCCGTCGATGGAATCCGGGCAGCTATTGCTGGAAGCTGCCATGTTTTGCGTGCGCCGAGTGCACTCCGTACACCCGCCGGCAAGTAAGACGGCCCAACACTTGAGACAAGCCATCCTAAAAAAGTTATGCGCCGATTGTTTATGGGGCGTAGATACTAACCCTTTAGCCACACGGTCAGTGGCTCTCGTCTTTTCTCTACTGGGGGCGGAATATGGAGTCGAGCGTCTGTCACCTCGGCACCTGATAACTACGGACTCACTGCTGGACTTCGATCAGATAGAGCCACCCCCTTTCGACGGCATCATCAACAATCCTCCGTGGGGCAAAGTCCGGCAGGCGGCGAAGAAGCAGCAGTTGCGAAAGAAGTTCTCAACTATCGAAAATCGCGTTGACACTTACGTCGCTTTCACCGAGTTCTGCGTGCGAAGATTACGGCCGGGCGGGTTCTTCTCTTTAATTCTACCGAGCCAAGTAATCGCCACACGTTATTCGGCGTCGTTGCGCAGCTTTCTCCTCAGCGAAGCCAAGCTACGCCAAATGATACTTCTCCCCCCCGCGGCATTCGCCCACGCGACTACCCGCGCCATTATGATCTCGGGCCAGACAGGGACGACGACGGCTTCCGGCTCGTGCCGCGTTACGGTCTATCCGCTCGAAAGGAGGCTTGAGCCGGTCGGACGAGTCCACTCGTTCACTCTCACCTTCGCGGAGCTTCAACTTCTGGGGCAAGAGCCTTGGTCTTCTTTGCTCACCACGAGCGCAAGTTTTGGGTTTAAGGCCGAAACCGTGCAGCTCGGACAACTCGTCACCGTCAATACCGGCATCAAGGTGTATGGAAAGAATTACGGCTGTCCGCCGCAGACTTCAGCAATCGTGCGGACGCGACCCTTTAATACATCGGAGAAGGCCGAGGGGGCCGTCCCCGTCGTCAGCGCGCGGGACATACACAGCTTCCGAATAGACGAAGCGCGGCAATTTATTAAGTTCGGTAAGTGGCTCGCATACGTGGGCAAGCACGCGGAGTTCCGACACACGCCGAGGATTTTCCTGCGCGAGTTCTGCCGTCGCGACGGGAGAATGATGGCGGCGGCTTCCAAGGACGGTCTGATTCCGCTGGCCGGGGTGTTGACACTCATACCTCATAGCATCGATCTCTCTGTCCTTCTAGGCATCTTGAATTCTATAATGGCCGCTCGTTATGCTAGACGGCACGCGGCCCAGTTATTCACGACGGCAGACTTCCCGAAAATCACCGTCGGCGAGCTGCAACAGATGCCGATACCTCTCGCGGCCATCGGGCCGGGTTACCGCACGGCACTCAACCTCTCCCCTCCGACGAGGCGGGAGAATCAACTTCGCAAGAGGTTAACAGCACTGGTAAGTAAACTGTCAGGCCCCGCCTTGATGAATAATGACTTGGCGGAGAGGCTCCGACGGGAGGTGGATGAAGTGGTGTCGGAAATGTATGAACCGACGGAGGGGCGTGGCATTGCGTAGGTTGATTGTCACCTTTGTAATATGCCTCGGTGTATGTTCCGCCGTTTTATTCGGCGGAGCCGCCAGCGCTTCCGCCGCGGCGGGTGACGGCGCCAAAGCCCGCGCTCATCTGGAAAACGCGCAGTGGCATTACGAGAGTAAAGACTACGACAACGCCCGCAAGTCTATCCTAGAGGCGCTCGCAACCGCGCCCGACGACAACCAGATTAGGGATCAGGCCAGGTCGCTATGGCAGACGGTGACGATAACCATTCAGGTACAACAGTCGGTCGAGGAGCTGTCTAAAATTCTAAAAGAGGCGGAGGCGGCGCAAAAGACCAAGAACCAACTCGCGGCCCAACTAGATGAAGCGAAGCGTCTGTCGGAACAGGGGAAGAACAAAGACGCGTCGGAGACGGCCCTCGATGTCTTAAAAGCAACCAACGACGCGGAACTGGTCGAAAAAGCGAAGGACATCCTAGCCGAAAACAGGCCCTCGATGGGCGGCTTACTCAAAATCCTCCCGCAACGCCTATTTGTCATTGGGGGTTGGGTTCTGGACATTCTGCTGGCGGTTCTGCTGGTATTCATCCCCCTGCTCCTCTACCGCCGCGCGCGTGCTTTCTTCAAGCGGTATTCTTGGCACCGGGCGCATCAAGATTGGAAAAAAGATAATAGCCTCTACCAGAGCTATTTCGAATATGTTCGCAACCCGTCCAGACTATATCTGCGGTGGGTGTTTCAGGGAGTTGACGATAAAACGCAGATGGGCGTCGCGGAGGCGGTGCTCGACTCGTTCGCGCGCATGGGCCAGACGAAGCCCGCCGCGTATGCCGACCTCTTGCACTTGGAGCGGATGAAGTTTCAACCCTTGATGCTTGAGTTCCCCACGGCCCAAGTTGATGCCTTGCCGGCGCTCGAATCATTAAATGTTCAAATAGGAGGGGTCACGCTGGGGGGAATTGCCACAGCTTTTAAGTCACTGCGTAGTTGGAACGACGCAAAATTGCTGTGGATTAAAGGCACGGCCATCGCCGCCGACGAGCAGATTACTGTTAGCTTGACCCGGCGCAAACCCGATGATACAACCTCTACCATTAGCGCCACCGCCAGTAAATCAAAGATTAAAGATCTGGCCGACACGGTAACCTATATGATGTACTACTCACTTACCAAAGAAGCTTCTATCTCGGAAACAGATGCGGCTAACAAACTACGCGAAGGCATGATCCTGCTGGATCAATACGTCTCTGGACAAGACCCCAAGCAGCTCGAAGTGGCGTACAAGGTTTTCCGTAGCCTCCGCATCGAAAAGCCTTCGTTCTATAAGGCGTACCTTTATGAAGGTATCGCCCTCGACCTACTTGAGCAACACGACGAAGCTATCAAACGTTTCCAGTATCTAAAAGATAATTCATCTGAATCAGACCTCGTCGAAAAGGCCAAGTATAACGAGGCGGTCTCGCTGTTCCGCAGCTACCGCCCTCAAGCGTTTGAGAAGTCTATCGAGATACTCGACAGTCTCACCGGGATCGCTAAGGACTGGTACAGCAAAGACGGTCAAGCTTTAGAGGATAGTTTGACTGCTTTGGCCGGCTCTCCGATAAAAGCGCTGGCTGTCGCCACCCAAGCGAATGTCGTCGCGCACAAACCTATCTTCTGGAAGTATTCTGCTCCCAAAGGGGGTGACCATGACACGCCCCTTGAGGTCAAGGCGGCAGCCAAAGCAACGGTAGACCAATTTGTTTCCGAAGTACTTGCCGTCACGGAACAATTGGAAAAGGTGCTCAAGCGCGCCACCGGAGAAAAATGGGATGATATCAGCAGGCAGGAGTTGAAATGGGCGATTGAGAATGCCCGTGGCAATGTCTACCTGAACTACGCCTGCAACTATCTAGTCCCCCCGCATGTCGAAGGCGCTAACGAGCCGGGACTACGCTTGGACTACCTCAAGCGTGCGTATGAATATTTCCAAGAATGCGAGATGATCCTGCCGCCCGGCGTGGAGACGCTCACCAATTTGGCGACTGCGCTACTGGGGCTGTGCCGCGATGATAACAACTACAGCTACGACAAGGTGCGCGCCTACTTGTACCGCGCCAAGGAGGTGAACCCGCATTACGAATACGCCGATTACCGCTTGGCCGAGTCGTGGGAGCAGCAAGGAAGAATTGACGAGGTGGTAAAGATTTTGCGGGCCTTTGCGAAAGAAAAGACGCCGACCATTAGTAGTTTCAGAAACCTCTACAGCAAATACTCTTTGGAGTTGGCAAAGTTTCCCGTAGAGCCGATTGAACCTTCCCCCGACGCGGACGCCGGCTCTGCCGATTCAGACACTAAGCGGCCTGAAAAGCCTACGGCATAGCCCTTATGCGTAACCCACGTAACAGGCGTAAAGTATTCCCTTATTATAAGATTCAAGTATTTGATGATAGGACCCAAGCCTGGAAAGATGAGCGGAAAGCATATGACACGGTCGAAGAGGCGCGGGACTATGTTGAAAAAAAATTTTCTCCTGAGACCGCTCGAATCATGGTCATCGAACGGAATACTCGTTACGTACTACTAGTCAGACCATCTGGTTTTGATGGTTAGCTCTTTGGCAGGGTATAGTCGGGTCAACCTTAACGAATGGAGACTGACCAGACTTGCCCAAGAAAAAATACATTGTTGATTTATCGGCGGAGGAACGCGAGATGTTGCGCCAACTCATTACGCGCGGCAAACCCTCCGCCCGCAAAGTGACCCGCGCCCGCATCCTCTTGCACGCGGCGGAGGGTCTCACCGATGAGCAGATTGGAGTTGCTCTCCAGACCGGCCTCGCGACGGTTGAGCGGACACGCCGACGCTTTGTCGAAGAAGGGTTGGAGTGTCTCAAGGAACGTCCTCGACCCGGACAGCGGCGGAAACTATCGAGCAAGGAGCAAGCCCACGTGATTGCCGTCGCGTGCACGCCCGCCCCAGATGGATATGCCCGCTGGACGCTGCAATTGTTGGCGGACAAGGTAGTGGAATTGAAATATGCCGACTCGATTGCCCGCGAGACAGTCAGACAAGTGTTAAAAAAACGGGTAGTGCTACAAAAGTAATGCTGGTCAAACGAGGCGCATGGACAGCGTAAGTTGTCCATCGGAGTGACTCCTTGTCAGGAAAGTTTTGTCGCTTCCTAGTCCACCGAGTCGCCCCTCTAATTTCAAAGACCGAGCCTTACTTTTTTAGCCCTACCTTTTCCTCTATATGGGAGGAGAGA
>JBGTBQ010000004.1:0-3984 GCA_041749275.1 Pyrinomonadaceae bacterium | reverse complement strand
CGACTAGAGAATACTTTTCGCCTTAAGGGTCGCGGAGATGTGGCCGAGTGGCTGAAGGCGGCGGTTTGCTAAACCGTTATAGGTCAAAAGCCTATCGCAGGTTCGAATCCTGTCATCTCCGCCAGAAAATTTGAAACGATGAACGCGGAACGATGAACGATGAACTAGAAGTGATTTCAGTTCATCGTTCATCGTTCCGCGTTCATCATTTGAGAATATGACTGTCCGCGTTCGCTTCGCACCATCGCCCACCGGCTACCTGCACATCGGGTCGGCGCGCACCGCGCTGTTCAACTGGCTGTTCGCACGCAAGACGGGCGGCGCGTTCCTGCTGCGCGTCGAAGACACGGACTTGCAGCGCTCGACGGAAGAATCCACCCGCTCGATCATCGCGGGGTTGGAGTGGCTCGGCATCGCGGATTATGACGAGGAGATCGTCTTCCAGTCGCGCAACGCCGACAATCACCGCGCGGCGGCGCTCAGGCTCGTCGCCGAAGGCAAGGCGTACCGCGACTTCACACCGAAGGAGACACGCGCCGACGCGGACGTGAAGCAGGAGATCGCGGCGCGCGCGCGCGGCGCCGCCGCGGAGGGTGTAGACCATCGCAGCAATCCGTACCGCGATCTGCCGCTCGAAGAGTCTGACCGCAGGGCCGAAGCGGGCGAGACCTTCGCGGTACGTCTCAAGGTGGCGCGTGAGGGGCGCTCTTCGTTCGTGGACGCGGTGTACGGCGCGCAGGAGCGCGTCTACTCGGAGATCGAAGACCTCGTGCTGCTGCGCTCCGGCGACCTCTCGCCGCTCTACAACCTCTCGGTCGTCGTGGACGACATCGAGATGGACATCACGCACGTCATACGCGGTCAGGATCATCTGACGAACACGCACAAGCAGGCGCTCATCTACGGCGCGCTCGGCGTCGCGCCGCCGACCTTCGCGCACCTGCCGCTCATCCTCGCACCCAACAAGGCGAAGCTCTCGAAACGCAAGCACGGCGAGGTCGTCAGCTTAACGACCTACCGCGACCGCGGTTTTCTCGCCGCCGCGTTCCGCAATTTCCTCGCCCTGCTCGGCTGGTCGCCGGGCGAAGAGAACAGAGAGATCATGACGCTCGCGGAGATGGTCGAGCAGTTCTCGCTCGAAGGCATCCACCGCTCGAACGCGGTCTTCAACTTCAGCGAGCAGGACGCGCGCCAGTGGACGGATCAGAAGGCGCTCTGGATGAACGCCGAATACATCCGCACAATGCCGCTTGAAGAGTTGTTGCCGCTGGTGCGGAGCGAGCTTGAAGCGTCGGGGCTGTGGAGGCCGGAGTACTCCGATAGCGAGAGCGCGTGGTTCGGTCGCACGGTCGAACTCATCCGCCAGCGCTTCTACACGCTCAAGGATTTTTCGGGTCAGGGGCGCGCGTACCTTTCCGATGAATTCGAGTTCGACGACGCGGCGGTGGCGAAGAACCTGAAGAAAGAACCGCGTTTGAAAGAGTTGCTGCCCGCGCTCGCCGCGCGTTTAGAAGCGGTCGAGCCGTGGACGGTCGAAAATATCGAAGCAGCACTGCGCGCCTTCGCCGACGAGTCGAATGTTAAGGCCGGGCTGTTCATCAACGCCTCGCGCACGGCGCTGACGGGCCAAGCGGTCGGCCCCTCGATGTTCGACGTGTTTGAAGTGATCGGGCGCGAGCGTTCGGCGAAGCGCCTGCGCGACGCGGCGCGGCTTGTCTAAAGTTTCGTTTCGTCTCGCGGCGCGCGCCGGAGTTTCAGATGCCGGCATCCGCGCCGCGTTTCTTTTGTGGGAGGCATGATTATGTTTCGTCAGACATTCTTCTTCGCGGCGCTCGCTGTCGCCTTTTCGCTCGCGGCCCACGCGCAGGACACAAATTCAAACACGACCCAACCGACGACAAGGCCGCGCATGTCCGCGCCGAAGACGGCCACGCCGCCCGCCGCTACGCAGCAGGACACGATCCCCGCGCCCGCGCCTCCGCCGACCAGCACTACCGCACCATCGCGCCCCTCCGCCACAAAGAAACAGTCCGCGGCGGACATCGCGCAGACGCGTGGCGTCCGTGAAGCCTTCGACACGCTCGTAGATGGCATCCGCCGCGCCCATGCAAAGACGGTGATGGATGTCTACTGGAATTCACCACAACTCATCCTCTTCAACAACAACGGCACGGTGACGAAGACGTGGGAGCAGGTACGCCAGAACCGCGAGAGCCTCTATGAGAAGGTGCGGGATGTAAAGCTCGACGTGCGCGACGTACAGGTGCGGCTGCTGGGGCCGACGGCGGCAGTGGTCTCGTGTCTGTGGGAACAGTCGCAAACCTCTGACGGCCAACCTGAACGCGCAACCGGGCGCCTGACGCTCGTCTTCCAAAAAGTCGGCAACGGATGGAAGGCCGTCCACGCGCACACCTCGCCGGACCGGCCCGACCCCTCACGTCTGCTGCCGTCCGAGCGCACGACGACGCCCACGCCGGCCACGCCAGTCTCCGTCAAGCCTTAAAGCCCCCGTGCGGCTCGACGTTAAATAGGGCGCCAGTTTGAAAGCGGCAAACCAGAATCCGCCAACCTTGAATGTTGACGGATCATTGGATTAGGAAAGGTGCGCGAGGCGGCGACGCGCCTTGGCGATCTGGCGTGTGAGGCTCTCGGCCATCTGCCTGAGAGCGTCGCGTCCGTGGCGTGATTCTTCGTCAGTTTTGAGCTTGAGGCGGTAGAGCGCGTCCTGCCGGATGCGCTTGAGGCCGAACTCGATGGTCAGCAATTCCTCTTTGAGCCTCATAAGCTTTGCCGCAAGGTCGTCTTCTTCTTCATCGTGTCCGTGCGTGGTGGCGCAATAGAGTTGCAGCTCCTCGTCGCCCAAGAGGGCGTGGAGGCTGTCCACGTCGCCCTCGCGGTAGGCGCGGCTGGCCTCGGCCATGACGGAGTGGCGGCGGCGTGCCTCCGCGTCGTCGGCGGCGTGGTCTGGGTGAAAAAGGCGCGCGACCGACCAGAAGAGTTTTCTAAGACCCTTGCCGGCGGGCGCTGAGGGCGTTGGTGTTTCGCCGGTCGCGCCGTCTGCGTCCTCATCCGCGGACTCAGCATCGTCGCCTCCGAGCAGACGGCGCTCCGCCTTCCTGATCTCGCTCTCGACCTCGGCCAGTTCAGCCAGACGGCTGCCGACCACCTGCGTGTAGCGAACTTTGAAGGCTTGAAACTCTTCGCGGAGCGTCGAAAGCTCCGCGCTCCGCTCGGCGAGGAGCGACGCGGCGCGTGCGACTTCCTCTTCGAGATTGAGCGGGGCTTTATGCGCGGCGGATGGGTGGAGACTGAGACTCGACATAACGTTCACAGGCGCGAAGAGTGTAGCAGGACGTGAGCGGAATTAGCCACGGAGACACAGAGGCACGGAGAAAGGAAGAAAGAAGCTTGGAGGATGAGAAGGGAGAGTCGAATCACTCAACTCTCCCTTCTCATCAACGATTTTTCTTGTCCTGATCTCCGCGCCTCCGTGTCTCCGTGGCTTGATTCTGCTTGCGAAGATGCCGCCGTCACGAAGCGAGGTCGTGTGCTTCCGCGTCATCGAAGGCGGGACGCGGGGCCGCGCGCTTGCGCCAGAGAAAGTAGACGGGCAGGCCCGTGAAGACGAGGAGAAAGCCGATGCCGGAGGTGCGCGGCGCAAGATAGACGAGGTCGAGCGTGAGGAGCGACGCGAGCAGGATGTAGACGAGCGGGACGACCGGGTAGCCGAAGGTGCGATAGGGCCGCTCGGCGTCGGGCGCCTTGCGGCGCATGACGATGACCGCGCCGACCATGAGGACGTAGAAGACGAGGTCGGCGGGGATGATGTATTCGAGGAGCTGCGTGTAGACGTTGCCGTAGACGACGGCGCCCGTGCGCGGGTCGGTCGTCACCGTGCGCGGCAGCGTCAGGAGCGCGGCCCACACCCCTTGCGCGATAAGCGCCACGGCGGGCACGTGGCGCGTGTTGAGCCGCGCGAGGCCG
>JBGTBQ010000003.1:0-9619 GCA_041749275.1 Pyrinomonadaceae bacterium | reverse complement strand
GCGCCGTCGTCGAGCACGAAGCGCGCGCCGAGCGATTGGCCGTGCGCGCTGCTGCCGCCGACAAGCCAGCCCGAACCGGCGCGGAAGCATGGCTGCGGGAGCCGTCCGAGCATCCGTGCGAGACGAGCGTGGTCGGGGCGTGCGTCGAAGCAGAACGCGCCGGGCGCGGCGACGATGGTCTCATCGGCGAACGCGGCCCCCACCCAGCAGTCGAGGAAGTTTGCGACGCGCTCCTCATCGAGCGACACGTCGTCATCGGCGGGCACACCGCTTTGTGAATCCGGCCCGGACGGGCGAAGCCTATGCAGACACTGCCGCAGGCTCTCGACCGTGAAAGACTCCGGCTGAATCAGGAGCTGCCGGCCCGTCTCGTCGTCGAGGAGCGCGCGCAGAAGGTCGGCGGCATTCCAGCCGAAGTCGCCCCACACGACAGGCCCCGGATCAAGCAGAAGTGAGAAGGCATAGGAGCGCCCGCTGCCCGTGATCTGGCGCTGACGGACGATGAGGAAAGGCGGATGGCTTTCCAGCACGCCGAGGCCATAGCTCAGTGTCTCGCCGGGCAAGCCGTAGGTCGCTTCCAGCACGTGCCGCGGGATGTCCGGCCACACGCCGACGCGATGGCGTTCGCTGTAACTCGTGCCTCCGTGCGCCAGCAGTCGCATAGGTTCGCTCGCCTTTAGCTGTTGGAACTCTGGTTGATCTGTTCCCACTCGATTTCAAGGCAGCGGCAGACGAACTTTGCCAGCCCGTGAGAGCTGGGCAGTTTCTCACGCAACGCCGGGACTCCCGGCGTTGGCAGATCGTCCGTCCAGATGAAGAAAATCTCTTCCACGTCCTTTAGGTGATCTTTCAACTGCCGCCGGTTGCCGACCTGCTCGTCCCCCAACCACTTCTCTAACAACTGGTGAGCTGGCGATGAGCGGCGCGGCGAGAGCTTCGACCACGCCCGGCTGAGCGGCCCGCGATCCTTTCCGATGTCGGTCAGGTCGTCCGCGATCCGCTGCACCTGTTGCCAGTCCGCGCCGATCCGTTTTTTTACTTTGTCCAACTGTGTAACGACCAGATAACAGAGTTGCTTGCTCTCGATGGCTTTGATGATCCGCTGCACCGCCACTTCGAGACTCTTCTCCAAGGCCGGCTTTGCTTTGGGGAGGTCGAGCACATTCCCCGTATTCGGCTTCACCTCAAAGAGGTCGAGCACGTCTTCTGCGTTCTCCTCCTCCTCCGCGAGGCCGAGTATCTCCGCGGCGTTCACGACCACGGCGACCTTGTCGAGAATGTCGGTGATCACGTCTTCGTTCTCGTCAACCTCGCCCGACTTGTCGTAAAACACAATGGCGTGCCAGTACGGGCGGACGCCCTGCCCGCCAAAGATATCAGAGATGCCGCCGGTCACGTCGTCCCGCAGAATTCGCTTCCCATCGTGCCAGAGCATTCTTCCGATCCGCATCAGCAGACCCTTCCAAGTGCCGTCGCTCGGAGCGGGACTCCAGACGGCGGGCTTGATGAAGGCGACCCGCAGATTGCGCGCTCCGTGCGGGGTTCCTTCCGGGAGGAAGATATTCTTGTCGCTGCGGCGCAGTAGAGTGCTCAGGTGAAGCGTCTCGATGAAGCTGCGGAAATGCCGTTCGGTGCGCTCGCCGACCCGGCGAGAGAAGATAAAATTGTTGATGAGAACGCTCCCGAGTCCGGGCGTTGGGGCGTATCCATGTGGGTTCATCGCTTGAACCGCAAGGATTGTTTTGCCGGCGCTCCTCGCGCCGGAGAGTTCGACGAGCCTGCCGATGCGCCTGCTGCCGTTGCGCTCGGCGGTCGCGCGTAAAAGCATCAACGGGAACCACATCTCTCGAACGTCCCGCGGAAAGTTGCGAAGCACGCCGATCAGCCAGTGTTGGACTTGCACCGAGATGTCACCGGCCCCGAAATCAATGAGGAACGCAGCCCAGCTTTCGTGCGACTGACCATCGAGATCAATCTTCGACCCATCCCAGAAGGGGTTGTGCTCGGCGCAGCCTACATGCCGCAGGAAGACCCCGTTGGATATCTCGTCAGCACAGCGGCAACCGGACGCGGGGCAGAAAATCTGGCGCGGCATGTTGGAGTGACCGCAGTTGAAGGTCTTGTTCCGGTCAGGGTGTGTGGTGCAGCGTCGCTCCAGCTTCTCGCTTGCGTCAAGCAGCTTCAGGCACAGGGGACAACGGTAACTCAAGGGGAGCCTCCGAACTGGTGAGATGTTGATTCCGCGACTCGCGCGCCCGGCTCACAAGAGAGGCAAGGCTGAGTGTGCCGGCATTATAGCTGGCGACCGAGCATCGTTTCAAATAGATTCCGAGAAGTGGTTGCGCGCGCTCCCAGAGCGCCGCCGGATAAGAGAAGTACGTTGACACGCGGTCGCGCGCACGCATATATTTTCCTTGTTCGCTGACCAGACATTCTATACCGCACTTTTCGAGTGAGTATGTTGAACGCAATTCTCCTCCAAGCGACAGACGCGGCGACGACGACCGTCCGAGAGTTGGGCGGCCCCATCACGGCCTACTGGCCGGTGATGATCTTCTTCGGTTTCGCCGTCTTGTTCCCGGTGCTGCCCATCGTCCTCGGGCGCTTCGTTCGACCGAGCATCTACCAGAAGGCGAAGATGCGCCCCTACGAGTGCGGCATTGACCCCGTCACCGAAGCGCATGACCGCTTCACCGTGCGTTACTACATCGTCGCCATGCTGTTTCTTATCTTCGACGTGGAGACGATCTTCCTCCTACCGTGGGCGATCATCTTCATGGGCGACGACTTCAGCTTCACCAAGTTCGCGCTCCTCGAAATGTTCGTCTTTATCGGCATCCTCGTCGTCGGCTACTACTACGCTTGGCGCAAGGGCGCTTTGGAGTGGGCATAACATAAACGCGGAAGTATGAACGCGGAACGATGAACTAAAAGCTTTTCATTCCGCGTTCATCGTTCATCGTTTCTCATATGGCAGAGCATCCCGAAGGAATCGTACTCACCACCGTTGATTCGATCTTCAACGCGTTGCGCCGGAACGTGGGCGCGCCGGTAATGGAGATCGGGCCGGTCAGGAACGCCGTGAACTGGGCGCGCAAGTCGGCGCTGTGGCCGATGACGTTCGGTCTTGCGTGCTGCGCCATCGAGATGATCGCGACGGGCGCGGGCCGTTTCGACATTGACCGCTTCGGCGCGGGCGTCTTTCGCCCCTCGCCCCGGCAGAGCGATTTGATTATCGTCGCGGGCACGGTGACGCTGAAGATGGGGCCGGTCGTGCGGCGCGTCTACGACCAGATGCCGGAGCCGAAGTGGGTCATCGCGATGGGCGCGTGCGCCTCGACGGGCGGCCCGTTCGACTCCTACTCGACGATGCAGGGCGTTGACCGCACGATCCCCGTGGACGTGTACATACCGGGCTGCCCGCCGCGCCCCGAAGCGTTGCTCTACGGTTTGATGTGCCTGCAAGAGATCATCATGCGCGAGGCTCCCGCCGCTTACATCTTCGAGTCGGACGGCACCGTGCACCGCCAGCGTCAGCTCGAAGGCGACGAACTTTCGGAAGTGGCGCCAATGGACGAAGAGGGATTGGAAGTGGCCTCGGAGGCGAAGGGCTAAAGCAGCGCCCGTGGCGTGCGCGCCGCGCCGTCGTCATTCGTCACATGAAAAAAGCCGCGCCGTCGTCATTCGTCACATGATAAAAGCCGACCCGTCGAGCGGTCGGCTTTTTTCTATCTCCGCGCGCCATCTATCAGGTCAGGGCCGCACCGGGTAGAGCGTGACGCGGAACTTTGCGCCATCGGCGTTTTCGCCTTCGGCCCGAATTACACCGCCCTCGATTTTGCCATCAATGACCGAGTAGGAACCGATGGAGTATTGCACTGCGTGGCGTTCCTGCCTCCACTCTCCATTGAGGGGCTTGTAGGCGTCGCCACGTTCGGGCGTGAGCGTGTAGAGGAGTTTGCCGTCTTTCAGGAATTCGATAACGACCGTGCCGCCCGTCAGGGGTTTGGCCGTCCACTTCGTTCCTTCCAGATTGATGAACACGTCGCCGCGTCCGCCTTCTCCGGCTTTCTCTGCTTCGGGTTTAACTTCCACCATGTCGGCGAAGTCCGTGGCCTTCGTCATCTCGATGCCGCGCTCATCGCCCCCGGCGGCGATCACCAATTCATCGGCTTTATAGCCTTCAACCACGGCGAAGGGTTTTTGCACCTTGCCCTTGCCGAGATCGAGCGCGACTCTCTGCGGCACGCTGTTCTGGATATACTCGATCAGCGAGCCGAGCGTCACCTCGCCTCTAAAGTTGTTCGCCGCGCCCTTCATGGCCTCGACCAAAGCGAAAGTGAAATATCCCTGCTTCTTTTCCCGGTACTCGTAGGCGCGATGGCCGATGGCGGTGGCGTAGAGCGTCGCAAAAGCTTCGACTTCGTGGTTGCGCCGGTCGAAGTCGAAGGCGCGCGTGTAGGCCGGCGTCAGAGGGTTGTCGGCATCTCCGCGCGCTCCACGCATATCCGGTTCGTTGCGGCAGGCGTCGAGGATCATGAGCACCTGCCTGACCTCCGTTTGTTTGATCCACGTCTTCACCTGATTGACGTTGATCGCGGTCTCTTCCAGTAGTTTCACATCGCCATTCACCTGCGCGTCTGACGGAAGCAGGTAGGCTTGCCCGTCGCGCTCGATGCCGTGCCCGGCGAAAGCGAAGAGCAACAACCCGTCTTTGGGGACGACCGTGGCGAGATTCGAGAGCCGGCGCAGGATGTTGCCGCGCGTCGGTTGGCGCTCGCCCGGTTGATTGGAGTTGAGCAGAATGACTTGATTGGCGGGAAACCCGCCGTAAGCGGCGAGCGCCTGCGCGAGTGAGCGCGAATCGTTCGATGCGCCGTTGAGCGTGCTGATTTGTGTGTCGGCGTACTTGTCAACGCCGATGATGAGCGCGTACCGCTTGGCGGCGCCGGGCAACGTCTTCACGGCCTCGCCGTTTTTATCCGGCGCGCTCACCTTTTTATCCGGCGCGCCGGTCTGAGCGGGAGCCTGTGCGAAACCCTTCGGCGTCGGCATGAGCGAAAGCAAAAGCGCAATTATTACGAGGACGAACGGAAGCGGCGAATGATTCTTCATTGTAGTGAACCTCAATTTCAAATAGCGCCGGGTGGCGGCGTGGCGGAGATGTGTGGCGAGCGTTTCCCTCAACTGTTGCACGCGCAAATTACGATATGGCTCAGGAATTCGGATGTCAACCGAAAGCCACGCTTCACCCGCGCGGTTGGCCGCACGCAGACACCCACGCGGGCGAGCCGGCCCCGGAGTCAGTTCCGCGCTCCGGCAGGCGCGCACCGTGCGGTAGACGCTGGAATGTGAACAGCAGAGCGCGGCGACGATCTCGGTCGGGGTGCGCCCGGCAGCGCAGAGCAACCAAATGTGG
Source organism: Pyrinomonadaceae bacterium (assembly GCA_041749275.1). Classification (GTDB taxonomy): domain Bacteria; phylum Acidobacteriota; class Blastocatellia; order Pyrinomonadales; family Pyrinomonadaceae; genus JBGTBQ01. Next base: position 4,200 of record JBGTBQ010000003.1, on the reverse strand, counting down.
ACGGCCAACCAATGGCCGTCACGGGCGGCCCGCAGTTGCGCCGGCAGATGCTCTTGTTCAGCTTGAGGGATGTCAAGTATCGTGTGTCTCAGCACGGCAGGTGCATCTCTGATAATCGGTTGGCTGGCACTGACCGCTATCTCGGAAAGAATCTCACTATGAAATCACTCACCATCTTTCACGCACCCGCCGAAGGGGAGCAGGGCGCGCGCGCGCGCGTGGCTTATTGCCCGCGCGAGGGGGCGCAGGCGCAGGAGCGTGAGACCGCGTTCAGCTTCACCGTCGGCGACGAGCAGCGCCGTGAAATTCAGTGGTATCTGGAAGAGTATCTCGTCTATCCGTGGGGCCAGTTCCGTGAGCGCGCCGCGCAGGTCGAGGCGTTGATGGAACGACTGGGCGCGGAGTTGTTCGACGCCGTCTTCGGCGAGCGCGAGACCGCCGCGCTGTACGCGCACGTGGCGGACGAGTTGGCGAACACGCGCGTCGTCATACACGCCGCCGACCCCGTGGGCGTCGCGCTGCCGTGGGAGTTCATGCGCGACACGACGCGGGGCGAGCACGGCGACCTCGCGCGTCTCGCGCACGCCTTCGTCCGCAGCCAGCCCGACTTGATTTTCGAGCCGCCGGACGCGCCGGACGACGCGGAGACTTTCAACATCCTGATGGTCATCTGCCGTCCCGGCGGGCCTGAAGGCGACGTGCCTTTTCAGTCGGTCGCGCGCCCGCTGCTTGAGCTGTTCCGCCCATTCCGCGACCACATCCGGCTCGACATCCTGCGCCCGCCCACGTTCGAGAAACTTTCGCGGACGCTCAACGAAAGGCCGGGCTTTTATCACGTCCTGCACTTCGACGGGCACGGGACGTTTACGCACGGCGCGGGCATGCGCGGGCTGCTGTTGTTCGAGGGCGAGGGCGACGAGCCGCGCCGCGTGACGGGCGCGGAGCTGGGCGGGGCGCTGGCGGGCAAGAAGCTCCCGGTCGTGCTGCTCAACGCCTGCCAATCGGGGATGACGCACCCGGAGGCGCTCTACACGTCGGTCGGCAACGAACTGCTCAAGGCGGGCGCGGGCGGCGTGGTGGCGATGGCCTACTCGGTCTACGTCCAGTCAGCGGTGCGCTTCATGGCGGCTCTCTATGCGAGCCTGCTGAGGGGCGACGAGCTGTCGCGGGCCGTCTCTCATGCGCGCGAGGATTTACGCGCGCACCCGCAGCGCATGTCGCCGGTCGGCGAAGTTGATTTGCGCGATTGGGTCGTGCCCATCTTGTTCGAGGCCGCGCCCGTCCGCGCCATTTCGAGACCGCTCGGCGAGCTGCATCTCAACCCGAATCTGCTGAAAGACAGACAGGCCGAGGCGGGCGCGGAGATTGATCTGCCGGAGCCGCCCGCCTTCGGTTTCGTCGGGCGCGACGGCGTGACGCTCGACCTTGAGCGCGCCTTCCGCACGGAGACCGTCGTGCTGCTCGAAGGGATGGCGGGCGTCGGCAAGACGGAGATGGCGGCGGGCTTCGCGCGCTGGTGGGCCGAGACGGGCGCGCTCGACGGCCCCATCTTCTTCTTCCGCTTCGAGCGCTACCTGCCGCTCGCGCAGGTCTGCGACCGCGTCGGCCAACTCTTCGGCGCGGCGATTCTTCAGCAGTTGCAAGTCGAGTGGCATCAAGTCAAATCCGAACGGCGGCGCGAGGTCGCGTTGTCCGTCCTCAAGCAAGTGCCCTGCCTGCTCATCTGGGACAACTTCGAGCCGGTCGCGGGTTTTCCGGCGGGCACGCCGTCGGCGTGGAAGCCGGAAGAGCAGAAGGAGCTGCGCGACTTTCTGAGCGCCCTGCGCGGCGGGCGCACCAGAGTCATCGTCACCAGCCGCCGCGATGAGAAGTGGTTGGGGAACATCTACCGCCGCGTCGAAGTCGGCGGGCTGAAGCTGACCGAGGCGCAGGAGTTGGCCGTCCGCGTGATGGGGCGGGCCGGGCTGGACGCCAAACAGATTAAAGCCCTGCCGCAGTACAACGACCTGCTCGGATACCTGCGCGGCAACCCGCTGGCGATTCAAGCCATCCTGCCCGAACTGAAGCGCGCCGCGCCCGACGCGCTGCTCCGCGCACTGCAAGCGGGCGAGGTCAACCTGAGCGAAGACGACCCCGCGCAGGGGCGCGAACGCTCCCTCTCGGCCTCGCTCACCTACCGTCTCGACGCGCTCGACGCCGCGCTCCGTCGTCGCCTCGGCGCGCTCGCTTTGTTTCAGGGGTTCGTGAGTGCGAACGTGCTGGCAACCATCTGCCAGCACGTTGACGGGTCGCCCGACGCGCTCAAAGGTCTGGGGCGTGAGGAATGGATAAAGATGCTGGACGCGGCGACGGAGATCGGGCTGCTGCGACGCGCGGGAGAGGGCTACTACACGGTACACCCGGCGCTGCCGTGGTTCTTCCACGATCTGATGCGCGAATCGTTTCCCGCCCATCTCGACTGGCTGGAAAAAGCCTTCTCCGCCGCTTATGGCGCTTACGCGCACTACTTGTTCAGGTTGTTCCAAACAAGTACGAACCTTGCCATCTCACTTCTCCGCGCTGAAGAGTCCAACCTGATGCACGCCCTTCGCCTCGCGCGGCGGCATGAGGACTGGAGCGCAGTGCATGGAATACTCTACGGATTGCAAAAACTTCTAACCACACAGGGCCGCTGGGTTGAATGGGAGCGGCTGGTGGAAGAACTTGAGGACGAAAACACGGACGAGGGCGGAGAACCGTTATCCGGTCGGGAAGATTTATGGCGCGCTCTGCTGGGGCATCGTTCGGAAATTGCCGGGTATCGCCGCGATTTCGATGCTGCAAGAGCCATACATCTTCGCCTGCAAGAGCACTTTGAAAGAGCGGGCGACTCCAAAAACCAAGCCGTCGCTCTTCACCAGTTGGGGATGATCGCGGAGGAGCGGCGGCAGTTGGAGGAGGCGGAGCGGTGGTATCGGCAGAGTCTCGCCATCGCGGAGCGCATCGGCAACGAGCACGGGCAGGCCGGCACCCTTCACCAGTTGGGGAGGATCGCGGAAGCTCAGAACAACACGACGGAGGCGATACGGTGGTACGAACAATCCGAGGCGCTCTTCGCCAGACTTAGCGATCCGTATAACCTTGAGATAGTGCGTGACTCGCTCAAGCGTGTGCGAGGTGAGTGAGCGTGAGGAAGTGCGGAAGTCAGAGTGCAGAGTGCAGAATTAAAAGCCAGTCGTCTCAGATTAAATCGAAGCACACGAGATTGGGACAGGAAGCAGAACATCATCCACGAAGCGACACGAAGCGACACGAAGCCATATACACGAAAATTCGTGTCCTTCGGTTCGTGTTGTTTCGTGTCGCTTCGTGGATAGTTTTTTCTTCGTGTGCCAATGTCATCTGTTTCGATTTAACCCGTCGAACAGCTCATCAACAGCTACGCGCCAGCCCGCCAAGACCTGCGACTCCGCCCACTCGCCCGCCGCGTAAACTCGTCTCTCCCACACGGGGCGGCCTTCGCGCGCGCTCGCGTTCCGCACTTCGACGCCGGCATTCTCGATGTCAACCAGCCACAACTCGCGGACGCCGAGCGCGAGATAAGTGTCGGCCTTCGTCGTCCGGTCGTAGTTGGCCGTGCTCGGAGAGAGGTACTCGAAAACGATGTCGGCGGAAGTGCGCCGCTCGCCCATCCGCGCGCGTAGCTCGTGCGAGACGTACATCATGTCCGGCTCGACGTAAGTGCCGTCAATCCAGACCGCCTCGCGCGGGTGATAGACAGAACCCGGTTTCCCATGAGTCGCAAGGAAAAGCACGAGTGAGTTGGTCAAGCGGCTGCCTATATCGCCGTGTGGATAATCCGGCGGTGGGACCACAAACAAGTAGCCTCCGATGAGGTCGTAGTGCGCGCGGCCTTCCGGTTCCGGCAGCGCCCAGAACTCTTCGAGCGTGTACCGGCGCAGCAGCGGTGAGAAATTGACTTCAGGCTGCGAAATGGTTTCAAGCTCCGGCATGACTTGAGCCTCCTTGCTGATGTCCGCCCGTGGTCTCCGAGGATGGAGAGAGCATAGCAAAGTCGTTTGACGTAAGTAAAAAATTATAGCGATTTGCGATTGGGTGCACCCAATCGGCCATCGTTTAGAGGCGGGCAATGCCCGCCTCTAAACGGTCGCATCCAAATGCAAGCTGCTATAAAGCGCGGGACGACCGCACGTCAGCCCC
>JBGTBQ010000002.1:0-3453 GCA_041749275.1 Pyrinomonadaceae bacterium | reverse complement strand
AACGAGCTTTCAATGAACATCTGCTCGATCTGGTTATTTCCAAGTTAGCTTTGGAGCCGACGTTGATAAAAAATCACCCCCAGTATGACTATCTCAGAACTTACGGCGCAATCGCCGCATGATTCTGTCTGAACCATTGATCTATCATCCCCACACAATAATTTTACTCGCCGCCGCGTCTTCGCGGGGTCGCGGAGTTTGAACGCGGCGCGGGGGCTTCAATCCAACCTTCAACCCTTCAGCGAACGGAAAGGCTCATCGAAAATGCGACGAAAAAGCACCGCCCTATTCATGCTCGCGCTCATCGCGCTGTTCGTCTCCGTCTCGTCCGCGCAGACGAGGCGCGACCGCTTGACGGTTGACCTCTTCCTCGATTGGGAGATGGTCGCCGCGCCGCAAATCTCGCCCGACGGCAGGCAGGTTGTCTACACGCGGCGTTGGACGGACAAAGTCAACGACAAGTACGAGGACGAAATCTGGATCATGGACGCGGACGGGGGGCGCAATCGCTTCTTCGTCAAAGGCTCGCAAGCCGCGTGGTCGCCGGACGGCAGACGGCTCGCCTACGTCGCGCCGGGCCAGCCCACGGGCGCGCAGGTCTTCGTCAAATGGATGGACGCGCCGGGCGAGACGCAGCTCACGCGCCTCGAACGCGCGCCCTCGAATCTCGTGTGGTCGCCGGACGGCAAGCGCATCGCCTTCAACATGCTCGTGCCCGGCAACCCCGGTCTGAAAATCAAGATGCCGGAGCGCCCGGCAGGCGCGAAGTGGGTCGAGCCGCCGCGCGTCGTTGACCGTTTGAACTACCGCGCCGACGGCTCCGGCTGGCGTCCAGAAGGCTTCACGCACGTCTTCGTCATCTCCGCCGAGGGCGGCGCGGCGCGGCAGCTCACCGACGGCGACTACCAGCATGGCGCGCCCGAATGGATGCACGACTCGAACACCATCGTCTTCAGTGGCGTGCGTAAAGAAGGCGCCGAATATATCCGTGGCGGCGCGGACATCTACGCGGTGTCTCTGAACGGCGGCGCGATTCGCGCACTGACCGACCGCAACGGCCCGGACACCAACCCCTCCGTCTCGCCCGACGGCAAGCTCATCGCCTACACCGGCTTCGACCAAACGAACAACACCTACACGGTCACGAAGCTCTACCTGATGAACTCGGACGGCACGAACAAGCGCGTCCTGACGCCCGACTTCGACCGCTCGCCCGCCGGCCTCATCTGGGCCGAGGACGGGAGCGGCATCTACTTCACGGCGGAAGATCGAGGCAGCAACAACCTCTTCTTCCAATCCGTCAAAGGCGGCGGGCCGCGACAGGTGACCGAAGGAAAACATATTCTCAACACGAGTTCCGTCAGCAAGAGCGGCCTCGCCGCCGCGACGCGCTCCGCCGCGAACGAGCCGTTCGACGTGGTCGCCTTCGACCTCAAAAAGCCCGCCGCGATTCGCAGGCTCACCGCCGTCAACGACGACCTGCTCGAAGGCCGTCGGCTCGGCGCGGTCGAGGAAATCTGGTACGACTCGGTGGGCGGGATGAAGATTCAGGGCTGGATCGTCAAGCCGCCCGACTTCGATTCATCGAAGAAGTATCCGCTGATGCTCTACATCCACGGCGGCCCGCACTCGATGTACGGCGTCGGCTTCAACTTCGAGTTCCAGAACCACGCCGCCGAAGACTATCTCGTGCTCTACACCAACCCGCGCGGCTCGACCGGCTACGGCGCGGCGTTCGGCAACGCCATCAACAACGCCTATCCGGGCGAGGACTATGACGACCTCATGCGCGGTGTGGATGAGGTCGTCAAACGCGGCTCCGTGGACGAGCGCAACCTTTTCGTCACGGGCGGCAGCGGCGGCGGCGTCCTGACGACATGGATCGTCGGCCACACCGACCGCTTCGCCGCCGCCGTGGCGATGAAGCCCGTCGTCAACTGGTACTCCTTCGTCGGCACGACCGACGGCGCGGACTGGTACTACAACTTCAAAAAGCTCCCGTGGGAAGACCCAGCGGAGCACCTCCGCCGCTCGCCGCTCACTTATGTCGGCAACGTCAAGACGCCGACCATGATCTTGACGGGCGACCTCGACCTGCGGACGCCGCTCGAACAGACCGAGCAGTATTACCGCGCCCTCAAGCTGCGAAAAGTGGACACCGCGATGGTGCGCCTCGCCGACGAGTTCCACGGCTTCAACGCCGAGTTCGCGTTGCGCCATCCATCGAACCGCGTCTCGCAGATTCTCTACTTGCGTGGTTGGTTTGAGAAGTACCGGAACAAAGGACAGGCGACAACCGACAGGTGAATTCTCATGGCGCGAAAAGCTTCCTCACCAAAATCCCGGAAACCTTCGGCGGCTGTGCAGCGGAAGGCAAAGCAACTTGAGTCCGCCGAGCCTTCCGCTTACACGGTCTTCATCAGCCACTCTTCCAAAGAGAAGTGGATTGCCAAACAGGTCGCTAAAGAGATTGAAGCTCTGGGCGCGAAAACGTGGCTTGATGTGAAAGACCTGCGGGGCGGCGATGAAATTCGCCGTTCGATCAAGCGTGGGATTCGCGCTTCGAATGAAGCCGTCATTTTACTATCGGCAAACAGCATCACCTCGCAATGGGTGATCTACGAAGCCGCACTTGCGGATGGGCAGGGCAAAAGAATCACTCCCATCCTCAACAACCTTGCCCCTGCCGAAGGGCTGGCCCCGCTGCAAGGCATCAAGTCCGTTGATCTTAACGACTTCGATGACTTCCTGTTAGACTTAGCGGGACGAATCAAAAAACGTCTGAGCAAAGCTGGAAGGAAAGTGTCATGAGTTATCGAGTCTTCATCAGTCACTCACTCAAAGATGTCGAGCTGGCAAGAGACCTTGCACGCAGGCTCATGGAGGCGGGCGTGATAGTCTTTCGCGACGAAGAGAGTTTCCAGCCCGGCGTGGATTTGCGTTCCAAGATCATGAACACAATAGGCAAGTCTGATGAAGTCATCGTGCTCCTGACGGATCACTCCGCGGATAGTCCGTGGATCAGGTACGAGATGGGGATGGCTGATGCTTTGGATAAGCGTCTGACGCCGGTTGTCGTCAATGAGGGCATCGAACAACTGGTGCCGATGGTCGGCAAGCACTTCATCAAGTACGCTGACCTGCCCAAGTACATCTCTTCGCTGAAGAAACGCACGAAGGCGGCGTAGTTAGGGGCGGCGCGGCTGAATCGCGCCGCCCTGCATCAAGCTGAGAACGGTGGTTTCCTGAACGGCTTTCGGTCGCTGAGTCTCAATCGTTCAAGTCACGCTGTTAATGCGAATCAAAGTCGGCGTCATGGGTTCGGCGGGCGACACGCTGCCCGAAGGCGTGGCCGCCTCTCTGCGCGAGAAGTGTGAGGCGTTGGGGCGCGAGTTGGCCGCGCGCGACTGCGTGGTGCTGACGGGCGCGACGACGGGGCTGCCGCACACGGTC
>JBGTBQ010000001.1:0-16868 GCA_041749275.1 Pyrinomonadaceae bacterium | reverse complement strand
CGCGGCGCTCCGGCCCGAACGCGTCAACCTCGCGGACGTGCGGCGCGGCGGCTTTGAATTGCTGCGCGAAGAGATCGGGAGGCTGCCCGAACGCGCGCCCGACGTGGGCGCTTCCGCCGTGCACGAGACGGCGGGCGCCTGCATCGTCGGCGTGCGCCCGCTGCTCATCGCGTACAACGTCAACCTGAAGACGAACGACCTCGCGGCGGCGAAACAAATCGCGCGGGCCGTGCGCGCGCGGGGCGGCGGGCTGCCGCATCTGAAGGCGCTCGGCTTCGAGCTTAAGAGCCGCGGCATCGCGCAGGTCTCGATGAACCTGACGAGCTACGAGCAGACGAACCTTCATCAAGCCTTCGAGGCCGTCCGGCGCGAGGCTGAGAAATTGGGCGTCGAGGTGCTCGGCAGCGAGATCGTCGGCCTCGTCCCACAGGCCGCGCTCGACCGCGCCGCCGCGCATTTTCTCCAACTCGAAAACTACTCGCCCGATTTGGTGCTGGAGAACCGCATCGCCGCCGCGCTCGAAAAAAGGAGGCGTGAAGCCGAAGTTGAAGGAGAGGCTCCCCACGGCGCACGGCCATGAATCAGCGTTTGAATCGAGCGCAGGCGTTGTGAACCATGCCGGAGCATCTCCGCCGGCTGCTCCCCCCGTCCCGTAACGAACCGCCGCGAGGAGAACCGATGGCCGAACAGGACGCTTCACGAGACGCAATCGAACGGCTCATCGAGCGTCTCGACCACCTTGAGCGCGTGTTGCAGTCGAACACGCAGCGGTTGCACGCCATCGAGCGCCGCCTCAACCTCGACTCTCCGCCGCCACGGATTCACGCCGGGCAGCGCCGCCCGCTCTACGAATCAATCGTTGACGAGCGGGATGAGTCGGCTCTCCCGCCTGCGTCTCCTCGCATCGAGTCGCCGCCCACGACGGAAGTTCGGGATGAACGCTCGAAACCTGAAACGGGACGGACGCCCGCACCGGAACGTGAGAGGCAAACTTCCCCGCACGCTTCCCCGCCGCCGCCGCGCGCGTCACACGACGAAACAACAGGCGCAGGGGCTGGCGGCAATCAATTCGGCGGCGCAACCCGACAGGAAGAGCCGCCGCCCGCTCCGCCCGCGCGGCGCGACCTCGAAAACATAATCGGCGGGAGCTGGTTCAACTGGATCGGGATCATCGCCTTCACCTTCGGCGTCGCCTTCTTCCTCAAGTACGCCTTCGAGAACGAGTGGATCGGGCCGGCGGGTCGCGTCACGTTGGGAGCCGCCGCCGGACTCAGCATCCTCTTCTTCGCCGACCGCCTGCGCGCGCGCGGGCTAAGACAATATGCCTACGTGCTGTCGGGCGGCGGCATCCTGATTCTCTATCTCTCGATCTACGCCGCCTTCAACTTCTATCGGCTCGTTGAACAACCCGTCGCCTTTGTCTTGATGGCGTTGGTGACGATGGTCGCCGTGCTGCTCTCGGTCAGACACGACGCGCTCGCCATCGCCATTCTCGGTCTGATCGGCGGCTTCCTCACGCCGCTTTTGCTCTCGACCGGGCGCGACAATCAGATCGGTCTATTCACTTACGTCGCGCTACTCGACGCGGGCGTGCTCGCGCTCGCTTACTTCAAACGCTGGCGCAGTCTCGACTTCATGTCGTTCGCGTGTACGACGCTGATGTTCTTCGGCTGGCACTTCGCACACTACCGGCAGGAGAAGCTGTGGCCGACCATCTTTTTCCTGACGCTCTTTTTTCTGCTCTTCACGTCGCTCGCCGTCGCGCACAACGTGCTGCCGCGACGGCGCACGCGCTGGCCCGACCTGCTGCTCGTCATCTGTAGCGCCACGCTCTACTTCGGCGCGAGCTACACGCTGCTCGACGAAGCGGGTTACGGACGGGGCTTGGGCGCATATGCGCTCACGGTGTCGGGCTTTTACGGGCTGCTCTTTCTGGCGGCGTGGACGAGGAACCGCCAAGACCGCCTGCTCGTCTACGGCTACGCCGGCGCGGGCGTCACCTTCCTGACGATGGCCGTGGCGATTCAGACCGACCAGCATTGGGTCACGATTGGCTGGGCGGCGGAAGGGTTGATGCTGACGTGGGTGGGTCTGCGCGCGAAAGAGAGCGCGGCGCGACACGCCGCGTTGATGGTCTTCGCCGTGGCGGTGGGGCATTGGTTCGCGTGGGACGTGCGAGACTTCGCTTTCCGCGAGGGCGCGGCGGAGTTCGTGCCGCTCTTGAATCGTCGTGCGCTGTCATGCGCCGCACTCGTCGGCGCGCTTTTGGGTTCGGCTTGGGCGTACCGGCGCGAAAACGAGAACGAGGTTGAAGCGGGAGAGCGTTCCGTCATCGGTTCCTTCTTTGCCATGATGGGCGCGCTGATGGCGTTCACTTTGCTGACGCTCGACGTGAACGATTATTTCAACGCGCGGCTTGTTCGCGTCGCGCCGGAGAACTGGGCCGACGGTCGCTTCGTCGAGAACACGCGGCAGTTCTCTTTGACGACGCTGTGGACTTTTTATGGAGCGGCGCTCGTGGCGTTGGGTCTCGCGCGGCGGATGCGCCTGCTGCGCTTCGGGGCGCTGCTGCTGTTGGCCGCGACCGTGTTGAAAATCTTCCTGTTCGACTCTCGTTACTACGCGGCGGAGTGGCACGTGCCGGTCTTCAATCAAAGCTTTATGGCATGGGCGCTCGTGGCGCTGTCGGTCTTCGCCGTGGCGTTCCTGTACCGCCGCGCGGGCGCAAGGGCCGTCGGCGAGGAAGAGCGCGCGGTCGTCGTGCCGGCTCTACTGCTGACCGCGAACCTCGTCGCGCTCGGCGGGTTGAGCCTCGAAGCCGTCGGCATCTTCGAACGCGCGGCGGCGCGGCTCGTCGTCGGCGACTCGCCGGCCAATCCATCGCCATGGGCGCGTCTGGAAAACAGTAAGGCGCTCGCGCTCACGGTCGTGTGGGCGCTCTACGCCGCCGCGCTGCACTGGCTCGGCGTGCGCCGCAACTTAAAAGCGCTGCGCTACGGCGCGCTCGTGCTGCTCGTGCTCGTTGCCGTCAAACTGCTCGCGTGGGACGTGAGCTTCTACGACCTGCTCTGGCCCGCGCCGCTGTTCAATCTCACTTTCGCTTCATTTGCGCTGACCATCGCGGTGCTGTGGTCGGTTTATAGAAACTATCGGCGGTCGCCTGAAATTTTCGACGAGGAATTGAAGATAGTCCCCGCCGCCACCGTCGCCGCGCACGTGCTCGCGGTCGTGGCGCTCTCGGCGGAAGCGGTCGGCTACTTCGCCACGCGCGCGGGCGCGGTGGACGCGCTGGCGCTGCGCGATGTACGGCTCGCGCAACAACTCGCGCTCTCGCTCGTGTGGGCGGTCTACGGCGGAGGACTCCTGCTCTTTGGCTACTTGAAAATCAATCGTCTGCTCCGCGTGCTGGGTCTGCTGCTCCTGAGCCTGACGACGCTGAAGGTCTTCTTCCTCGACCTCTCCGCGCTCGACCGCATCTATCGCATCATCTCTTTCATCGTCCTCGGCGCGATCCTGTTGGCCGTCTCCTATCTCTACCAGAAGAACCTGCGGCGCGCGAGCGGCGGGCAACAAGCAGCGGACGAAGAGAAGACGGTCGCCGACGAGGCCACGTAAGGCGCAAAGCGAGAGGCGGAAGCGCCGAGGTCATCCCTTCGCGCTTGCCCCTCTCGCCTTCCTTAAACTTGATGACAACGGATTTTCGCTCTCGCGACGGAATGACGTGACCCGCGACGGCTTGTCGCCGCCGGTTCGTAAGGTTCATAGTATGAACGTGCAACTGATAACCCTGATCCTGTCGTCAACGCTCGCGCTCGCCGTGCAAGGCGGAGCGTGCCGGACGAAGCGGATGAACGACAATTCGCAAACCCCTTCCCAGACAAAGCAGATGAACGACAACTCGCAAACCCCATCGAAGAACGACGCGCGAGACGCGGCCCCGCGTGACGCGGCGGACGCACAACGCGCGGACACGTCGCCGGACGATAAGCGACTCGCCACGGGTCTCTGGGGCGGCCAACAGGTCATGCTGGAGGTCTCGGACGCGGACGCGCGGATCGAGTTCGCCTGCGCGCATGGCGTGCTCGAAGGGCCGCTCGTCTTAAGCGATGGGCGCTTCGAGGTGAAAGGAACGTTTGTCTCGGAAGGCGGCCCCGTCCGGCATGATGATGAGGAAAGGAGAGCGACTCCGGCGCGCTACGCGGGCCGAATCGAAGGCGATACGCTGACGCTCACCATTCGCTACGAAAGCTCGGACAAAGAGATCGGCGCCTACAAACTGAAGCATGGACAGGCGGTGCGCCTCTTCAAGTGTAAGTGAGCGCGCAGCCTGACGAGGCGTCGCATTGATTCCGTGCTAAAGCTAAAGCGAGGGCCGCGAGCGACCGCCATGCGCGACGGAGCGCGTGGCGCATGGCGGTCGAGCCGCACGCCGCGCCGGAAGTTATGATGAAGTAGAGGCCGGTCTTCGTTGAGACGGATGGAAATGGGCGAGGCCGCGTGAGTGAACAACTCACGCGGCCTCTGGTTTGTGCGCCGGTATCACCCGCCCCGGTGCGTGTCGTTTACGGCAAGGCTTCGACGACGACGTAGAACCGGAAGGCGCCCGTCTTCTGAATGCCGAGGAGGAACTGCACGTTGACGGATGCGCCGTTGGCGAGCGGCGCGCCCAACGTGATCGTCCCCGCCGACAGCGAGGAGTTGACGCCGCCGCCATTCGGTTGGCTGGCCGGTTGTTCGAGCGTCGTTCCCTGAACGTTGACCGCGCCGCCGCCCGTCAAGTTGACGACCACGAGCGGAGAGGTGAGCGGTCGCAGGTCGGCTGTGCCGGCGGGGGGCGGGTAGGTCGTGATGTCCACGATGCGGAACCTGAGCCGCGTCACCGCTCCTCCCGTGTTGTTCGTCACCTTGCGGCGAATCGAGAGCGTGCCGAAGGTCGCGTTGTTCGACGGGTCGGACATGAAGTCGCGGGCGCGGTTCGGCGTCGTGCTTGACGGCGCCGAAGGGTCGAGCAACGCAAGCGCGATGGTCGCGTCGCGTTTGAGCGGCGAGGCCATGTTCTCCGGCCCCGGCATGCCGAGGTTCTGCTGAACGCCGGGGATGAGCGTGCCCTCCGTGTCGGCCAACATGAAGTCGGCGGCGTTGTCGCCCGTGTCCTTCGGAGTGCCGGGCACGGTGCAGCCGACGCCCGAAACGAAGTCGCACTGCTTACGTAAGAGCGAGTGCTGCGTCGTGCTCCCGGAGAGCAGCGGATGCGTGTTGCCCTCGCGTAAGAGGTCGCAGACGCCTCCGCCCGTGTTCGCCCCGAAGCCGGCGGCGTCGAGCCGCGTCACGGTCGAGATGTTGCCCACGTCCGCCGTCGAGAAGACGGCGATGTTGTGGTCGCTCCCGATGTCCGAGGTCAGCGTCTGGTCGCCCGCCGCGATGGCGGCTAATCCGTACTGGCTGCCGACGAGCAGATAGTGGCCTCTGGCCGGGATGACCGTGCCGTTCGGGATCGTGCCGACGAGCACCGGCGTGGCGTTGCAGTTCGCGCCCATCGTGTAGACGCCGTAGCCGGGTGAAGCGTCCGAGGCCGCGACCGTCAAAGGCGAGTCCGTGTTGTTGTAGAGTTCGACGAAGTCGTCGCCGGGGCCGCCGGGTCCCGAAGTCCTCATCTCGCTGATGAAGAAGCTGCCCGCCGCCGCTCCCGCCCCCGTCCCCTGCTGCGTGATGGTGCCGACCGCCTGCGCGGCGGCGATGTTGCCGTTCGTCGCGCCCGATAGTTTGAGCATCAGCGTCTCGCTCGTCTCCGACGAAGCGGTGTCGGCGCAGACGTTGACCGCGACGGTCTTGAGGCGCTCGCCCGCGGCGAAGTTGAGCGTACCGTTCGTGTTCACGTAATCAACCGTGCCGCCGCAGGAAGCGCCGCCCGTCGCGGGGTTGGCGCCGCCCGTGTCGTTGGCCGTCGCGTAGTTGACCGAGACGCCGCCCGCCGACGCCGGGGCCGAGAGCGCCACGGTGAAGTGCAGCGGCGCGGAGCCGCTGGCCGGCTCGGCGGCAACGCCGTCGCGCGCAGAGATGCTCTCGCCCGCGGGCGGGGCGCTGGGGCCTTGCACCGCAACGGTTATCGGCGCTCCGGTTTTGAAGAAGCCGACGGTCGCATTCGCGTTCGTGGGCGGGCGGTCGGAGTCGAAACGGAGATTATACAGAGTGCCCCACCGGACAGCGTTCGCGTTCTGATTTTGGGCAAAGGTTTGCGAACTCCACGTCAACGCGCCGCCGGCCTGCGTCTGTGTCCATGGCGCGCTGCTGTAGCCGGTATTTCCGACCGTTCCATCATTCGCCCATCCGGGATGTTGTGGAGGCGCGTGGAATCCGATGTTGCTCAAGGTCACGCCGGCCCCCACCGGCACGCTGAAAGATTGAATCGCGCGGTCGAGGTTCTGATTATAAATCGCGTACTCGTAATGCCAGACTCCGGGCGATGGATTCGTCACCTTGTAGGCGACGATTCCGATGCCGTCGCTTCCCGGAGCTGGTTCGATCTGGACAAATGTCGCGCCCGTCCATTGCACGATGGCCGGTTTCGCTCGCACCGTGGTTGAGCCGCCCGTCGAAAAGCTGAAAGGGCTGCCGGTGCCGGTGACGTTGTACTTGCGGTGCGAGACGTTATTGTACATGTTGCACTGGCCGGGATGCGTCTGACACCATGCGTACTCGTGCGGCGTGATGTACTGTGCTTCGGCATAATAGGTCGCGCCGGGATTCAGCGTTGTGTTGAGGTTGCTGATTTCCACCAGAATCCTGTGCGAGGTGCCCGTGTGAGCATGGCCGGTGTGACTGTTTGGCGGCGTCGCCGAGTCGGCACGCGGGAAAGCGCCGTTGAAGGGATTGATCCACGCGCGCGAACCGAGATTGCGGTTCGTCCCGCCGGAATTCAGACTGGCGCTGTAAGGGTCTGAGCAGCCGGAGCCGAGCAGCGTGCCCGTGCCGGAGGATGAGCAGCCAAACTCGCAGAGGTTTTGTTGCAAGGCCGTGAACGCATGTTTGACATTGGATTGACCAATCTGTTCAAAGCGTTCATTGTTCGCGCCGCCGCCGCTCATGCGATAAAGATTTTGCGGAATCACCGGGTGGTCGTTATTCGGCGTTTGAAACCAGTTCAGGCTCACGGTGCCGGCATTGCAAGAGTCGGTGGCGACGGCGAGACCGACTTGCGTGCCGCTGCTGCCGTCGAATTGCGCCAGCCCCGACAGGTCTCCGACGATGACATCCGGGCCGGGAACGCTCCCGGCGTTGGGTTGAATCCTATCCGCCGCCGAACCGCCGAGGGGCGGCAGGACGTTCGATTCGACTTCGCCGTTGACCACTTGCGTGATTTCAATCGCGCGCATGGTGGCCTTGAGAGAGATGCTCCCGACGATAGACCCGGCTTCGGACGGACGCCCAAGCGCGCCGGCAAACTCGTCTGACAGCAGCAGCCTTCCCGCCTCGATGTTGAACAGACGCTCTTTGGCGTCGTAGTCGTAGACATGTCCTTCAATATAGAAAAAGACGAAACCCGTTTTCCCGTCGCGCACGACGAATTCAAAAGGCTCGCCCCATGCGGCGCGCTCGACGACGAGTTGGTTGAGGGACGCATTCAGCGGTGCGGGAACAGACGCGGTATTCCGCGCGACCAGTCCCATCGAGCTGGGCAATGGCCCGCGCAATTCATCATTGAAAACAAGAATCGTAAAGAACGAGTCCGGCGCCAACGCGAAACGCAGCGTACTCTTGCGCGAACGGGAGTTGGTTCCACTCAGCCGGTTGAGTTCGATCTCCATCGCGGCGCTCCCATCTGCCGCGATCATCTTTTCCAGCGTCCCGGTCTCGCCTTTCGTGTCTTTCTGGGTGAGCCGGGGCGTCGAATGATTCGAACCGTAGCCGAAGAGCAGAAGGAAGGGAAGCAAAGGGGAGAGAATAGTCTTCAACATATTTCTGGATTTCAGCCTCTTGGATTCGCAAAGTAATAAGGTCTAGGATGTAACGGCTGCGAGAGGAGGCCACGTTACAACTTTTAGGTGCTTTAATCAAGACCGGTTTAGAATGCCAGCCGCCGACGTTAGGGTGCGGAGTGGAGCGATTTATGAAAAGTGGTTGTGTTAGCCGGGACGTAAAGAAACAGCGTTCGATTCAACTCCCGGTTCTCAAAAATTCCCCGGCTCGGGAAAACGGTATCCGCCACTCCATGACCAGCCGCTGGCGCGCGGCGGCGCTCATCGCTCTGAATGTGCTGATGGTCGCGCACATCATTCAGTGGCGTCTGATGGGTCAGACGATCTCGCCGATTGAGCCTTCCGAGGCCATGTACACGCTCCAGCGCGGCGCGATCAACGCGGGCTTCATCTTTTTTACGCTGGCGATTTTAGCGACGCTCATCTTCGGGCGTTTTGTCTGCGGCTGGGGCTGCCACATCCTCGCCTTACAGGATTTCTGCGCGTGGCTTCTCAAGAAATTCGGACTTACGCCAAAGCCGTTTCGCTCGCGGCTGCTGGTCTTTGTCCCGCTCGTCGGCGCGCTCTATATGTTCGTCTGGCCGACCGCTTATCGCTTCTTCGCCGGCCCTGAGAACGAGCCGCTCATCCCCCCATTCACCAACCATCTGGTGACCAGTAATTTTTGGGAAACCTTCCCGCCGGTCTCGGTCGCTATTCCTTTTCTCTTCATCTGCGGCTTTATGACCGTCTATTTTTTGGGGTCGAAAGGCTTCTGCACCTACGCCTGTCCCTACGGCGGCTTCTTCAGTCTCGCCGACAAGGTCGCGCCCGGAAAGATTCGCGTCACCGACGCCTGCAATCAGTGCGGGCATTGTACGGCCACCTGCACCTCGAACGTCCTCGTCCACGCGGAGGTGAAACAATTCGGGATGGTGGTTGATCCGGGCTGCATGAAGTGCATGGACTGCGTCAGCGTCTGTCCGAACGACGCCTTGTATTTCGGTTTTGGGAAACCGACGGTCGCCCTGCCCAAACCGAATGCGATTAAGAAGAGCTACTCCATCACGTGGCCCGAAGAGATTGTCGCCGCCTGCGTGTTTCTGGGAAGCTTTCTGGCGGTGCGCGGCGTCTACGCGCTCATCCCCTTTTTGATGGCGCTCGGTTGGGCGAGCGTGACGACGTTTCTCGCGCTCAAGACATGGCGCTTGCTGAGGACGAGGGACTTGACGTTTTACCGCTTCGCTTTGAAGTCGGCTGGCCGGATGCGAAAAGCGGGGTGGGTCTTCTTGAGTTTCGCGCTGCCGTGGATGGGCGTGACCGCGCACAGCGGCTGGGTGCGCTATCACGAATACGGGGGCGAGCGCGCATTCGAGAAGATACAGATTCCCGACGAACTGGCGCTGGCGCGGACGAATCCCGCTCCGTGGCTCAGTCCGTCGGATCAAGAGCACATCGGCGCGGGGAAAAAACATCTCCACGCCGCCGTGGATTACGGTCTGTTTGTAAATAAAGAGGCGCTGCCGAAGCTCGCGTGGTTTGAATATCTCTCCGGCGACGCCGAGCAGTCCGTCCGGCTGCTCGCCGCCGCCGCCGCGCATCAACAAGGGCAGGCCAGAGCCTTGAGCCTCTACTATCGCGGCACGATTCTGAACCGTCTGGGCCGTTACGAGCAGGCGCTCACGAGTCTCGATCAGTCTTTAAGCGAAGCGCCCGACTTGATTCTCGCGCGTGAGGAAAGAGGCGAATCGCTCTGGCAACTCGGACGCAGGCAGGAAGCCATTTCGGTTTGGAGCGACGCCGTCGAGCGCAATCCGCGCCTTGTGATGGCGAATCATCAACTCGCAGGCGCCGCCTCATCGCTGGGCAAAACCGAAGCAGCCATCGCCTATCAAAAACAGGCCGACCAACTCACACCCGCGGACCCATTTTTTCATTGGATGATCGGCCTCCGTTTGCAAAACCTCGGGATGAACGCGCTGGCCGAGAAACATTTTCAACGAGCCATCCAACTCGATCCCGGCTTCCGGGCACATCGCAATCGGGACTCAAGAGACCAGCATTGATAGAGGACGCCAACCAAAGTTTGGTAACGGAATAAAAGACCGGCTCTCTACTGGCAGAGAGCCGGTCTCATCGTAATGGCGCGCCGCGATATTGCGCGGCGGTCTGCGCGAGATAGTCGCGGGCCTCTTTCACTTCCGGCAGTTCTCGGTCGGCGTGTGCCTGCGTGCGAAGGAAGTTTGTATAAGCGACTTGCGCGCCCTCGCGGTCGCCTGACTTAGCGGCGGCGCGGGCCGCGCCCAACAGCGAGCGCGCGCGGTTGGGCTGGCGCGTGAGCGAGATGGCGAACTGCGCGGCGGCCTCTTTCGGGCGACCCGCGCGCAAGAGGATTTCACCGAACAGCTCATGCGAAGGCTTGATCGTGTCGGGCGGCCCCGAAGGCGGCGAAGTCTCTTCTTCGAGCGCGGCGGCGCGCTTCATCAACTCAATCGCCTCGTCGTGCTTGCCTTGCGAAGACTTGAGCGCGGCGGCAACCTCAAGCTCCCTGATCTCGATGAGCTTCGCGCGATAGGCGAAGGGGCCGCCGCGCTCCTCGAACTGGCGGCGGAGGTCGCGCAACTCCGTGATTGTTTTCTCGGCTTCCGCGGCGCGCCCCAGCGCCGCGTGCCCCAGCCCTTGCGTCGAGAGCGCGAACGAACGCTGGAAGGCGAAGCGCGGAAGGGGTTGCCCCGAACCTTGCACGGGCGCGGGCATGTCGTGCGCGGCGTGCGCGCCGGGGCTTGCCGGGTGAGCCGTCATCGTTGCCGGCGCGGGTTGCGGCGTCTCGAAAACAGTATCGGCCTCGTTCCAGCGCTCCGTCTCGACGACATATGCGGCGGCCATGACGGGATAGAAGTTGGACATTCGCGCGGGGTCCGCGCCCGGCTCGGCCATCGCCTTGCGGACGAGCGCGATCAACTCGGCGGCCTTCTCGTAGCGGCCCTGTTGTAGATAGACGTAGGTGAGCCAGTGGAGACTGTGGTAGTCGCGCAGGTTCGGTGAGAGATTTTTGCGGCGCACCCAGTTGACCGAAGCCTCCCACGAAGACTCGTTCGAGGCAGAAGCCTCCGGCCACATCCCCAACTGGATGAAGATGTGCGAGGGCATGTGGCGCGCATGATGCGCTTCGGGCGCAATCTCCGCGTAGCGGCGCGCGGCGGGCAGTGCGAGGATGGCATGCTCCGGGTCGTCGAAGGCGTGGATGAGGTAATGAGCCGCGCCCGGATGGGTGGGATTCTGGTGATAAACAACGAGCGCGACGGCCCCGGCCCTCATCTGCCGCGTAAAACCCTTTTCGCCGGGGCGCACCATGCCGAGCAGCGAGAGCGAGTAAAAAGCGGCGGCTTCGAGGTCGTCCGTGTGCGCGCGGTAAATCTTCTCCATCGCGGCGGCGTAAGCCGCGTCGCGCGCCTCCTTGTCGCCCTCGCCGTAGAGCGCGCGGACGGCGGCGACGTAGGCGCGCTCGCGCGGCGTCACCTTCGAGTCGTCCTTGATCTTCCGCAAAACTTCGCGCGCCGTCTCCGTCTCCTGCTCCGCCCAGAGCGGATGGTTGAGCGCCATCGCCTCGCCCCAGTAACCCATCACGAAGCCGGGGTCAGCCTTCGTTGCCGCGCGGAACTCCGCGAGCGCCTCCTCGAACCAGAACGAGTGCAGCGCCCCCACGCCGCGCAGAAAGTGCGCGCGCGCCTCGGCTGACTCGGTGGTGACGGGGAACTCCACACGCCCCAAGCTGGATTGCTGCGCGGACGCGCGGTGAGCAACAGAGATGGCGAGCACGACCGCTAACAGAAGCGGCGTTAATCGGAATGTCAGGCAAGAGCGCATGGAATACCTCCCGTCAGCGCGTCAAAATTTAACCGATGGTTAATCTTCCTCGCCGCGTCGCGGCGGGTGATTTTAGCCCAGACTTTCAAGGCCGGGAAAGAGCATTTATCGCGCCGCGTCGCGGCGGACGGAGGCGCACGCTTCATTCAACTGACCGAAACTCCGTCCCGGCTGGCCCGCGTCGCGCGCTCGACCTCCGCGCCCATCCGTCCGACGAGCATCAGGGCGACCATCTTATAGTCGCTCATGAAAGACCAGAGCGGGTGTTTGAAGGTCGCGGGCCGGTTGTGCTCGACGAAGAAATGGCCGACCCACGCGAAGCCATAGCCGACGACGAGGACGAGCGGCAGCCAGCGCCAGCGCCCCGTCGAGAGAAGCACGATGAGGAGCAGTGTGCTCGTAATGGTGCCCGCCGCATGGAGCGCGCGCGTCGCCGCGCGGCTGTGCTCGCGCACGTAGAAGGGCCAGAACTCGGCGAATGATTTTATATCTTGTTCGGGCATGACGACTCATTCAAGAGTGCGGCGCTTGCGGCAGAGCCGCAAGAAACCTTTCACCCTTCACCCTGCGTAAACAGGCGGCTGTAATCTTCCGCCGAAGCGGGCGCGACGCGCGCCAGTTGCAGATTCTCTTCGGCGTGTGCGCGTTGGCTCATGCCGACGAGCGCGACACTGAGGCCGGGCGTCGAGCGGACGAATTGGAGGGCGGTCTGCACGTCCGTCTGAAGCGAGCCGAGCGGCTCGCGGATGTGCGCGGGAAGATTGCGCGCGACCTGCCCCTGCATGAGCGAGGCGCTGGCGACGACCGTGACGCCGAGCGCCTTCGCCGCTTCGAGCAACGAGACATGCGCGCCTTGCATAGTCTGGTTGTCGGCGACGAGCGCTTCGGGCATGGCGAGGTTGAAAGGAAGCTGGATGAAGCGGAAGCCGTGATCGTCGCCGCCCGTCGCGCGCGCCATCTCCCACATTCGTTCGAGCGAGTGATAGCCCGCCGCGCGAGGCTCGACGCGGAAGCCGTTCCAAGTCGCCACGCCGTAATGTTTGATGCGCCCCGAAGCGCGCTCCTGTTCGAGCTGCTCGAAGGCGGCGCGCAGTCTCGTTTCAAACTCCGCGCGCGTGACGGCGGAGAGTTGTGATTCGGGGTTGTGGATGTAGTACACGTCAACCGTCTCTAAATCCATGTTGCGGAGCGACTGCGTGAGCTGATGCGCGAGGTAGCGCGGCGTCATGCAGTGGCTTCCCCCGGCGATGTCGTCGAACGTCACGACGCCCGTGCGGACGAAGGTCTCTTCGATATAGGCGCGGACGCCCGCCTGTCCCGCGGGCGGCTCGCCGTCGAAAGGAAGATAGCCGCCCTTCGTGCAGACGACGATCTCCTCGCGCGCGAACGCGCCGCCTTCGCTCAACTGTTTGAGCGCCGCGCCGATGGAACGCTCGCTGCGTTGGAAACGATAGTTGGCCGCCGTGTCAACGACGTTCGCGCCAAGCTCGACGGCGCGCGTGACCGCTTCCGTGTAAGCGCGGTCGGTCTCCGCGTCCCACCCGCCGAGATACGTACCCGTGCCGATGGAAGAGAGCCAAAGCCCCTGCTCGAAACGGAAATGATTTTCCGCCGCCGCGCCGTCGAAGCGTTCGCGGTAGCGTGTCGTGCCTTCGGTCGTGGCAAATCCGGGCAAGGGCATTCTGGTGTGTCTCCTTTGATGCGGGAAGTTTAGCAGGACGGGCGAGGAGTGTCAGCACGGCCTCGCTTGACATGTTACTTGAGTGATACGGGCGTTGAATTTCACCACGGAGACACAGAGGTCACGGAGGATGCACAGAGGAAGTTAACTCTCCGTGCGTCCTCCGTGTCCTCTGTGTCTCTGTGGTGAATCGCTGCTTGCCCCACGCTCAAGATCGGCAAGAACTGCGGCTTCGACTTAAGCGGCGGCGCTGTGGTAGGGTTTGAGCCATGCCTGACAGGACGGACGAAAGACGCGCCTCGTCGCTCGACATCGCGGGCGCGGAGGCGCGCGAACTCGCGGCGCGCATGGTCGGGCTGGCGCTGGAATGGCTCGCGCCGGATAGCGAGTCGCCCGTCTTTCCCGACACGTCCGCCGCGAAGGTCGCACAACACTTCCGTCTGCCGCTTCCCGTGGACGGCGTGGGTCTCGACGCGCTCGAAAATGACTTCCGCGAGGTCGCCCGCCACGCTCGCGTGAACAACCATCCGCGCATGTTCGGCTACGTCACTTCGCCGGCCACGCACGCCGGGGCGTTCGGCGCGTTCGTCGCGGCGGCGCTCAACGCGAACGTCACCGCTTGGCGTTCGTCTCCGGCGGCGACCGAGGTTGAGCGGACGGTCGTCAACTGGCTCGCCGAAATGATCGGCTACACGGGAGCGGGCGAGAGCCGTGGCGGGTTGTTGACGAGCGGCGGCTCGATGGCGAATCTCATCGCGCTCTACGTCGCGCACCGCACGAAGTCGCGCGAACATTTTGCGGGCGCGGCGCATTCGGAGGCGAGGGCCGAAGCCGTCGCGCACGACGCCTCGCGCGAAGGTCTGTGGGCGACGAGCGCGCCGATGACCGTCTATGCGTCGGATCAGGTGCATCTTTCGATTCCGAAGGCGGCGGACGTGTTGGGGTTGGGCCGCGCGAACGTGCGCGCCGTCGCGTCGGATGAAAACTTTCGGATGGACGTGCGCGCGCTCAGAGAGATGATCGAAACGGACGCGGCGCGGGGCCTGCGCCCGTTCTGCGTCGTGGCGAACGCGGGGACGGTCTCGACGGGCGCGGTTGACCCGCTCGACGAAATCGCGCGCGTCGCACGAGACCACACACTCTGGTTCCACGTTGACGGCGCTTACGGCGCGCTCGCGGCGGCGGACGCCGGGCGGCGACATCTGTTCGCGGGGCTTGCCGAGGCCGATTCCGTGGCGCTCGACCCGCACAAGTGGCTTTACGCGCCGGTGGACTGCGGTTGCCTGCTGATGCGTCGCCCGGAACTCGCGCGCGTCGCGTTCGCGGGGACGGAGGAAGGCTACATCAAGGTTTTCGAGCAGGATGAGGACGAGGCTTTCGCCTTCTGGGATTACGGCGTTGAGCTATCGCGTCCGTTCCGCGCGCTGAAGGTCTGGGCGACGCTGCGCTACTACGGCGCGCGACGCATCGCCGCCGCGATTGCGGAAGACTGCGCGCTCGCCGCGCATCTCGCCGCGCGCATCGCGGAGAGCGAAGAGTTCGAGCTGCTGGCGCCCGTCACGCTCGGCATCTGCTGTTTTCGCTACGCGCCGCCGGGCGCGCGCCGCGCGCTTGAACAGGCCGGCGGCGAAGAGCGCGAGCGTTTGAACGCGCGGCTGGATGAGATGAACGCGCGCATCATGTTCAGGCTTCAGCGCGGCGGTCGTGCTTACCTGTCGAACGCGAGTTTGCGGGGTCGTTTCGCGCTGCGCGCCTCGATCACGAACTTTCGCACGACGCGCAAAGATTTAGAGATCACGCTCGACGCCGTGCGCGTCGCGTCGCGCGAAAGTTGAAATTATCGGATGAGCACCTTGAAGGAACCGGTCGCCAAGAAAGTGTATGAACGTGAGTTGAGCGCCGCGTTGGAGATCGCGCGCACGGCGGGCGCGGCGGCGCTGGAGTATTACGGTGGGCCGCTGCGTGTCGAGCACAAGGACGAGTTCGACGAGCCGGTCACACAGGCCGACCGCGCGGTGAATGAGCTGATCGTGCGCGCGCTCGGCGAACAATTCCCCGGCGACGGCATCCTCGCCGAAGAGTCCGTGGACACGAAGGCGCGTCTCGCGCATGAGCGGGTGTGGATGGTTGACCCGCTCGACGGCACGCGCGGGTTTATCGCGGGCACGGGCGACTTCGCCGTGCAGATCGGTCTGGCCGAACGCGGCGAGAGCGTCCTCGGCGTCGTCTACGCGCCCGCGACCGGCGTGCTCTACTGGGCCGCGCGCGGCCACGGCGCGTGGGTCGAGCGGCGCGTCGAGACGGAAAAGTCGGGTGCGATGGTCGAGCCGCTGCGCGTCTCCGACAACAAGGAGTTGGCGCGGATGCGGCTCGCCGAAAGTCGCTCGCATCGCGGCCCGAAGATGGACGCGATGGTGCGCGCGCTCGGCATCCGCGAAGAGATCAAGTGCCACTCAGTCGGCGTCAAGGTCGGCCTCCTCGTCGAGCGCCGGTGCGACGTGTACATCCATCTGTCGGGCAAGACGAAGCAGTGGGACACGTGCGCGCCCGAAGCGATTCTCAGAGAGGCCGGCGGGTTGATGACCGACTTGTGGGGCGAGCCGCTCCACTACAACACGCCGAACGTGCACAACCGCAACGGCCTCGTCTCGACGAACGGCGTCGTGCACGCGTCGGTCGTCGAACGCATCCGCCCACTGCTCGAAGAGTTCGGGCGCAAGCGCGCCTGAACGTAAAGAGCGCGGGCTAACTTCATTGCGCCGCGACGCGGCGGATTGACGCACGCACTTTTATCGAAAACAAACTTGAGGAGGAGAAACATGAGACGCAAAGGTTCAGCAGTCTGGCAAGGCGGGATCAAGGATGGCAAGGGGACGGTTTCGACCGAGAGCGGCGTGCTCTCGAACGCGCAGTATTCATTCAGCACGCGCTTCGAGGACGGCGCGGGCACGAACCCCGAAGAGTTGCTGGGGGCGGCGCACGCCGGCTGCTTCTCGATGGCCCTGTCGAAACAACTCGAAGACGCGGGCGCGAAGGCCGAGGAGATCAACACGACGGCCACCGTCAGGCTGGAGAAGACCGACGCCGGTTTCACTATCACGGGAGTCCATCTCGACGTGAGAGTGAAAGCGCCGGGACTCGAACAGGCGGCGTTCGAGACCGCGACCGGCAACGCCAAGGCCGGATGTCCGGTCTCGCGTCTCTTTAACGCGGAGATTACGATGGACGCGAAGCTCGAAGCATAGGCCGGAGGAGGGAGGCCCGAATGGCTGAACGGGAACGCCGGCGCGTCTCGACCGGCTCGCCCTACGAGCCGCTGATCGGCATCTCGCGCGCGGTGCGCGCGGGGCGGTTCATCGCCGTCG